>CAZNZF010000094.1:0-8698 GCA_964577465.1 uncultured bacterium | reverse complement strand
CCTCGGCCTGGCGAAGCTGCTTTCGCTGAAAAAGGCCTAGAACCAGACCAACAGACCAACAGAGCTACTCCACTCATAAATACCGACCTAACAAAGGTCGGTATTTGCCACTGGATAGGGGTGTAATAATTAAGTATGATGAGTTTAGTCGCCTTTTTCGGTGGAGGTATCCGATGCGAGGTCGGGTAGTCGCTCTGTTGTTAATCCTGCCCCTGATTACACCCATCCTGGGCGATGATTGGATTCAGGACAGCTGGGTGGACGGTCCGGCCCCTCCGGAAATGGATTGGCTTTGGAACGATGGCCACCAGCGGAGCTTCGACGCTTCCGTGGACCTCGCCTGGTGGCGCTACGTCGTGGACCCGTGGACCGGGGACAACCGCGTCTTCCCCTACGCGCCGAGCGATGATGCGGATGACGTCGGCGAATTCGGCGCCGGGATAGAGACAATGGCGGTGATTTCCGGCCGGACCAACTACTTCGACTACGATTCCGAAACCTACTACCAGGTCGTCGGCGGTAGGGCCGGAAACGGCAAACTGGCCGTCTACTACTCGGACGACTGCGGCGTTACCTGGACCGGTAACGTCAGTCCGAATATACGCGGTCCGCTCCTCTACATCGCCCAGAGGCCGGACACCAACGAGCTGCACGTGGCGGCCGAGACGAATGACGGCCTGGAGATTTACATCCTGGACGGCCTCGACGGCAACTGGCAAAAACAAACCGAGATTCCGGACGCGACGTTCACCGACGCCCACTTCCTCTTCGACGACGCCAACCACGGCTATCTGACCATCTCTGACACCACCGAAACGCAAGCCAGGCTCTGGCTCTGGGACGGGAACGACTGGACTGCCGACGGAAACAAATTCCCCGGGGACCCGTTCCAACTGTACGCCATCTGGCGGATGGGACGGACGGATGATCTATTCGTCGCCGTCGACAACAGCGTGGGGAATGACCTGCTCTACTACTCGACCGACGACGGGGGCTCCTGGAGCGAATGGACGGAGGACTACTACGGCGGTCCGGTGGACGCGCCCCAATTCGCCTCCACCGGCCCCTCCACCGGCTGGACGAATACTTACGTCTACCTCGCCACGTCCAACGCCCACGGCTCCCCGCTGGTCTGTCGGATCAACTCCGACAATCCCGCGGACTTCGACCTCTTCAATCTCGGTTCCACGAACCTGACCGAGGTCCACAACATCCTGGTCGCGGACGACGGGATCGTCTTCATCTCCGGTATAGGCGCCGGCGGCGCCGGACTGTGGGTCTCCGACGACGACGGTGAGTCGTGGTCCGGTAACTACTTCGATGACCCCTGGGACAATCTCGACACGGTACCCGTTCTCCTCCAGGACCCCCGCTTCGGTTTTATCTACGCCTCGGGTAACTCGTCGTCTCTGGAGACCCCCTTCATCGTATTCATGGCCCACCCCACCGCCGAGATTATCAGCCTGCCCTACGACTGCGGGTCACCCTCCATCTTCAACTCCATCGACATCCCGGTCGACCTGCCGGCAAATTCCGAACTGAAGGTCTACCTCCGTTCCGACGACACCCCGCAGATGAGCGGCGCATGGGTCTTGATAACTAATTATGACAACCTCGAGGGCATCGAACAGGGGATGCGGTACGTACAGTACAAGCTCGAATTTATCGGTGGAAACGACGTGCCCTACTCCTTCCCCGTCGTGGAAAGTTTTCAGTTGAACTACAATCCGGGGGGGGACCCGGACAGCCCCCGGGTCGTGGAAACCATCCCCATCGACGGCGCTCAGGGCGTTTCCCTCAACACGGATATCCGGGTCGTCTTCAACCGATCCATGGACCTGGCAAGCTTCGCGGGGAACTTCTTCATCTACGACGGCGAGATTGAAATCCCGTGGACGGGACGGCTCGAGGGCGACGACGACTCGACTTTCGTCGCCGACCCCGAATCAAGTCTGCCGCCCCTGAAGCTGATCGAGGTTCTGCTGTACGAGGGCATCACCGACTCGGAGGGGACCCCCCTCGAGGACGACAACGGCCCGGCCGAGGGCGCCTACGACTTCAGCTTCGAAACCGGCGGGTCGTTTCGTCCGGAAGGTCCCCGCGTGGTGGACCACATCCCTCCCGACGGCGCCGACGACGTGCCCCTCAACACGAAAATCTCGGTCAAGTTCGACCACCGCATGGACCTGGACAGCTTTGCGGAGAACTTCCACATCTCAGCCGACGGGACCGAGCTCGAGTGGGACGGCCGTCTCGAGGGCGACAATCTCGAGTTCATCGCCGAACCCCAGGCCGACCTGCCCCCCCTAAGCCTGATCAGTGTTCTCTTGGATTTCGGCATCACCGACGAGGACGGGAATCACCTCGAGGACGGCAACGGCCCGGGGGAAGGCGCCTACGATTTCGCCTTCACCACCGGCGGGGAGGGTGACATAGACGACGAGCCGCCCGAGGTCACCGACGTCCGGGCCAATCCCAACCCCACCTTCGGCGCCGACGTGGTGAGCCTGACCTGCAAGGCCGACGACACGGATTACGGCGGCTCGTTCATCGCCGGCGGCGAGTACTTCGTGGACGACGCGGGGCGGAACGGGGAGGGTCTGCCCCTGTCGGCGGGGGACGGTGATTTCGACGACAGCTACGAGGAACTCCTGGCGCTGGTCGACGCGAGCGGCTGGACCGAAGGCTCGACCCACGTCCTCTACGTCCACGCGCGGGACGCGGCGGGCAACTGGTCCCCCCTGCTGTCCGTCGTGGTGGAGACCGAGGGCGACTTCTTCGACCCGTCGCGGGCGTACGTCTGGCCTAATCCCGCCGGCGACGCGGCCCACTTCGCCTTCACCGTGGGCGGCGACGCTCGGGTCGAGCTGGTGGTTTACGACCTGGCCGGCCGCGAGGTGCACCGCGAGCGGGGCGAGTTCGCCGTGGGAACACCGGGGTCCTTCGTGTGGAACCTGGGCGGCGTCGCCAGCGACGTTTACATTTTCCGCCTCGTTGCCGAAGAGATAGGCGGCATGGGGCGCTCCGCCGCCGTAGTGAAGAAGCTGGCCGTCGTCCGATAAAACCGGACTCGAATGACGCCCCAGAGCTCACTTTTCGCACTCCCATCAGGAGAACGCGATGCCGAAGCGCTGTGTGTCGACGATTCTACTCCTCTCCCTGACCGCGGCAGCCCTCGCCGGGAACGCCGGGGCGACCTTCCTCCTGCTGCCCGAAGACATCCGGGCGGTGGGCATGGGCGGCACGGGCGCCGGAGAGGCCGGGAGCCTCGGCGGTCTCTTCTACAACCCGGCCGGCCTGGGCTTCCGCACCCAGGCCGTGGTGAACGCCTCCTTCACGAGCTGGATCGCCGACACGAGCCTCGGCTACCTGGCCGGCTGCCTGCCCGTCGAGAAGGTTGGGGTCCTTTCGCTGGGCGCGACCTACATGAGCGTGGGCGACTTCGAACGCCGGACCGGCGACACCCCCGAGCCCGAGGGCACATTCGACGCCATGGGCCTGGCCGTCGAGGCGGGCTACGGCCTCGAGCTCTTCGACGGCTTCTCGGCCGGGCTGACCGCCGGGGTGGTCCACCAGCGCCTGGACACCTACTCCGCCACCGGGGCGAGCTTCGACCTGGGCGTCCAGTACCGCTTCCCCTTCGACTGGCTCACCGTGGGCCTGGCGGGGAGGAACCTCGGCCCGCCGCTGACATTCATCAGTGAGGAGACCCAACTGCCGTCGAACGTGGTGGGCGGCGTCAACCTGAGCCTCCTGGAGGGCGACCTGGGCTTCAACCTGGACGTCGAGTACCACACCGACGACGCCACGGACAACCTCTACGCCCACGCCGGCGGGGAGTACGTCCTGTTCGACACGGTGGCGCTCCGCCTCGGCTACACCTTCGGCTACGGCTCCCAGGGCGGCGACGTCACCGGCCTCGCCGCCGGTATCGGCCTCCAGGTCGTCGGCATCACCTTCGATTTCGCCTACACAAACCAGGGCGACTTGGGCGGCTCCTACCGTGCGGGGGTCGGCTACGACTTCGCCTATCTCACCAGCCGCCGGGACACACTGCAGGATTACCTGAGCCAGATTGACGAGCTGGCGCGGGCCACCAGCCGCGCCTACTACACCGAGGGGCAGGAAGCGCTCGGGAATGGGCGTTACGCCGACGCCGTCAGCGCCTTCGACAAGGCCCTGATCTGGGACCCGTCCTACACCGAGGCGGCCATGGCGTACCACTCGGCCGTCGGGCTGGTCCGGGAGTTCGAGATCAACGACCGCATCACGCGGGGCGAGCGCTACCTGGAGAATGAGGACTACGTTTTGGCCATGGCCGAGTTCTCCGCCGCCCTGGGGATCGACCCCTCAAACCCCGACACCCTCGGTCTTCTCACCTCGGCCTCGAACGGCCTGGCCAGGCAGTTGGCCGAGCGGGAGGCTCAAGTGGCCAAGCTTTCCCAGAAGGCGGCCGATTGCTTCGCCGCCGAGGACTACCGCGGGGCCATCGCCGCCTGGAGCGATGTCCTGGTCCTGGACCCCAAGAACAGCCTGGTCCTGGGGTACCTGAGTGAGTCCGAGAGCCGCCTGGCGAAGCAGGTGGAACAGGAGAAGCACCTGGCACGGAATCTGGAGGATCAGGGGCGCTACAACGAGGCCCTGGACCACTGGCTGAAGGCCCAAGAGCTGACCCCCGACGACGCGGAGCTGCCCTTGGCCGTCAGCCGGTGCCGCGACAACCTCACCCTTCAGATAAAAACCCTCGTCGAGGACGGCATCGCCCGTTACGAGAGGGGCGAGTACTCCGCCGCCAAGGACCTCTTCCACCAGGCGCAGCGCCTCGACCCCGGCAACCGGACGGCCGCGGAGTACCTGGCGAAAATCAAATCCGCCCTGACCACGACGGTGCGCGAATCGGACCCCATCACCGCCAACGAGTTCTACCTGAAGGGCATCCAGGCTTACACGCGCAAGGACTACGAGCTGGCGATATATTACTGGGAGCAGTGCCTCTACTACCAGCCCGACCATCCCAAGGCGGGCCCGAACATCGAGCGGGCGCGGCAGCTCCTGGCCGCCCTGCACGAGTAGGCCCGGCTGACGGACGGCGGATTGAGGACCGCGTGGCGGAGCGGGCGACACGGCCCCCCATCAATCGGGGGGACCGGCGCCCGGGAGAGTGAGCGATGCGGATCTCCATCAGCATCAAGCTGGCCCTGGCGATTCTGGTCCTGATGGTCGTCCTGACGGTAGCGCTCGCCTGGCGTCTCGAGGCCGAGGCCCGGCGGCAGGCCATCGGCCAGATACGCCTCAGGGGCGAGGGCGTGGCCCGGATGCTGGCCGTAAACTCCGCGGACGAGCTGGGGCGTCTGGACGACCTGCGCCTGGCCCAGTTCGTCGTGGACGCCTCCACGCTGCCCGACGTGCTCTACGCCGCCGTGGTGGATTCCGACGGCGTCGTCGTCGCCCACTCCGAGTTCGAGGAAGGGGGCATCGGCAAGCCCTTCGTGCCGTCCTGGGAGGGCTACGCGCCGGTGGAGGAGGGAGTGGTGGACAACCCCTTCGTCTACAAAGGCCAGGCGGCGCGCGACGTCGCGGCACCCATCGTCATCGGCGACGTGAATACCAGACGCCGCATCGGAGAGGTCCACGTGGCCATCTCCGAAGCCCCGGCGGCCCGGGCGGCGGAGGAGCTGCGCCGCACGGTGTTCATCATCGCCGGGGTAGCCCTGGGGGCGGCGTTCATCCTGGCCATCCTCTACGGGGTGGTCCTCACCCGGCCGCTGCGCCGCATCGCCACCGGCGTGGGCCGCATCGGCAAGGGGGACCTCAGCTACCGCATCAAGGTCAAGCGTAAGGACGAGATCGGTGACCTGGGCCGGGCCGTCAACGACATGGCCGAGAGCCTGAAGCAGAGTAACTACATCCGCAACGCCTTCCGCCTCTACGTCAGCCGTCAGGTGGCGGACCAGATCATCAGCAATCCGCAGCTCCACCTGAAGCAGACCCGGGGTCAGCGCCGAGAGGTCACCATCATGTTCGCCGACATCCGCGGTTTCACGCCCCTGGCCGAGAGGCTGCTTCCCGAAGAGGTGGTAGCCGTCCTCAACACGTACCTGAGCTTCCTGACCGAGTCGGTCTTCGCCTACGACGGCACTCTGGACAAATTCATGGGCGACAGCGTGATGGCCGTTTTCGGCGCTCCGCTGGACCAGAAACACCACGCACTCCGCGCTATCTTAGCCGCCCTGGAGATGCAGCACGACATTACCAAGCTGAACCGGGAGCGTACGGACGCCGGGCTGCAGACCGTCAAAATCGGCATCGGCGTGACCACCGGCCAGGTTATCGTCGGCAACATCGGCTCGGATGAGCGGCTGGACTATACCGCCATCGGCGACACGGTCAACCTGGCCAGCCGGCTCGAGGGGGTGGCCTGTGAGGGCCAGATAATCGTCAACGAGGAAGTCCACCATTTGGTGCAGGACTACACCGTCGCCGAGAAGCTGGAGCCGATGATGGTCAAGGGCAGGTCCACCCCGGTCCAGTCCTGGAATATCACCGCTCTCAAACCCGGAATCAAACTGCCCGAGGACATCCCCAAACACGAAGGCGGGAGGGCGTCCTCGCTGCTGAGAAGATGACGGACGCCGGTTGAGACGATGACACCCTGCGAGACCATCGAGACCGGCCCGTCGCGTCCGCGTCCCCGCATCGCCCTGGGCGGGGCGCTCGTCACGGCCGTGGCCGCGGCGGCCCTCCCCGCGGGCGAGCTCGTCGGCGCCGGCGCCGTCGCCGGGCTGCTCCTGGCGAATTGGATTTTCCTGAAGCCCCGCCCCCGGGGGCTTCTGCGCTGGCTCCTGCGGGGCGTGGGCCTCCTGGCGCTCATCACCGCCGCCACCCCCTTCTTCGGCCCGGGAATCCCGGTCGGGAAATTTCTCGGCCTGACGGTCTACCGGGAGGGTCTCCTGTTATGGGCCTCCATCGTCTCGCGCGGGGCGGTGGCCGTCCTGGCGCTGGGGGCCGCCGTCTCCGCCCTGGGCGCGAACGGGGCGGTCATTGCCCTGGCGCGCTTCCCGCTGCCGCGCGTCATCTCGGGCCTGTTCACGGTGAGCTGGCTCCAGCTCCACCTGCTGGGGGAGGAGATGACCCGGCGGAAGCGGGCGGTGGAGCTGCGGGGGCCGGGCGCCGGGCGCGCCCTCCGGCGCAAGGCGCTGGGGGGGACCCTGGGCGCCGTGTTCAAAAAAAGCCTCGACCGGGGCCACCGGCTCGGGCTGGCCATGAGTCTGCGCGGCGACGGCGAGCCGGCCTTCACCAAAGGCGCCCCGCTGCGCGCGCTGGACTGGATTTACCTCCTCGTCGCCATCCTGCCCCTCGGCGTAACCCTCTGGACCTACATTGACTGACGGACCCACCGCCTCGACGCTGGTTTTAGAGAATCTCGTCTGCCGTTACCCGGAGGGGCCGACGGTGCTGGACGGCGTGGACCTCCGGCTGGCCGCCGGGGAGCGCGTGGCGCTTATGGGCGGGAACGGCGCCGGGAAATCCACCCTGCTCCTGTGCCTGCCCGCCGCGCTGCCCTACTCCGGGCGCCTGGAGGTGGACGGGCTGGAGGCCCGGGGGAACGAAAAGGCCGTCCGGGAGAGGGTGGGGCTGGTGTTCCAGGACCCCGGCGACATGCTCTTCGCCCCCTCCTGCCGCGAGGAGGTGGCCTACGGGCCGCTGTGCCGCGGGTGGCCGCCGGAGGAAATCGAGGAGGAGGTCCACGGATGGCTCCACTGGGCCCGACTGGCCGACCGGGCGCACGTCCCGCCCTTCCGGCTGTCCTACGGCGAAAGACGGCGCCTGTCCCTGGCGGCGGTGATGGTCTGCCGTCCGAGCCTGCTGGCCCTGGACGAACCGGCGGCCATGCTCGACCCGGCCGCGGTCCGCGACCTCGCGGAGCTCCTTACCTCCCTGCCCCAGACCATGCTCGTCGCCACCCACGACCTGGGCTTCGCGGAGCGCGTGGCCGACCGCGCCGCGGTCCTCGCCAACGGTCAGGTCGTCTACGACGGGGACCTCCCCGGCCTGCGCGCCCACCCGGACCTGGCCCAGTGGCGCCTCGGGTGAGCCCTTTTCACCCGCGCCCCGATGGTCTATAATCGGACCCGAAGGAACCGCCGAACGGGGGAAGCCATGGATACCAACGACCTGGCGCAGATTCACCTCTTCGCCGACCTGGAGGAGGAACAGCTCGAGAGAATCGTGGGCCTCCTGCACCGGCTCGAGGTGCAGCCGGAGAACGAAATCGTCGTCGAGGGCGAGACCGGCCAGCGGCTCTACATCATCGCCGAGGGCACGGCCCAGGTGCGGCAGGTGCTGGACACCGACCGGGCCAAGGTGCTGGCCTCCCTGGGGAAGGGGAATTTCTTCGGCGAGCTGGCGCTTCTGGATTCCGGGCCCCGCTCGGCCAGCGTGGTCGCCGTGACGCCCTGCGAGCTTTTTTACCTGGACCGGGACGAGTTCATGGACCTGTTGAAGAAGTACCCCGAGATGGCGATAAAGCTGGCGCAGACGCTGGCCGGTCGCCTGCGCCGCGCCAACCGGCAAATCAAGGACCTCTCGCTCTACACATTGTGACCCCGGCCCCCTCCCCCCGTTGGGGGTGGGGTGGGGGGGGGGGGTGCGAAAAAACCGCGGGGGTTGGCATTTCATCCCCAAACACCCGTGGCAA
>CAZNZF010000093.1:0-8757 GCA_964577465.1 uncultured bacterium | reverse complement strand
CGCCGCGTTTCCAGCCGTTATTCAAATCGCGGCGGCCCGCAGGGGATGCATCCCACGGGGCCGCCCTACACATCATCGTATCAAATGTAGGGCGGGGTTTCCTAACCCCGCCGCTTCTACACTTCTATCCTCGACCCTCACCACGGCCCGTCGGCGCGCCGCTCCTAAATGTAGGGCGGGGCTTCTACGCCCCGCCGCCCTCAGCGCTGGCCGGGGCCGGCGTCGAGGATACCCCGCAATTCCGGCAGCTTCACGTCGATGTAGGTCTTGGCGATGAGCTCGGTGACCCAGGTGGTCTGCTTCTCCTGCAGCCGCTGGTTGTAGATGGCCGCCTCGGCCTCCTCGCGGGTCATCTCCCGGCGCTCGGTCCGGTCCACGAGCTGGGTGACGCGCAGGCCGCCGCTCACCCCGTAGGCGGAGGACACCTCCCCCGGCGCCAGGGTCGCAATTTCCGCCCCCAGTGGGGCGTTGGTGGACTCCAGGACGCTCAGGGGCGTCTCCCGGACGTCGACCTCGAGGATGTCCTCGTAGCCGGTGCCGGTCACCTCGGCCGCGGGGTCGCTTTCGAGCAGCCGGCGGACGGCTTCCAGGGCCTGGTAGGTCCGCGCCTCGTCGTCGGGTGTGGGCCGGACGCCGAGCTGGATGTGGGCCGCGCGGACATGGTCGTCGTCCAGGCGCTCCAGGACCTTGGCCACGTGCCAGCCGTATCTCGTGCGGACGGGGTCGGAGACCTCCCCCGGCGCCAGGGAGAAGATGGCCCGGTCCAGGGGCTCGTCGAGGGAGCCCCGCTCGACGACGCCCAGGTCGGCGGGGGCGTCGGAGTAGGTGTCGGCGAGGGCGAAGAAGTCTCCGCCGCGGCGGGCGAGACCGGCGATGCGCGACGCCAGGGCCTCGGCCTCGGCCTCGGTGTCCGGCCCGGGCCGCACGTAGGCCGTGACGTGGCGCAGGGTGTAGACGAGCCGGCTCCCCGCGTCCGACGCGGTCTGCGCCAGGTAGTCGTCGATGTCCTGCTCGGTGATGTTGATTTTGGCCGAGTAGTACTGCTGCATGAGCTGGGAGATGAGGTAATCCTCCCGGGCCTGGGTGCGGTAGAGGTCCTCGAGCTTGTCCTCGGTGAGGCCGACCCCGGCGAGGGCGGCGGCGAACTCCTCGTCGGTCGCGTAGGCGGAGCGCGCCTGGGAGATCTGTTTGACGACCAGGGCGTCGAGCTGGGCGTAGGTGATGGTTATCCCCCGGCGCTCGGCCTCCTGGACGAGCACGCGGTTGGCCACCAGGTGGGCGAAAACCTGCTTGGTCAACAGGTCGAGCTCGTCGGGCGAGGGTCGCGCGCCGATCTGCGCCAGGTAGTTCTGCACCGTCCCCCGGATTTCCGAGGCCAGGATGGGCTCGTCGGCGACCACGACGGCGATGCGGTCCAGCACGTCGGCGGCGGACACCGCGACGGCCATAATCACCAGGACGATGGGGGCGATTCGCGTCACTGTGCCGGCTCTTCCCGGGGCGCGCGCCAGATGGTCTCCTCGGCCTTGGCCCACAGGCCGGCGAGCCACTTCTCGCGCTCCGATGCGCTCTTCTGCTCGAAGAGGATGTCGTGGATTTTATCGCGGACCAGGGCCAGCGGCGGGACCGTCTCCTCCTCCGGTTTTTCCGTTATCGTCAGGAGATGGAAGCCGTAGTCGGTCTCGACCGGCCCGGCGACCTCGCCGATACTCAGGCCCTCGAGCGCCGCGGCCAGGGCCGCCGGCAGGTCCTCGGAGCCCGGCACCTCGACCAGCCCCCCCGCGGGGCCCTCGGGCGCCGTGGAGAGCGAGCGGGCCAGCTCCTCGAAGTCCTCCCCCTCGTCGAGACGGGTGAGGACCGCGTCGGCGCTCTCGCGGTCGGCGGTCACAATCTGGTAAAAACGGAGCGGCCGGCCGCCGAGCTCGGCGGCGTGCTCCTGGTAGTACGCGGCTATCTCCGCCTCGGTGACCTGAATCCGGTCCAGGACCTCCAGGCCGACCACGGCCTCGTAGAGCAGGTCCTCGCGGACCTTCTCGCGGAGCTTCTGCTCCCGCATCCGGGCCGCCGGACCGCCGGCGAGGATGACCTCGTCGTTGGCCGCCAGGGCCTGGTAGATGCGCTCCACCTTCTCGTCGGGGACGGTGATGCCCAGGTCCAGGGCCTCCCGGAGCACCAGGCGGCGCGTTATCAGGCGGTCCGCCACCTCGTCGGGGATCGGCGTGCCCGGGTCGGCCCCCATCAGCTCCCAGGCCTCCTCCCGGGTGATCCTCTCCCCCTGGACGGTGGCGATGACATTCTCGTCGCCCTCATCCCCGCCACAGCCGGCGAGGAGGGCGAGGGCGGCGAGCAACAGCGCGAGCGGGCGGTGCACGTCAGGCCTCCGGTACGGTTCGAGACGCGTCCAGCAGGGCGTCGAAGAGGTCTTCCACGAGGTCCTCGTCGTAAACCACGGGGTAGGTTTTCTTTAGCTCCTCGATGAAGGAGTCGAAGAGCCCGGGCTCCGCCTCGCGCATCAGCTCGTCCACGAGGTAGTCGTAGAGGCTGGGGTCGTTCTCCAGGGTGCGGTCGGCCGGCGGCAGGATGTCCAGGACGTAGAGGATGCCGTAGCCCTTCACCCCGTCGCGCTCGCCCTCGACGACCGGGCTTATCCACCCCTTGCCGTGCTCGAAGCCGGGCCGGAGGTAGTCGTCCGCCTCGTCGATCTCTACGGACTGGTGGATGTTGGCGGTCTTCTTGTCCACCGACTCGTCGCGGATGATGATGCGCAGGAGCTCTTCGGGATTGTGGGCCAGCGGCTCGCCGGGGGCCCGGGTTTTCAGCTCGGCCAGGCTCGCGATGGTCTGGACCTGGGGATCGAAGTTGGCCTCGTCCACCAGAAGCGCCCGCAGCTCCTCCGCCCTCGCGCGGTCGGGCAGGACGGCGAGATAGTAGGACATTCTCCGGTCGTAGACGAAGCGGTCAATGGTCTCCTCGTAGCGCCGGCGGACCTGGTCCTCGGTGGGCCGGGACTGGGTGGCGAGGAAGTGCTCCTGGCGGAAGAGGGTGACCGCTATCTCGTCCTGCTTCCGGGTGATTTTGGAGGCGAGGGGCTCCTGGGCGTCCAGGCCGAGCTCCACGGCCTGCTGCAGGGCGAGCTGGTCGTTGACGCTCGTATCCACGAAGCGCTGGAGGAGCTCCCGGCGGGATTCGGGCCGCAGGAGCCGCGTGTCGTCGATGGTGAGCCACAGCAGGATGTTCTGGGTGCAGTACCTCAGCGGGACGCTCTCCCCGTTCACCTTCACCAGGAAGTCGTTGCGGTGCTCCTGGAAGAAGGGCGAGATGGACTCGGTGAACATCATGCGCCGCGCGTTCGCCTGGAACGCTATCTCCCGGACGAAGGCGGAGGGCTTGGCCATGGTGGAGCCCAGGCCGACGAGGTCCTCGGGCCCGACGGAGAGCATGGTGTTGCGGTTCGCAATCAGGCCCTCGTCGGTGGACCGCTGGTAGATGTCCTCCAGGATGGCGTCGAACTGGTCCAGGAGGTCCTGGTTGACCTCGACGGTCGCCCGGGAGCGCAGGTCCGCGACGTAGGAGTCCCATTCATCCTTGGCCCGCTCGAAGAGCATCTCCTGGCGCAGGCGGGGGCGTATCTGATCGGTGTCGGTGACGGTGAAGTCGTCCGTGGACGCCGGGCCGCGGTTGAGAAAGATGTAGTACACCCACTCGTTGTGGAGGTCGTAGAACACGGGTTCGGAGTACCGGCCCTCGGCGAGGCCGAAGACGACCGCGTTGCGGCTGGAGGGGCTCCACTGCAGCGGGATGTCGCTGACGCCGCCCGCCTGGGCCAGGAAGATGTCGGTGGGGCCTTTCAAGTAGAAGGTCTCCCGGGCCACCTTGCCGAAATCCTCGCCGGCCTTGAGCCGCGCGTAGGCCGCCTGGGCCTCGGCCAGGCTGGGGAACTGGATGAGGCTGAAGTCGACGCCCTCGGAGATGTAGCGCTGCACCCAGGAGTCGAGCTCCTGCTCGGTGACGTTGACGTCGGCGGTCACCTGCTTCTGGAGGGTGGTGATGAGCCGTCCCCGGCGCCAGGATTCGAACTCGGACACCGCCATCGGGTTCTCGTAGTACCCCGCCTCACGCGCCGCCGTCTCCAGGAGCGCCTTGTTGCCGAAGGCGGTGAGGTAGTCCCGGGCGTCCTCGTAGTTGGAGATGATGGGACGGGTGGAGGGGTCCAGGTGGGCGTAATAGTCGGCGAGGTCGCCGATGGTGTACGTGTTCCCGCCGACGGTCAGAATCGTCTCGCCCTCGGCGCCGCACCCCGCCGTAAGGAGGGCGACGGCCGCCGCCGCGAGAAAGGTCGGAATCAGTCTAAACCGCATTTTTAGGCACCCCCGTCGGGTACGTCGTGAATATCTTTCTGGACCAAGATGCCCCCCTTTATAACACTTAAACCTTGGAGTGTCAACGAAGCGGGGTCGGTTAGCCCAACCGGTGAGGATATGTTAAACTTGGAGAGTCCCCTTTCACGTACCGTCCCGAACCCGGTGGAGCGGAGCCGGATGACCCAAGCGATCACGGACGTCGGGCGCCGGGAGGTGCTTTCCCGTCTGCCGGGCCTCGAACAGAGGCTCGCGGGTGCGGGCGACGTCGAGGAGTGCCGGCGGCTGTTCCACGGGATGCTGGCCGAGCTCGGGGCCGGGTGCGCTTCGGCGCGCGCCCACCGCGCCCGGCGCGTCCTGGAGACCGTCACCGCCCGGTGGACCGAGGAGTTGACCGGCGTCCCGGTGATGGCGACCCTGGCGGCCCTGGCGGATGGACGGACCGAGGGGGTCTCCCGGGCTTTCCTCTTCGAGTTGGACGGCCTGTTGTCCGCACTCGCCGGCCGGGAGGAGGCCGGGAGCCAGCCGGGCGGGGACGCGGCTTCCCTCTTCCTCACCCGGTATCCCGCGGGCAGCGACCGGGACGTTTACCGGCGGCGGCACAAGAACCGCGTCCGCATCCTCAACCGGCTCGGCGGGTCGCCCAGTCAGTGGGACGACTGGATCTGGCAGACCCGCAACACGGTGCGCGACCGGGCCGTCCTGACCGACCTCATCCCGCTCTCCGAGGGCGAGAAGGCGGGCCTGGACGCGGCGGAGGCCGCCGGTGTGCGGTGGTCCGTCACCCCCTACTACCTCTCCCTCTTCGACGAGGAACCCGGGGGGCTCTTCGACCGGTCCCTGCGCCACCGCGTCCTGCCGCCGGTCACGGCGGTGAGGGCGACCGACGACGGCGGGGAGCCGGGCGGCGCGCCGCTCCTCGTCGAGCGGCTCAACCCCTTCAGCGCCCTGGTCAAGCCCTGCCTGGCCTCCCCCCAGTACTCGTGCTACGAGCCGCCGACCACCGAGCTGGACGTCACCGACTCCAAACTCCGCTCGGCCCTGGAGTGGTTCGGCGACAACCCGGAGGTCTGGGAGGCGGTCATCGGCGGGGGCGACGTCCTGTGCCTGACCGACTCCAAGGTCGAGGGAATACTGGCCGGGCTCTCGCGCTACAAGCACCTGAGGCGCATCCTCATCCGCTCCAACTTCCCCGTGGTGATGCCCCAGCGCTTCACCGCCCTGTTGACGAAGATAATCTCCCGGTACATCAAGCCGACCCAGCTCGAGGTGGGGCTGATGTCCCGTTTCTGCCACGCCTACGAGGTCACCCCCGAGGCGGTGACGGTAATCACCCGTCTGCGGAAGTCCGGGGTGACTGTCTACAACGAGGCGCTCTATACGGCGGACAACATGCGGCGGTTCGAGTTCGCCGCGCTGCGGTGGGCGCTCCAGGGGGCCCGGATCGAGGCCTCCTACAGCCGCCTGCGGACCGGGGCGCTGCGTTACGGCGTGCCGCTGGCCCGCGTCCTCCAGGAGCTGCGGGAGGAGGCGCCGCTCTTCCCGGACCAGGAGAACGCCCAGGTGCCGGTGGTGGAGACGGCCTCGGGGGGAATCGTTCCGCTCTGGGCCGACCGGGAGCTGGTCTCCATCCGCCCCGAGGACGGGCGGAGGGTTTACCTCTACCGGACGGCGGGGGGGTCGGTCCTGGATACGGACACGGCGCTGGCGGAGTTCCTCGACGGGATGCGCGAGCGGGGCGAGGACCCCGCCGATTACGCCGGCCTGCGGGGGTACGTCTGACCCGGGGTGAGGGGTGCCGTCTGTCCCCTCTCCCCCGTTGGGGGTATGGTGGGTAAGGGGTGTACCGGTCCCCGCCCCCATTTGGGGGGGAGGGCAGGGAGGGGGGTTCCTAAAAGCGGCGGGGATAGTATCTGCGACCGAAGGTAATCCCCGCCCTACATTTGGAATCGCGCAATTCCCCGTAGGGGCGATGATTCCACAGTCGCCCACGGTCGGGGTGGATGCCACCGAAAAGGTGGCACGTTATATAACGTCTCGCGTATATGCCCTGATGTTGGAAGGGCAGGATGAATCCCGTGTGTTTTTTTGACTTTTCTGACGAAATTGTGATTGTATTAATATCATTATTCATTTTAAAATAAAACCCGGTCGTAAAATTTTTGGGGATAATTACATTTTCAGTGTAGAATGCGACTGGTATACACCACCAAACCTCCCTCTCCACATCCGCGAGGCAACCCCATGTCCAAAGCCATAGCCGCCGACGACTTTGCCAAGCTCAAGGTCGTCACCGACCTCGACCTTTCCCCCGACGGGCGCACCGTCGTCTTCAGCGTCAGACGCGCCGATGTGAAAAAGCGCAAGTACTGGAGCGACCTCTGGTGGTCCCGCGATTTCGGGACCGCCGTGCGCATCACCTTCGGCGACCGCAACGACCTCTCACCGAAATTCTCGCCGGACGGCGGCACCGTCGCCTTCCTCTCCAATCGGGAGGACGAGAAGGCGTTCCGGTTCCACCTGCTGCCCGTGGACGGCGGGGAGGCCCGCCCCGTGGGTCCCGCGCTCAAGGGGGAGGTCGGCCGGTTCCTCTTCTCCCCGGACTCCGGATTCGTCTACTACTCCTTCCGCGCGGCCGACGAGCCGACCAAGGGGCCCGAGGGCAAACCGGAAGCGCCGCCCTTCCGCGTGGTGGACCGCATCTTCTACCGCCTGGACGGCGAGGGCTGGCGGCCCAAGGACAGCTTCGACCTCTACCGGCTGGACCTCGGTCCGGGTACGGTGAAAAAGCTCACCGACGATAAATTCGAGAACGCCGACTTCGCCCTCTCCGCCGACGGGAAAGACCTCTTCTACCTCTCCTGCCACCGGGAGGACCCGGACCGGGACGCCGATTACGTGGACCTCTTCCGCCTGCCGGCGAAGGGCGGCCAGGCGAAGAAGCTCCCCACCCCCACGGGGCCCAAGGGGGCGCTCTCCGCCGATACCGCCGGGAGATACCTCGCCTGGTTCGGCCACGAGCACCCCGAGGACCCGGCGGGCCGCAGCCCGCGCCTCTACCTCCACGACCTCGCCTCGGGCAGGACGGTGAACCTGACCGGGACGCTGGACCTGGTCGGGGGCCGCGTCATCGACGACCTGAACGGCATCTGCGCCGACGACAGGCCCCAGTTCACCCGCGACGGTAAATCCGTCCTGTTCAACCTCACCCGCGAGGGCTCCACCGGCGTCTGGGAGATGAAGACGGGCGGGAAGGGCAAGCCCCGGGAGGTCGTGGGCGGCCTCGGCGCGGCCACCTTTTTCCGCGTCCACGAGCGGGGTCTCTTCTACGCCTGGGTCGCCGCCTCCAACCCCGGGGAGCTATACCACCTGGAACGCGGCGGTGAGCCCCGACGCTTGAGCTCCCTGAACACCCGGGTGGTCGGGGCGTGGCACCTGCCCGAGCCGGAGCGGTTCCGCTTCAAATCCGGCGACGGCACCGAGCTCCAGGGCTGGCTGTTGACGCCGCCCGGCTTCAACCCGAAGTCGAAGTACCCGGCGGTCATCGAGGTCCACGGCGGACCCCACGTCAGCTATGGTGAGGCGCTGATGCACGAGTTCCACTACCTGGCCGGCCGCGGCTTCGTGGTGCTCTGGTGCAACCCCCGGGGCAGCACCTCCTACGGCGAGAAGTTCACCCGCGCCATCGTCGACGCCTGGGGCACGAAGGACTACGAGGACGTGCTGGCGCTGGCCGACCACGCGGCGGGCCTGCCTTTCGTGGACGCCGCCCGCATCGGTATCACCGGCGGCTCCTACGGCGGGTACATGACCAACTGGGTCATCGGCCACACGGACCGCTTCGCCGCCGCCGTCTCGCAGCGCTCGGTCTCCAACCTCCTGGACTTCTACGGCTCCTCGGACACGGGGTTCTGGTTCGAGAAGGAGTTCGGCGGAAAGCGCCCCTGGTCCGACCGGGACCATTACTGGAAGCTCTCCCCCATCGCCTACATCGGCAACGCCAAGACGCCGACCCTTATCATCCACTCCGAGGGCGACCTGCGGTGCCCGGCGAGTCAGGGCGAACAGGTGTTCGTCGCGCTCAAGACCCTGGGCGTCCCGACGAAGTTCATCCGCTTCCCCGAGGAGTTCCACGGGCTGTCGCGGGGTGGTCGGGCCGACCGGCGGGTCAAGCGCCTGCAGAGCATCGCCGACTGGTTCGACGAGTACCTGCTGGGCAAAGGGGCGAAGTAGGGTCAATCGCCGGAAATGGGCGGCATACGGAGCTGCCGCCCTACGTAGAATCGCATTGAATGTAGGGCGGGGATTTTAATCCCCGCCGTTTTTTACACTAACCGTTGCGATGCCGTAGGGCGGGGAACCGAGCGAAGCGAGCTATGCGAAGCAAATCCTTTCCCCG
>CAZNZF010000092.1:0-8805 GCA_964577465.1 uncultured bacterium | reverse complement strand
AGGCGTAGGGGCGGGTGTCCACACCCGCCCGTTTTTTTATAAGGAAGCCCTCACCCCGGCCCGTCGGCGCGCTTCGGATAAACGTAGGGCGGGGATTCCTATCCCCGCCGCTTCCACGTTCGCAGCCCCGACCCTCACCCTAGCCCGTAGGCGAGCCTCTCCCTAAAAGGGAGAGGGGATGGGTCACTACACTATCGGCTCGAAGAGCTCGGGGTGGAAACGCCGCAGGCGCTTGTTCTGGTGCGGGTAATCGAACTGGGAGCCGCCCGCCAGATACGCCAGCGCCTGGAACCGCCGCTGGAGCTCCGCCGGGTCGGCCAGCCGCAGCGTTCCCCCGCCGCCCAGGCACCCGCCCGGACAGGCGTAAAGCTCCAGAAAAACCCGCGGCCCGCCATTCTCGGCGCAGAGCTCCACCGCCCGGTCCAGGGCGTTCTGCACCGGCCTCCCGCCGTGGGCCGTCAGAACCAAGGCCCGTCCGCCGCCGGGAATCTCCACCTCCCGCTCCTCCTCCGCGGGGGGGAGGAACCCGCCGCTCGGCGCGGGCGGGTCGGAGCCGCTCCGCTGGGCCCAGACGACAGCCAGGCCGTCCGTCACCGCCCCCGGTGCCCCGAGCATCGTCCCCAACCGCGAGCCGCGCAGGTGGGTGAAGCCGCGGGCCTTGGCCGTCTCCGGAGTTAACCCCAACCGCCGCAATAATCCGGCGAGCTCCCGCACGGTGAGGGCGGCGTCCAGCCCCCGCTCGCGGTCCACGGAGTGGCGCCGGACCCCCTCCTTGGCGGCCGTGCCCGTCGCCACCTGCGCCAGGTAGCAGTGCCCCGGCGCGAGGCCCAGCTCGGGCGAGACCTTCTGGCGCCATTTGAAGGCGGCCTGTTGGGACGGTCCGGCCTCCGGCGGGAGCCAGTCGGCCAGCTCGGGCCGGTTCAGCCGGACGTACCGCCGCACCGCCTCGCAGGGCGAGATGACGGCCGCGCGGGATTTATCGCGGTACAGCCGGTCCGCCAATTCCACGAGGTAGGCGTCCGCCCCCCAGGCGGAATCCACCACCCCGGCGAAGCCCAGGGAGGCGAGGGAGCCGATGAGCCGCGGCAGGGCGTCCACCTTGAGCTCGTTCATGAGCGCCGCCGCCGCGGTCGGCTCCAGCACGGCCACGCAGTGGCGGTCCCGGTCCATGAGCGCCGATTCCACCGGCACCACCGCCGAGCGGGGCACCAGCGCACCCGAGGGGCACACCAGCGCGCACTGGCCGCAGCTCGTGCAGTGCTGTCCGGCCAGCCCCGGCTCGTCCACGGACCGGGCCTGGACCAGTTCCTCGTCCATCCGCAGCGCCCCCCAGCCGAGCGCGTCGCACAGCGCGACGCACCGTCTGCAGGCCAGGCAGCGGTCGCCTAAAAGCGAAACCGAGGCCGAGGTGCGGTCGGTGAAGGTCGGCGCGGCCAGGCCGACCGGGGAACCGTCGGTTATGCCCAGCCGCCCGACCAGCCGCTCCAGCTCGCACTCCCCGTGGCGGTCGCAGACGTGGCAGGCGAGCTCGTGCCGGGAAAGGAGAAGCTTGACCACCTCGCGCCGGTGGGCCGCGACGGCCGGGGAGCCGGTGTGGTAGACCGCCCCCTGCTCCACCGGCGTCGAGCAGGACCGGATGAGGACCGCCGGCTCCCGCTCCACGGTGCAGACACCGCACCGGCCGTCCGAGTCGATGAGGGGGTGGTGGCACAGGGTGGGGATGGCGTGGCCGAGCTTGCGCGCGGCCTCCAGGACCGTGGTCCCGGGCGGCGCCTGAACCTCGCGGCCGTCGAGGATGAACGAAATCTGGTCCGCCATCGGTCGCCCCACGGCGTTAGAGTTGAGAGTGGAGGGCGTTCAACAGGTTCGCGGCCCAGCGGGCCATCTCCGGAGGCGCCTCCCGGCTCAGGTAGCCGGCCAGCCGCCCCGCGTGGAACAGCTCCGCCTCGTCCCCGGCGCCCGTGGTCAGGACACAGAGGCGCTGCCCCGCCATCCGCCAGCCCAGTACGACACTGGCCGGCAGCCCGGCGGGCGGGGTGATTTCCCCGTGGCGGGCGAGGAGGCCGGTCAGGGGCGAGAGACGTACCTCGGGCCGCTCCCCGGTCTCCACCGGACCGGGTTCTCCTACCTCCCCGGCGACACGGAAGAGGACCGTCGCGGGCGCGCCCAGGATCGGCGGACCGGGCAGCTCCTCCGGGTCGGGGAAATCGAGGACGGCGTCGAACTCCGCCGCCTGGACCGCCCCGCCGCCGTCCAGCTCCGCCTCGTTGACGGGGCCCTCGCCACCGCCGCAGACCAGGTTCAGCACGTCGCCCAGCGGTGTGCCCAGGTTCAATTCCAGGAAGCCCTTGGCCGCCAGCGGCCCGCCGACCAGGATGCACTTCGTGCCGGAGTGCCGGCCGTGGCCGTAACCCCGGAACCACTCCCCGCCCATCTCCAGGATGGCCGGCACGTTGAGGACCGTCTCAAGGTCCACCGTGAGCGCCTCCCCGTCCCCCGAGGGTGCACCGACCAACTCCACCGAGCAGGAGAAGTCCGTCCCCAGGATGCCGTCCCCCGTCAGGCCGCGGCTCTGCAACGCGTCCAGGGCGGCGCGCAGGTTCTCCTCGGGCGCCGCGCCCCGGGGGGCGTAGCGTTGCAGCAGCTCATTCCCGGACGCCGTCGCCTCGTGGAGGCCGTCCCAGTCTTCGGGGAGAATTATTTCCGCCCGGCCGGTCCGCGTCACCAGCCCCAGCAGGAGGAGGGATTCGAGGACCTGGAACGGGAGCCCCTCGAGGAACCGCCGGGTGAAGGAAGGTGGGTTGGCCCCCCAGTCGCGCAGGTCGAGGCGGATGAGCCCGTCCGCGGTCCCGGCGAAATCCTGCCAGACGGGCGCCACGGGCTCGCCGGTGACGCGCGACTCCAGCCCCGACTCCGCGAGGAAGGCGAAGGCCTCCTCCGGGGTCAGGTGGCGCAGCAGGACGTACAGGGGGTGCAGCCCCCGGCGCATGAGGTAATCATCCAGGTCGGTCGGGCGCGACAGGCCGCAGTGCGCCGTCACGAGCCGCATCTGCTTGTCGAGGAAGAAGGGGTAGTAGCCCCCCTCCACCTCCTCGACGGTGTACAGGTGGCGGTTGTCGCGGAAGGAGCGCTCCTCGGCCAGGGCGGGCGGGAGGTAGGCCAGCACCCTCTCGGGCCACCCCACGCCGTCGGCCAGGCGCCAGGCGAGCTCGACGGCGTCGTCGGGGGTGACGCCGCCGAAGAGGGCGACCGGCTTTTCGGGCCGCGCCACCCAGACCAACGGCTCCGCCGAGCAGAAGCCCAGGCAGCCGGTGGGGACGACCTCGAAGGAATCGACGGGCAGCCCTTTTGTCAGGACCTTCAGCACCTCCCCGGAACCGACCCCGCGCCCGCAATCGCCCTGCCCCACCCCGACCAGGGCGCCGGGGCCGAAAGCGATGCGCCGCGCCACCGCCGCCTTGGCCTCGTCGCACTTCGGGTCCGCGTGGCAGAACGGGCCGGCGGTGCGGCAGGCGAGCCAGTCGTCGCAGGGCTCCGCCTCGGTGTGGCGGCAGCGTTCGCAGCAGCGGTCGAAGAGGGAGGGCGAATCTCCGGTCACGGTCACCTCGTCTCGCGGTCCGGCAGGGTCCCCCGGACGACGCACCGCACGCCCTGCGACGGGTCCAGATACTCCGCCGCCAGGGCGTTGACCTGGTCGGGGGTGACGGCGGCGATGCGCTCGGGGTAGAGGTCCACGTCCCGGGCGGTGAGCCCCTGGACCACGGACCCGGCGTAAGAAGCGGCGGACGCGGCGTTCCTCTGGCGCCCGAGCTGGTAGAGGCCCAGCACGTGCTCCTGGGCCTCGGCCACCTCGACCGGCTCGAGCCCACTCCGGGCGACCCGCTCCAGCTCGCCCCGGAGGGCGTCCTGCGCCTCCCCGCCCCGTCCCGGCTGGGTGGCGATGTAGCTGAAGAACCCTCCCGCGCCGCGGAGCGGCCGGTAGAGGAAGAAAACGACGTAGGCCAGGTGAAGCCGGTCGCGCAGCTCGACGAAGAGCCTCCTCCCGGCCCCGTTCAACCCCTGGGCCAGCACGCCGGCGGCGAAACGCCGGTCGTCGCCCAGCGCCGGGGCGGGGAAGGCCAGCGCCACATGGGTCTGCTGCTTGGGCAGCCGCTCCTCCACGCCGTCCGTGCCGTAGACGCGCGGGGGCGGGTCGGGCGCGCCGTCACCCCGCGGCAGCCCGCCGAACAGCTCCTCGAGCCGCTCGACGAGGGGACCGCGCTCGAAGTCGCCGCTGACGCCGATGACCAGCCGGTCCGCCCGCAGCCGGTCGCCGTACCACCCCGAAAGCGCCGCGGCGTCCAGGGCGCGCACCGTCTCGTCGCGCCCGTCCAGGAACCGCCCGTACCCGCGCCCCCCGTAGAGGGCGGCGTTGACCCGGCCCAGGGTGTAGGCCGACGCGTCGTCGGTCCGGGTGGCGATATCGGCCAGGATGTCGCTCCGCTTGGGCTCCAGCTCGCCCTCGGGGAAGGCGGGTCGCGTCACGGCCTCGGCCAGGAGGGCCAGCCCGGGGTCCAGGTGGCGGGCGGCGCAGTCCAGCCTGAACCCGTAGAAGTCGCGCTGCAAGTCGGTGTCCAGCTCCGCCCCGTAGTACTCCAGCCGGGCGTGGAACTCCTCCGCGTCGTGCTCGCGGGTGCCGCGCAGCGCCATCTCCAGGGCGAAGTTGGTCACCCCCTCGAGCTCGGTGGGCTCCTCGAACAGCCCGCCGGAGGTCAGGGCCGCCACCGACGCCAGGGCGCGGGTGGTGTTCCGGCGGAGGACCAGGCGCACGCCGTTCCCCAGCGTCGCCTCCTCCACGGAGACCGGCGAGGGGGAAACGGGGCGGGGCGGATTCTCTCCCAGGGGCCGCCGGGCCGGCGGCGGGGACGAGGCGTCCGCCACGGGCTCCAGATTTTCGAACTCCGCCGACCGACCCGGGGGGACGACCAGCGCCACGGAGAGCCGCTCTGTAGAGAGGTAATGTCCGGCCGCCCCGAGGACCGATTCGACGTCGACCGCGTAGAGGCCGCGGAGGTACTCCTCGGCCCGGTGCCAGTCGCCCAGATGGTCGTAGTGGGCCAACTCGTGCGCCTGCCCCTCCACGGTCTCGCGCTCCCGGAGGTAGGAGAGCTCCACCGTGTTGCGGACGCGGTTCAGCTCGTAAGGCCCCGCGGGCCGCTCCCGCAACAGCGCCGTCTCGCCCAAAATCGCCGCCAGGGCCCGCCGGACGTCGGCGGGCTCCAGCTCGCAGTCGACGTAGAAGATGCCGGCGTCGTCGCCCGTCACCAGGGAGGCCGCGATGTCGTCCACCAGGTTCAGCTCGTCCTTGACCCGGCGGTAGAGGCGGCTGGAGAGGCCGTCGCCGGCCACCCCGGTCAGGATGTCCAGGGAGGGCGTGTCGGGGTGGAGCTGTCCGGGGATGGGCCAGGCCAGGGCCAGGTGGGCGCGGTTCACCGGCATTTCCTCAATTTTAAATCGAGGGCCCGACTGCCCCGGCTCCGGGGGGGTGGGGTCCGGTGTGCGGTAGGGGCGGTCGTAGGCCGCGAAGCTCCGCTCCACCTCGGAGAAGATTTTTTCGGGCTCCACGTCGCCCACCACCACCACCCGGCTGTTGCGCGGGGTGTAGTTCCGGCGGTAGTGGTCGAGGACCGTCTCGCGGGTGAAGGTCTTGACCACCTCCAGGCGGCCGCCGACGGAGCGGCCCATGCGGTGGACGGTGTACACCTGCCCGGCGGCCGATTCCCACAGCCGCGTCCCGGGCTGGTCGTCGCGCATCCGAAGCTCCTCCCGGACGACCTCGAGCTCCCGCGCCAGCTCGGCCGGGTCGAAGAGCGGGTTGGACAGCGCGTCGCCCAGGACCTCGACGCCGAGCCCCGCGTGCTCCCGGGGGAGGCTGACGAAGTAGGCCGTGGCGTAGTGGCCGGTGAAGGCGTTCATGAGCCCGCCGTGGGATTCGATTTCACGGCTGATCTCCCCCACGCCCCGGGTCGGGGTGCCCTTGAAGGCCATGTGCTCGATGACGTGGGAGATGCCGCCCCGCTCGTCGGGCTCGTTCACGCTGCCCACGCCCACCCAGACCCACACGGTGGCCACCGGGACGGCGGGGTCCCGGCGCACGATGACCCTCAGGCCCGTGCCGGTCCGGCGGACTTCGGTGCCGTTTCCACGCAGAAGCGGTTCTTGGTTCATTTGATTTTGGTGGCAAGGGGTTTAAACCCCTTGTCTCCTCGTTTCCGGCTATAGACAGAGGGGCGCTCGGCCCCCATTTCTTCGCTCACCCCACGACACGGGAAGCGGCCGCCCCGCACGCCGACGACTCGATTCCACACAGCCCCTGTAACCACGCGGAGCTTTGAGTCCGCCCCGTACACCGACGGCCCGATTCCCGATGCACGGCCCCTCCGGGCCCCCCGCCCGGCCGTCACTTCTTCGTCAACCGGTCGAGGCGCCGGGCCACGTCGAGGTAGCCGGCGTCCATGGAGTAGCATTCCCGGAGGTGCTGGGCGGCCTCGGAGCGCCGGTCGAGCTGAAGGCAGAGTATCGCCGCCTGGTAGTGCATGGCCAGCAGTTCCTGCTCCGAGTCGGTGAGGGTGACGGCCCGCTCCAGTTGCTTCACCGCCAGCTCGGGCATCTTCTTGTCGATGAAGCAGTCGGCCAGCACGGGCAGTGCCTTCGTCTGGAACTCCACGTGCCGGGAGGCCGCCTGGAGCTCGATTATCGCCTCGTTGAGCATACCCATCTCCTTGTAGGCGATACCCAGGTCGTAGTGCCCCTGGGGGTCGTCCCCCTCGGTGAGGGTGCTCATCGCCTGCTTGAACTCGCTTATGATCTTGTCGAAGCTGGCGTAGAGGATGACCCCGGTGCCCTCGTCGGTGGTCGGCTCCTCGAGGAGCTCGTCGGTGGTCTCCTCGTCGAAGACACTCTCGTACTCCGGCTCCGCGATGATTTCCGGCTTGGCGGGTTCCTCCTCCACGATGTCGAGCTCCATCCCGCCTTCGGGGATGACGATGAGGTCGGAGGATTCGCGGCGGCTGACGGGTCGGGTCTCCTCGGGCCGCTCGGCGGGCGGGATGTTCAGGGCCTTGAGCTTCTCGGTGATTCTCTTTATCTCCTCCAGCTCCTGGTGGTCGCGCAGGAGGTCGAGGGCGCGCTCGTACTCCCGCCTGGACTTCTCCAACAGCCCGCTCTTGGCGTACATGTCGGCGAGGATGACCGCGATGTGGGAGTTGTTCGGGTCCAGGGAGACGATACGCTCGTAGGCCTTCAGGACGGACAGGGCGTCGCCGGCGCGGCGGTTCGAGTCGGCGAAGCGGAGGAACTGCCCGGAGGCCTCGGCCTTGAAACCCTCGGCGGCGTAGAGCTCGCCCAGCTCCCACAGGGCGTCCACCGGCGGCGAGCCGAGACGCGTGGCCTTGCGCAGGATGGCGATGGCCTTCGTGTTGTAGCCGTCCTCCTTGTAAAGCTGGGCGGCCCGGTGGTAGAAGTCGAAGGCCCGCTGCGAGTTGCCGATTCTGGCGTACAGGTCGCCCAGGGCGTTGCAGGTGGTCACGTCTTTGACCTTCTCGGGCAGGACGTGGGCGAACTTGGAGGCGGGCGTTCCGGGACCGCCGGCCAGCGCCGCGCGGACCTCGTCCAGAATATCGTCGGACATCGGTACCCCTGATTTGAAGGTGGGGCGGTCGTCGCGGCTCGACCGCATGCGGACGAAGGCGGCATCGGCTAATTGCTTGGCCTGGTCCTCGAAAAGCTGGGCCCGCTCGTATTCGGCGCGCCGGCGGTAGAAAAGCGCCAGCATGATGCAGGTGTCGGCGTCCTCGATGTCGGCGGGGGCGATGCGGTTGAAGTGGGCCTCGTGGGCCGTATCGCCCGCGATGGCCTCCATTATCTTGTACAGCAGTTCCTCGTACATTTCACCCGTCAGCGGACGGCGCGTATTTCACCGTTTTCGAGGGCGCCCACGGTCCCGACGACGTCCAGGCGCCCGCAGTAGTCCACGTCGGCCGAGAATCCCAGCCCGGCCAGGGCCCGTCCATGCTCGCAGCGCGCCAGGACGGAACCGGCCTCCGGGTCCCGGAACACCGCCAGGGCGATGCGGGCCCGGTCGGAGAGGTCGACCTTACCGGCGGCCAGGCTCTGCAACATGTATATTATAGCACCGGCGCAGTATGTATCCTCGAGGTTTGGTGCGCCGCGTTTTCCGGCGCACACCAGCGTCGCGTCCCGGCGGCCCGCGGTCAGCCTTTCCGCCGCCGCCCGGCGGTTGACGAGCGCCCCGAGAAAAATCTCCCCCGCCCCCCGGCAGGCCGCCAGCGCCCGGGTGCCGTTGGTGGTGGTGTAGGCGATGCGCCGCCCGGAGACCTTCTCGGGCGTGTATTCCAGCGGCGAGTTGCCCAGGTCGAAGCCCGGCGGCCGGACGCCCTCCCGCTCCCCGCCCAACAGCACGTCGGGCTCTTTCTCTTTAAAGGCCCGGCACTCGTCGAGGTCGTCGAAGGGGATGACGGCCTCGGCCCCGTTGGCCAGCGCCGCGGTAACGGTCGTAGTGGCGCGCAGGACGTCGACGACCACGGCGACCCGCCCGGCGAAATCCGCCGATTCCCACTCCCCCGGCCCCAACGCCACGTCAACGCGCATCATTTCTTCTTTTTTACAGGTAACCCAAGCCATGAGAGAGGTAATTCATTGAATTTGTATTGACAGCTAAAGCTATGTATATAATCTAATATATCATTGTATTTAGCCTTTATACCATTTGAACAATAACAAGTAAAGCATCATCATGTAAAAGGA
>CAZNZF010000091.1:0-8874 GCA_964577465.1 uncultured bacterium | reverse complement strand
ATGACAAAATTATACCTCTCAGAATTGTACAGGAATTTATTCCTGACTATCTGAAAAGGTCTATTTTGCCCACCAGGATTAATAACATACCTACCTGCAGGATGTGCAACTAGGTCTGCAATTTGTAAACCAATCACATTGTTTGCTTTACTAATAAAAATTGGACTTTGAATTGAAGATAAACCAGACGCTGATTGAAGTTCTGTACCATCCTTAAGAATTCGCAATATCTCAAGTTCCAAGTTTTCGTCTTCCTTTTTCCCTCTACGCTCAGCAAGCAAAATTATTTTGCTTATATTTCTTTTTTCGATCGGATAAGCAAGTCTCTCTAAAATGACTTTAACGGCATAGTGGTAAGGATTATACGCATACGAACCATATATGCCTTTTAAATTGTTTTTATTGATAACACATATTACTAACTCAAAGTTGAGCGCATCGACAAGCGCTGTCAGGTCTCGCAGAAGTTCTTGACGGGTTTTTGGTTTCGGTATCTTGTTGAATGGAGGACGTGCTTTCCGAATATCGCTGCTATGAAGAATGATGCCTTCATGGTTAAAGTAGCTGTATTTCAGTTTATTAACTTGCAGACAAAGTTCTGTGTAATAACGAGAAACAGGGATAAAAACGGCGGCCAAAACAAATACAGGATAATCTGAGTCGATTGAATCCAGTGAATGATCTCCAGATTCATCAAGAAAACAAAAATATATATTTCCTATATCAGGCATCCAACAACCTATTGGGCACTTACTTCCGTTTTACTTCCTCTTCGACTAATTTATTAACTCTTCTGTGGTCAACTCGTCAATCTTCGCAGTCGAGCTGGGCTACCTAGGATGGGACATCGCCCTCTTCTTCGCGGTCCATTCCAGCCGGTCCCGGAGCGCCGCGACGACAGGTTCTATGCCTTCCGAGTCCCGGACGTCGAACCGGGCGGAGCGGGTGGTCGGCGGCACACCGGTCTTCTGCGCCTCAATCCACGCCGTCGACCCCTCAACGAGTACCCGGATGCTCTCCTCGTACTCCCCGGGTTCCCGCACCCGAACGACCCGCGCCCCCCGATAGTAGAAGGAATGATACCTTCGTTCCCTTCCGCGCCAGCAACCAGGAAGGGCCCCCTTCACCGCTTCGATGAGCTCCCGCTTCACCGCCTGGAGGTCGGGGGCCTGCCGGATATCCTCGGGCTGGAGGAGCGCCGCCCGGCCCACCGCCAGCAGCCCGCCGACGAAGGTGGCGATGCGCCAGAGCTCGAGGCTGGCACCGAGGGAGGCGGCGAAGCGCATTTCGTCGAGGCTGAACCGCCGGGCCACCGCCAGAATCCGGGGAGCCTTCTCCTTCGAGCAGAGGCGGTCAATCTCCTCGGGGAGTGGTTCGGCCCGGTGAATGAACCGCTCCACCGCGGCCCCGGCCACCTGAATGAGCCCCCGGCCCGGCTGACGCAGTAGAACGACCACCGGCTCCCGCTCCGGCCCCACCCCGACGAAGTCCGCCACCACCTCCCCGTCACCCAGCGGCACCTGGGCCACGAAGTTGCCCACCCCGAAAAGCTCTCCCAGATTCCCCGCCAGCAACCGCCGGAGCTCCCGGCCCTCCTCGACACAGATTTCCGCGAGTTGGTCACCGGCGCGCTTGAAGAGCCGCATCGCCCCTCCGGACGGGGGGTGTCAGATGATTTTCTCTTCCTCCAGGAAGCCGGTGTCGAAGTCGCCGACCTGGAAACGGGGGTTGTCCAGCAGCGCCAGGTGGAAGGGGATGGTGGTCTGGATGCCGTCGATGACTATTTCGTTGAGGGCCTTGCGCATCCTGGCGATGCAGTCGGCGCGGTCGGCGCCCTTGACGATGAGCTTGGCCACGAGCGAATCGTAGTACGGGCTGACATTGGCGCCGGGCTCGGCGTAGGTGTCCACGCGGACGCCGTCCCCGGTCGGGGCCTTGTAATCGGTGATGGTGCCGGGGTTGGGGGTGAAATTTTTGAGGGGGTCCTCGGCGTTGATGCGGCACTCGATGACGTGGCCGGAGAAGGAGATTTCCTCCTGGGTCCAGGAGAGCTTCTCGCCGGAGGCGACGAGAATCTGCTCGCGGACGAGGTCGGTGCCGGTGCGCATCTCGGTGACGGGGTGCTCGACCTGGATGCGGGTGTTCATCTCCATGAAGTAGAACTCGCCGCCCGCGTCGAGGAGGAACTCGACGGTGCCGGCGGAGTGGTAGAGGGCGGCCTGGGCGGCGGCGACGGCGGCATCGCCCATGCGCTTGCGCAGGTCGGCGTCCACGGCGGGGCTGGGGGATTCCTCCAAGAGCTTCTGGTGGCGGCGCTGGATGGAGCAGTCGCGCTCGCCCAGGTGCACCACGTTGCCGTGGCGGTCCCCGGCGATTTGGATTTCCACGTGCCGGGGCTTGACGATGTACTTCTCCAGGTAGACGCTGCCGTCGCCGAAGGCGTTCTCGGCCTCGGTCTGGGCGGTGGTGAACGCGCCGAGGAGGGCGACCGGGGTGTGGGCGATTCTCATCCCGCGCCCGCCGCCGCCCGCCACCGCCTTCACGATGACCGGGTACCCGATGTCCTCGGCGACCGACGCCGCCTCGTCGGCGGTCTTGATGACGCCCTCGGAACCGGGGACCACCGGCACCCCCGCCTCCATCATGGTCCGGCGGGCGGTGGCCTTGTTGCCCATCATGATGATGGTGCGCGGCGAGGGGCCGATGAAGGTGACGCGGCAGGCCTCGCAGATTTCCGCGAAGTGGGGGTTCTCCGCCAGGAAGCCGTAGCCGGGGTGGATGGCGTCGGCGTCGGTGATTTCCGCGGTGGCGATGATGCGGGGGATGGAGAGGTAGCTCTTGCCGGGGGGCGGGGGGCCGATGCAGACGGCCTCGTCGGCCTCGCGGGTGTGGGGTGCGCCGCGGTCGGCCTCGGAGTATACCGCCACCGTTCGGATGCCGAGCTCGCGGGCGGCACGGATGACGCGCAGAGCCACCTCGCCGCGGTTGGCGATGAGGATTTTGTTGAACATGGGACTCTTCTCGATGCGCGAAAAGCGTAGTTCGGAGCGCGCGTATTATAACAGGAAGAGTCGGAGCGCGCCACCGGGGGACGGGGTCTGGTATACTTGAGCGGGGGTGACCCGATGGCGGGAGCGTGGCGGATTCTGCCGGTGATTCTGGCGGCGACCTGCGCGGCGCAGGGCACTTACGCCCCGCCCGAGGGCGGCTTCGCCGAGACGCCGGGCCCGGTAAATATCGCCCTGGCCGACGTCGTCGTCACCGCCGGGGATTCGGAGGGCTTCATGCGGGCGGCCCTCGCCCCGCTCTTCGGCCTGTGGAAGCACTGGCTCACGGGGCAGAACGCCTCCTTCTGCCGCTACGAGCCCACCTGCTCGAACTACGCCTACGGGGCGGTATCCGCGCACGGTCCCGCGAAGGGCGTCATCCTGGCCTTCGGGCGGCTTTTACGCTGCAACAACCACATCCCGCCGGGGCGCTACCCCGTCCATCTCTACGACTACTACGCCGTGCTCGCGGCCTACGGCTACCCGCGCTTCGAGGACACGGGCGCCTGGGAGCCGCTGAACTTCACCGTCTTCGCCCGCGAAGCGCGCGGGCACCTCTACGACCCCGTGCCGTGAGAAAAACCGTCATCGTATTTTTACTCGCCTTCAGCCTCGCCCCGGCGGAGGAGCTGACGCTCACCGACGAGGGGCAGCTCGCCTTCGCCGCCGAGCTCTTCGGGCGGGGGGAGTTCTTCAAGGCGGTGCTGGAGTACGAGCGGCTGGTGCACTTCTTCCCGGATAGCCCCCTGGCCGACGACGCGGCCCTCGGCGTCGGGCTGGCCTACGACGGGGCGGGGGAGTACGGCGTCGCCGCCGCGACCTACAGGCAGTTCCTGTCGGACTTCCCTTCCAGTGATTTGATTCCCAAAGCGCGGCTGGCCCTGGGCCGTTCGCTGGCCCTGGGGCGCGACTACGCCGACGCGCGCCTGGAGCTGAACGGGCTGGCCTCCGAATCCCCCCCGCTGGATAGCTCGGGCCGGGCGCGGATTCTCGCCGGTCTGACCTACCTGCCGACCTGGGACCTGGCGTCGGCCGAGGGCGAGTTCGCCCGGGCCGCCACCGATTTCCCCGGCGCACCCGAGGGCGCGCTGGGCGACGATCTGGCCCGCATCGCCGCCCGCCGGACGGAGCTGCCCCGGGTCAGCCCCGGTTTCGCATCCCTGGCCTCGGCCCTGGTTCCGGGGCTGGGGCAGGTCATCGCCGGGGACTTCTGGGACGGCGTCCTGGCGCTGACCACCAACGCCCTGTGGGTCGGGGCCGCGTGGTGGGCCGCCGAGGAGGGGGAGATTCCCGCCGCCGCCCTGGCCGGGTTCATCGGCGCCGGGTTCTACCTCGGCAACGTGTACAACGCCGGGCAGGCCGCCGAGGAGGCTAACCGCCGCGCCGTGGCCGCTCTGGCCGGTGAAATCACCCTCTCGGTCCGCCGCTGGGAGGCCGAGAACGGGACCGGCCTGACCCTCGTCCCCTCGCCGTGAGTCCCGTACCCGTTAAGGTGATTGTTGTGCAGAAGGTAAGATATAGCGTTATCTTTCTAATGGTAATCTTTGCGGGAGTCGGTGCCGCCGACGATACGACCGCGCTTTCCGTGGATGAAGCCACGGATATCGCGCAGGTCGTAGCCGATACTTTTACGGAGTATACTGATGTTAAATGGGTAGCCCTATCGCCGGTCGAGGTAAAAGATGATTCGACGGATGAGCTTATCGGCTATTTTTACCTCATTACGAATGATTTAGAGGCAGGTGTAACGACTATAGAGGGGCTGGAATCCGAAGTGGATAAAGCGTTTAATATCTACCCGTTACAGGAGAGGTTGCAAAGCAGATTTACCATTAAAGAAGAAGCACTTTATGACACATTTTGTGCAAATTATTACACGCTAATTATTGCTTCAGAGTACACCGAGTACCCCATTATCAATCTTGAAAAATGCAAGTACGAATCTAATCTTTATACCTGTATACGCGGCCAATGGCTTGGAAATAAAATTACAGACACAACTCCATCCAACTATGTTATATGTCAAATAACCTATGTCGAAATATGTGATTGCGAATTCCCACAAAAGTATATAAAATACATAGTAGAAAGCCGCCTGAGCCGTGAGCAACTAACCGTGATGGATGCTTTTCCAGGAATCGAGTATTACGGCTCATTTACAGACATCAAGGACATCAGAGAATGCTTGAGGAGCAAAGGTCTGTGTAAATAGCATTCAGCAGATGTAAACACCGCCGGTAACTGATACAAACCGCCGCATCCGTAGTAAAAGCCGAGCGCCCATGCCCCACACGTCCGCCAACAGCCTCCGCGACCTCCTCCGGCGCCTCCCGCGACCGGGCCGAATCTGGGCCGGCGTCAAAGGCTTCTTCCGCTTCCTGGGCGGCGTCCTCAAGAGCCACTTCGTCACCCACCAGGGCTCCCTCTCCGCGGCCGGAATCGCCTTCTTCCTCGGGGTGAACCTCGTCCCCCTGGTCCTCGTGGGGGTGAGCGTCTTCGGCTTCATCCTCGGCTCGAGCCAGGCGGCGGCCGAAACCGTGACCGGGGCGCTGGGGGGGATTTTCCCCGACTCCCTGGACTGGGCGGGGAATCTTCTGGAAAAGGCGGTGGGGGCGCGGGTCGAGGTGGGCATCGTGGGGCTCCTCGTGCTCCTGTGGCTCTCCTCCAGGCTCACCGACTCCGTCCGCCGGGCGCTGGATTGCATCTGGGGCGCGGGACGCAAGAGGCGCTGGTGGGAGGGGAGGCTCGTCGCCCTGGGCATGCTGGTGGGGGTCTTCGTGTTCCTGTTGGCGGGAACCCTGCTCACCGGGCTCCTGGCCAAGCTGGTCGGTTCCGACTGGCGGCTGGGGGGGTGGGAGTTCCCCCTGGCCAAGGGCCTGGCCCGGATAATCCTCTTGGTCGTACCGTACATCCTGACGGCGCTGTTCTTCTTCATCGTCTACCGCCTGGTGCCCACGGCGCCGGTGAGCTGGCAGGCGGCGGCCGTGGGCGCGCTCACCGCGGCGCTGGCCTACGAGGCGGCCAAGGTGCTCTTCAGCTTCTACCTGGCCGACCTGGCCCGCCCGGACGTCTACTACGGCGTCCTGGCCGGTTTGGTCGCTTTCAGCTTCTGGTCCTACTACGCGGCGACGATTCTCTTGCTGGGGGCGGAGCTGGCCTACGCAATCGAGGGACGCCGCGCCCAGTGGAAGCTGCGACGACGGGCCCGAGGCGTCACCGACGGCCTGCGCGACGGCACGGTGTAGCCCGCTTGAATAACGCCGCCTAATAGAGTATTCTACCCACAGCGATACCGGCGGGCCGGCAGCCGGGCCGGGCGGTGCGAAATACGCCTCGATTTTTACACGCTCAACCGCTCAGGCACCGGAGGACGGTTTTTTCCGTAACGGGGAAGGAGGGCGGTAACGGGAAACTGGTGAGGTAATTGTCTCTTCCACCGCGATAAAACGAAGCGTAGCGAGTTATGCACCAGCAAATCGCATCCAGGACTGGAGTTTTTAGATGACTAATGCCGCGGAAGATTTCCGCCTGAAGCGGGAGGAGGGGAACGAGCTGGTCCTCTCCCGGGGCGGGAAAATCACGAAACGTTTTTTCTCGCTCGACACCCAGGTCTACGACGAGGGACGGCTCCCCGGCAGGTTCAAGGAGCTGCTGGGGCTGGTCGCCTCGACCGTTCTGCGCTGCGAGGACTGCGTCACGCACCACGTCCTGCGTTGCAGCGAGGAAGGAATAGGGGGGGAGGAGTTCTACGAGGCCCTGGATGTGGCGCTCGTTGTGGGCGGCTCCGTGGTCATCCCCCACTACCGCCGCGCCGCCCGCCTCTGGGAGGAGCTGCGGGGGAAGGGGGGTCGACAGTGAGCTACAACACCTTCGGCGCCCCCGACTGGGAAATCACGCCCGTGGGCAAGACGGCGCTGGAACAGGCGCTCGCCCGGCACCTCTCCCGGTCCGTCGCCGTGGAGAACATCGTATTCGCCGAGCCCGACCCCCTATCCACGGGTGCCGGCAACGGTTTCGCCCCCCGGCGGGGGACCGTGACGACCCGGGGCGGCCGCGGGGAAGAGAACCGGGTGGAACTCTTCTTCAAGATTCCCGCCGAGCGCGAGGTGGAGGCCCTCGTCCTGGGCCACCGGCTGGGCATGAAGCACCAGCCGCGCATCCTCGTCTCCTCCCTGGACATCGCGTCGAACGGCGTCGAGAGCCGGGCCCTGTGCTACATCTTCACGCCGGGTCACGCGCTCGGAACCGAGCGAAGCGAGCTACGCCTCCGGCAAAACGGCGCCGACGGCAACCCCTTCACCGCCGATTCCCTCCCCGATGGAATCGTGACCGACATGGCCATCCTCCACGCCTCAACCGCCGGTCACGCCGAGGCCTACCTCCGACGGGGCTACACCTTCGCCTCCCGGGAGAGCCTGACCGAGGAGGCGTCGGTGGACGATCCCTCGGCCTATCTCGCCCTGCCCGGCATGGGGAAGGAGGCCGAGGGCCTTCTGAGCCGCGCCGGGGCCGCGTCCGCCGAGGCGGTGGACCTGTCCGCGGGTGACGGGCCGGTGGTCGTCCACGGCGAGCTCGAACCGCGCAACGTAGTGGTGGGCGCCGACGGGACCGGAACCCTGGTGGACTGGGGCGAGCTGGGGCTCGGCTGGGCGGCGCTGGACCTGGCCCCCTGCCTGGGATACGACCAGCTCCCGCTCTACCACAAGACGGCCGGCTCCCGCAACCCGTCCTGGAATCCGCCCGACGAGAAGGCGCTGGCCGCGGCCCGACTGGTGCACGCCCTGGTGCGCCTCAAGCGGTTCGTCCGGGACCCGGACGGTCCGCCCCCGTCGGCGGAGGCGGTCGGGAATCTTATCGGGCGCCTGGACGAGGCCCTGAGCCGACTATAAAGACGGCCGAGGGCGTGTACGGCCCTTCCCGTGGGATTCGGCTTTTACCGCCCGTTCGCCGTCGTTAGGAAAAACCGGAAATCCAAACCCGAAAGACGGTCATGCGAGAGATAAGCGCGAACGATATCACCGCCGCCGTCCGGCAGCTCTGCCTGGACGCCGCCTACCGGCTGCCCGGGGACGTGGAGCGGGCGCTGCGCGATTTCCGCGAGGCGGAGCCCTCCCCCGTGGGGCGCGACGTCCTCGACGTGATAATCAAGAACGCCGAGATCGCCCGGGACGAGGAGGTGGCCATCTGCCAGGACACGGGCTACGCCGTGGCCTTCGTGACGCTGGGCCAGGAGGTGCGCATCACCGGCGGCGGGCTCACCGAGGCCATCGCCGAGGGCGTGCGCCGGGCCTACGCCGACGGCTACCTGCGCAAGTCCATCGTGGAAGACCCCCTGCGGCGCAAGAACACCGGCGACAACACCCCGCCCGTCATCCACTACGACGTGGTCCCCGGCGACGCCCTGAAAATCCACTTCGAGCCCAAGGGCGGCGGCTGCGAAAACATGAGCCGCGTGGCCATGCTAAAGCCCGCCGACGGGGTGGATGGCGTGCGGCGCTTCGTCCTGCGCACCGTGGACGAGGCCGGGCCCAACCCCTGCCCCCCCACCATCATCGGGGTGGGAATCGGCGGCGACTTCGAGAAGTCCGCCATCCTGGCCAAGAAAGCCACCCTGCGCACCGTGGGCGACTACAACCCGGACCCGTACTACGCCGGGCTGGAGAGAGAGTGGCTGGAGGAAATCAACCGCCTGGGCATCGGCCCCCAGGGGCTGGGCGGGCGGACGACCTCGCTGTGGCTGGCCATCGAGACCTACCCCTGCCACATCGCCAGCCTGCCGGCGGCGGTGAACGTGCAGTGCCACGCCGCGCGGCACAAGTCCGTCGAG
>CAZNZF010000090.1:0-8882 GCA_964577465.1 uncultured bacterium | reverse complement strand
TGCGATGACGTAGGGGCGGGTGTCCACACCCGCCCGCGGGCCGACCTAAACGGCGCGCCGTCGGTCGGCCCTTACGAGGATGATTCCCTACCCTCACCCCCGACCCGACGGCGCGCCGCTCCCGGAGGGAGAGGGGGGACCGGGGACCGCCGCCATCACTTCTTCCGGGGCTTGGGCGGGGCCTTCTTCGTCGGGGCCTTCTTCTTCGTCGCGGCTTTCTTCTCCTTCGGGGCCGACGGGACCACGTTGCCGTCGTCGTCGCGCTCGAAGTTCAGCGTCCCCCGGCACTTGGGGTATTTGGAACAGCCGAGGAACTCGCCCTTCCGCCCGTGGCGGACCACCATCGGCTCCCCGCACTCGGGGCACGGAATATCCGTCTTCTCCGCCGGGGGCCTCGGCGTCCGGTCACCCCCGCCAAGCTTCCGGATGTTCTTGCACTCCGGGTAGCCGGAGCAGCCCAGGAACGGCCCGTAGCGGCTCCGCTTGACGACCATGGGCCGCCCGCACAGCTCGCACACCTCCCCGGTCTCGGCGGCCTCCTCCTCCCGGTCCACCAGCACCACGCGGCCGTCCGCGTCCCGGCGGAAGTTCGAGGTGAAGTCGCACTCGGGGTACCTCGAACAGCCGACGAAGGCCCCCGCCCGCCCGAAGCGGATGGTCAGCCCGCCGCCGCACTTCGGGCAGACCGGCTCGGCCAGGACCGTGTTATCGCCCCGGTGCCGCGGGAGTTCCTCCTCCGCCCGGTGGAGCTCCAGGGCAAATGTCTCGTAAAACGCGCCCAGGACCTCGCGCCACTTCTTCTCCCCCCGCGCGATTTCGTCCAGCTCCTCCTCCAGCTCCGCGGTGAACTCCACCTTCAGCACCCGCGGAAATCCGGCCACCAGGAGCTTGGTCACCAGGCGCCCCAGCTCGGTGGGGAAGAAGGAACGGTTGTCGTCGCGCTGGACGTAGTCGCGCTGCTGGAGGGTGGAGATGATGGCGGCGTAGGTGGAGGGGCGGCCTATTCCACGCTTTTCCAGTTCCTTGACCAGGGAGGCCGGCTTGTAGCGCGGCGGCGGCTGGGTGAATTTCTGCCGCCCGTCGAGCCAGGCGGGCTCCAGCTTGTCACCCTCGGCGAGCTCCGGCAGGACGACGTCCTTCGCCTCGCCGGGGTCCGGGTAGACGGCGAGGAAGCCGGGGTCGCGCAGACGCGAGCCCTTGGCGGAGAACTCGGCCCGGCCCGAGGTGATGCGGGCGTCTTCCTTGTCGAAGAGCGCCGGGGTCATCTGGCCGGCCAGGAAGCGCCGCCAGATTAAATCGTACAGGCGGAACTGCTCCGGCTTGAGATACTGTTTAAAATCTCCCGGCTCGAGGAAGGGGTCCGTGGGGCGGACGGCCTCGTGGGCGTCCTGGGCGCCCTTGCCTTTCGTGTAGACCTGAGGCGCCTCGGGGAGCCACTGCGGGTGGTTCTTTTTTATCCAGTCCCGCGCCAGGCCGAGCCCCTCGTCGGAGATTCTCACCGAGTCGGTGCGCATGTATGTAATCAGGCCCACCTGCCCCAGATTACCCAACTCGACGCCCTCGTAGAGCTGCTGGGCCACGACCATCGTCCGCTTGGGGTCGAAGCCCAGGCGCGTGGAGGCGTCCTGCTGAAGGGTGCTGGTGATGTAGGGCGGCGGGGGCTGGCGCAGAGACTCGCGCTTCGTGTAGGAGCGGACGGTCCAGGGGCCGTCCTGGATTTCGAAGAGCAGCTCCCGGACGGTGGGCCAGTCGCCGAGCTCGGCCTTCTTCCCGTCCAATTTCATCAGCTCCGCTTCGAGCGGCTCCCCGGCGGAGGTCGCGAGACCCGCGACGACGGGCCAGTACTCCTCGTGGCCGAAGGCCTCGCGCTCCTGTTCCCGCTCGACGACGAGGCGGAGCGCCACCGACTGGACCCGCCCCGCCGAGAGGCCGCCCCGGACCGTCTTCCACAGAATCGGCGACACCTGGTACCCCACCAGCCGGTCCAGCACCCGCCGGGCCTGCTGGGCGTCCACCAGGTTCAGGTCGATGTCCCCCGGATTTTCCAGGGCGCGCGTCACCGCCGACCGGGTGATTTCGTTGAAGGTGATGCGGTGGATGGGCCCGCCGTCGATGAGGGCGGCCAGGTGCCAGCAGATGGCCTCCCCCTCGCGGTCGGGGTCGCAGGCGAGGTAGACGGCCCCCGCGCTCTTCGCCGCCCGGCGGAGCTCGGCGACGACCCGCTCCTTGTCCGGGATGACCTCGTAGGTGGGCTCGAAGCCGTGCTCCACGTCCACGCAGAGGTTTCTCTTCGGCAGGTCGCGGACGTGACCCCGGCTGGAGGCCACGTCGTAGCCCTCGCCCAGGTAGCGCTTGAGCGTCTTCACCTTTGTCGGGCTCTCGACGATGACCAGGGGCCTTCCGGCGGGGCGGCTGCGGGGCGCGCTCTTTGGCATGTTGTACGGCCCGGTGGGAGGGAGGAGCCGGGAAATTCTCGGGCGGACCTCGTTTTCACGGGGTTATAGCAGAAATCGGCGGGCTTGGCAAGCGCGGCTTAGAACGGGCGGCGGTAGTACATGCCGGGGAGCGGCTCCACGACGCCCTTGAGCTCCAGGGACAACAGGAGCTGGATGACCTCCGACCGGGGGGTCCCCAGGCGGTGGGTCAGCTCGTCCAGGTGGACCGGCTCGGCGGTGAGGCTTTCGAGGAGGGCGGCCTCGCCGTCGGTGAGGTCGGGCGCCTCGGGGGCGGTCACGCGGTCGGCGAAGAGGCGGGGGTCGGCGGCGCGGCCCACGGCGCGCAGGATGTCCTCCACCGTCTCCACCAGGGCGGCCCCCTCCTTCAGCAGGGCGTGCGAGCCGCGGGCCCCGGCGCCGATGGCGTTGCCGGGGCAGGACATCACCTCGCGGTTCAACTCGGCGGCGAAGTCGGCGGTGATGAGCGCCCCGGACTTCCGCGGCGCCTCCACCACCACCACGCCCAGCCCCAGGGCGGCGATGAGCCGGTTACGCCGGGGGAAGTTCTGCGGCTGGGGCTCCGTGCCCAGGGGAAACTCGCTCACCAGGGCGCCGGAGGCGATTACCCTCTCGAAGGAGCCGCGCTCGTTCGCCGGGTACACCACGTCCACCCCGCAGCCCAGCACGCCGACGGTCCGCCCCCCGGCGGCGACGGCCCCCATCTGCGAGGCGAGGTCTATCCCCGCGGCGCAGCCCGAAACCACGGTCACCCCGACCCGCGCCAGCCCACCGCCGAGCTTGCGCGCCAGCTCCCGCCCGTAGGGGCTCGGATTGCGGGTGCCCACCATGGACACCGCCAGCCGGTCCTCGGGGAGGTAGCTCCCCCGCACGTACAGCACCGGCGGCGGGTCGGGCAGGTCCTTGAGCGGGGCGGGGTAATCGGGGTCGCAGAGGAGGAAGAGGGACAGGTCGGGGATTTTCTGTATCGCGTCGAGCTCGCGCTCCAGGCGCTTTTGGTGCGCCTCGGTGCGGGCGGCGACGAGGTTCGCGGCGCGGACCTCGCCGATTCCCCGAATCTGAATCAGCCGGCCGTAGGGCGCCGCCAGGGCCTCACGGACCGAGCCCAGGCGCTCCACCAGGCGGCGGAAGTGGACCGGCCCCACCTCGGGGACCAGGTTCAGGCTGACCCAGGCCGCGACCTCGGAATCCGGCGCGATGTCACGCGGAATGTGCAATTTCCCACGTATAGCTATCTTTAAGGCCGTTTAGATGACTGTGGGGTATCTTTCCCTCGTGCTGCAACATACCGACCAGAATCCCTGGCGCAATGCCGAGCTTTCTCGAATAGTGCATTACAACAGCTTCTGATATTCTGTGTAGCTCAAGGAGAGCGTCGAATACGTCCTTGGGTACGAGCGTCCGACACGCAAAATCATCAGCCTTCTCTTCGTCTGCATTTTTATTATCCTCACCCTTTACATCGATGAATACCTGCTTCTTCTGTGAACTCAACACATGCCCAATCTCGTGGAAAATCGTAAACCACAGATGGTCGTTGGTCTTGTAACGCAGGTTGACCTGCACCAGGGGGTTTCCGTTAATCCACCGCGTCACACCTGTCACGGACAGCCCCTTGAATTCGCGCACGAATAGAAAGGCCACGCCCGTTTCCTCGCCGATCTTCTCCAGCTTGGGGACAAAAGAAGCCGGTTTTTCTAATGTCAGCGAACGAATTTCGTGCAGTCTACCGCGTAATTTACTTTTACTGAACTGCCCCAACTTGAGTCCCTGCATCTTTAGCTCACCCCACCGCAACCAGACGGCCAGCTTCTCAAAGCTGACCGGGAGCTTTCCCGTCTTTCTAAAAACGACCTGCAGGTTATCTTCCAAAGCGTCTAAACTAGCGAAGTTTAAGAAGGCCAGCACATGCTCGAACCTCTCCCTGAGAATCCGTGTAGGAGGAACCAGGCCGTACCGAACCATTTCGGAGTAGGGAAAGTCCCGAGTCTTTTTCACCTCCTCTTCTTCAGCTTTGAGTCGCTCCAACCTCGCCACATTTTCGCGGTGATTGGCCTCCAGTTTTAGCCAGAATGATGCCGGGGAACCCAACACCCTACTAAGCTCAATCGCCGTATCGGCTGTAATTTCCTTTTTGCCCTTAATGATTTCATTGACGACCTGGGCCGGTCTACCCATTCGGCGGGCCAATTCGGCCTGGGTCCAGCCTCTATCAGATAGAATCATTTCGATGGTGAAACCGGGGGGAATCGCCACCGGGGGGTAGTACGGGCCGGGCTTTACGGGTTTGTTAGTCATCGTGATAATCCACCACTTCGACGATTTCGATTTCGGTAACCGTCTGCGGCACTACCGAACCGTCTGGTTTGTAACGGCATTCACCTGCGGGGCGAAAACAGACCCTCCATTTGCTCTTGATAAAAACAGCCCATGAACCTTTACGGTCGCCTTTCAAGGGGTGGAGGTGCGGGGGGGAAGAATGAATCGGAATTTCGGCCAGGGTTGAATAAGCGGCTAGTAGCGATAACCGATGGAAAAGATGGTTAATATGCTCGTCGTCCGGGAGGACCTTACGGGCTTTCCCCTTCGAGGTGCAAATTCCCTCAATCTTCTTGTTAACGTAGCCGATAAGCATAATAGCATGATTTCGGCAATATGTCAAGATTATATTCACCCTAAGGGTGAATAATAACTGCTACTAGCGCTTCGCCCGGAAAATCCCTACCGGCGGGAGAAAAATCAGGCGGACGGACGCACCGCCGGGACGGCGAACAGCCCGTCGTCGTCCACCGAGCCGGTGACCCTCAACCCGGCGGACTCCATCATCGCGGTAATCTCGGCCACGGTGGGCAGGTGGTCCTCCCGCAACACCCCCCCGGCCTCCCGGTGGAGGTCGTTGATGGCGCGGCGGGATTGGGAATGGGCGACGACCAGCCTCCCCCCCGCCTTCAGCGCGGCGGCCAGAATCCCGACGGCGGCCGGCCGGTCGCGGAAGTGGGGGAAGCAGGAATAGCAGAGAATCGCGTCGAACTCCCGGTCCGAGGCCATCTCGGCGACGTCCCGAACCACGAACCGGATGTCCGGGTTCTCCGCCGGGGGGTACTTCGCCCTCGCCACCGCGAGCATCCGCTCGGAGAAGTCCAGGGCCGTGATGAGGCCGGACCCACCCAGGCGTCGGCGCAGGAAGGGAATCATGACGCCGGTACCGCACCCCGCGTCCAGGACGTGCTGGCCGGGCTCCAGGTCCAGGAGGTCGGCGATGTACTCCAGCTTGGCGGGGTCGTGAGAGGTCGTCTCGTCCCACCCATCGGCCAGCCCGTCGAAGAGGTCCCTCCGCCGCGGGTCCGTCGAGGTCATTCCCGCTCCCCGTCTTGAGATCAATCCTGGCTCAGGCGGGCGAAGATCATCCGGCCCGCCGAGGTCTGCAGGTGGCTCGTGACCGTCACCTCCACCTCCCGGCCGATGTGCTCCTTGCCCCGGTCCACCACCACCATCGTCCCGTCCTGGAGGTACCCCACCGCCTGCCCCGGCTCGGTCCCCTCCTTCATGAGCTTCACCGTCATCCGCTCCCCGGTCAGGTACACCGGCTTGAGGGCGTTGGCCAGCTCGTTGATGTTCAGCACGTCGACCCCCTGGAGCTCGGCCACCTTGTTCAGGTTGAAGTCGTTGGTGAGGATTTTGGCGCCCTTGGTCATGGCGAGCTTCACCAGCTTGGAGTCCACCTCGGCCAGCTCGGGGAAGTCGGTGCTCTCGATTTGGACGCGGTCGCCGAGCTTCTTCTGCATGTCGTTGAGGATGTCCAGCCCCCGGCGGCCGCGGTTGCGCCGGAGGGGGTCCGAGGAGTCGCTGATGAGCTGGAGTTCCTTGAGGACGAACTTGGGCACCAGAAGGACGCCCTCCAGGAACCCGGCGGCGCAGATGTCGGCCACGCGCCCGTCGATTATCACGCTGGTGTCGAGGACCTTCCACTGCAGCACGCCCTCCCCCTCGGGGAGGTCCACCCGGCGGAACCATGACGGAGGCAGCTTGCGGATGGCCAGCGTCGCGCCGAGGTACGCGAAGAGCACCATGACCACCAGCGACAGGGTGTAGCGGACGGCGGGGTACTCGGAGACGATGGCGATGTTGGAGATGATGGCCGCCGCGACGAGACCGACGAGAAGGCCGATGGCCCCGGCGATGACCTGGCGGTTGGTCCGCTTGGAGAGCCAGATTTCCAGGGCGACGAAGATGCCGGCCACCCCGACGCCCACCGCGGCGCCGATGAGGTAGGCGAACTCCGTCTCGGGAAACAGGCTCTGGGTGAGGAAGCTGGCGACACCGCCCATGAAGGCGATGATGCCGATACGGATGGCGAGTAGCATGACGACGCCTCGGGTGTTCGGGGGGGGTCGGCGGGGGTGGCGCGCCAGAGAGGGATCGAACCTCCGACCTACGGTTCCGGAGACCGCCGCTCTATCCACTGAGCTACTGGCGCACGCTTTTTGGAAGCCGGACGCATCCGTCCGCGCTCCCCGACCGACCTCCTCCCGGGACCTCGGCGGGACCGTCCGGCTCCCCGAGCGGAGAGCCGATAAAGGACCGCCCGCCGTAATGGCGCGCCCGGGTGGAATCGAACCACCGACCAGCGGTTTAGAAGACCGCTGCTCTATCCTCTGAGCTACGGGCGCCGGAGTCCGTCCCGAGGCCGAAGAGTCGTATGTAGGAGTCCGGATTAACGGGTCTCGCCCGGGGCGGAGCGCCCACCACTATAGCACAGAACGGGCCCCGAAAAAAAGCCGCCGGGCGCGACGGCGTCCGCGGGGAACTTTCCCCCCGGTTTTGTAGTAGCATTACAATGTCCTCGCGGCGGCGGTCGCGACGGAGCGAGGACCCACGAAAAGGCGGTGCGCGATGAGACGTGCGTATCTACTCTGGGTCGCCGGACTGGCCCTGGTGCTCCTGTTCCCCATGCTGGCCCTCTCCGACGGGATGGACACCGGCAAGAAGGAGCAGGTCCAGGAGATGGGCGACGAGTACTACTACGAGGAGTACCCGTACTACCCCGACGAGCCGATGGGCGGGGACGGCGGCGAGGGGGTCATCCCCGGCTCCGAGCTCGGCATCGGGGTGGAGACCTTCACCACCGAGAACGGCTTCGACGGCTGGCGGGTGGTCATCCCCGGCGGACGGCCCCTGGCCACCCCCGCGGTGGGCGACGGGCTGGTCTACATCGGCGGCGGCTTCGGCTCCTACGAGTTCTACGCCTTCGACGACCGGAACGGCCGGGCCGAGTGGATGTTCCAGGCCGGCGACGACGGCCCCACGGCGGCGGTCTACTCCCAGGGCCGCGTGGCCTTCAACACCGAGAGCTGCATCCTCTACGTCCTGGACGCCCAAAGGGGTAATAAAGTCTGGGGCGAGTGGCTGGGCGACCCCCTCATGGCCCAGCCCGCCATAGAGGGCTCCTACATCTACATGACCTACCCCGGCAACGACGGGCGGCACCACCTCACCTGCCGCCGGCTGGAGACCGGCGAGAACGTCTGGGACCAGCCCATAATCGGCGAGGTCATCACCGCCCCCGTGGTCGCCGAGGGCTCGGTGTACGCCGCCTGCCTCGAGGGCACGGTGTACCGCTTCGACGCCCGCTCGGGCGACGTGGTGTGGCGGGAGCAGATGAACGCCACCTGCGCCCCCTTCATCTACGGCGGCCAGGTCTACGTCTCCCAGCGCGAGGAGGGCGACGAGACCGACGAGTACGGCCAGGTCCAGTACGAGGGACTGGCACGGCTCGACAACCGCTCGGGCTCCCGCGAGAACGACGACCTCTGGCAGCGGCGCAAGGCCGACTACCTGCGCTACTCGGTCAACGCCGGGAGCCGCTACGCCGAGGAGCAGGTGGCATCCGACGCCTCGGTGGGCTTCTCCTCCGCCCCCGGCGCGGCCAAGCTGGAACAGGGCCAGGCGAACCTCGGCTGGGGCAACGTGTCGGGAATCTGGGCCTACCAGGGCTCCCGGCCGGTGGTGGTGGACGGCCTGTCCTACTCCACGGCGCACGACGCCCTGGTCTGCACCGACGTCGAGACGGGGAAGGTCATCTACGAGGTGGCCTACCAGCCGGAGGGCGAGGTGCTGGGCGGCCGGATGCTGACACCGCCCTCCTGGGCCGGCGACAAGCTCTACGTCGGCACCGAGGACGGCTACGTGGTGTGCTACCGGGCCTCGAGCGGGAGCGAGATGTGGCGCGTGAAGGTCGGCGAGCCGATTCGGTTCCAGCCCGTCGTCGTGGAGGGCTGGGTGTACGTGGGCACGGACCGGGGGAGCCTGGTGGCCTTCGACACGGGCGATTACTGGGCCGACGGCTGGGCGATGTGGGGCGGCGACGCCGCGCACAACGCACCGTAATTAATTCCCCCTCCCCCCTCTGGGGAGCGGCTCGCCGACGGG
>CAZNZF010000089.1:0-8929 GCA_964577465.1 uncultured bacterium | reverse complement strand
CACCTCCCCTACACCTACGATATAGAAACCGACGACCTCCGCGAAATTCCCCTCCCCGTCGAGGCCGACTGCGGCGACCTGGCCCTGGGCTACGACGGCTCCCGCGTGGCGCTGGAGCTCGACGTGGACGGCGAGGCGATGCTCTACGTCCGCCCCACGCGCACCGGCGAGGTCCCGCTGCACCGGGAGCCCTTCCCCGGCGCCGAGCCCTCCTGGATTGCCTATACCACCTTATGCTATACGATTGACGGCGACCTGTGGCACTGGGACGGGGTAAACGACCCGCTGGATTGGCTGGACAACGTCGGCCTGTGGCCCGTTCAGGGCGACTGGCTCACGGTGTACTACGTCAGCCTCGCCGTCGCCGAGTGGACCGTCGTCGAACGCGACGTGAACACGGGGGAGCAGAAGGTGCACCTGGTGCGGATGGACCCCATCCGGGAGCCGGACGTCTCGCCCGACGGGACCCGTCTGGCGGTGGCCGTTGGCGCTAACGTGGTCCTGGTTGACCTGACCGGTGGGGAGCGCCCGCGGAACCTGGTGTTGCCCACCGATGCGCGCCCCCGCTACCCCTCCTTCAGCCCGGACGGGGAATGGGTCGCGTACTACGACGCCGGGGCCGGGGCAATCGTGGCGGCGTCGGTGGGGGGCGGCGACCCGGTGAAGCTCTACGACCTCGGCGGGCGCGACTGCCGCGGCCTGGACTGGGGCCCCACCCCCGAGGACTGGTGATGGGCAAGCTCCCGCCCGCCTTCCTCCGCGGTCTGCGCCGCATAGTCGGCCGGAAAAATCTGCTCCGAAAGCCCACCGACCTCTACGCCCATTCCTACGACGCCACCAACCGACCCGTGCAGCCCTGGCTCGTCGTCCGCGTGACCGATCGGGGCCAGGTCCCGCCGATTCTCAAACTGGCGAACGCCCATAAAATCCCCGTCGTCCCCCGGGGGGCGGGGACCGGCTTCACCGGCGGGAGCCTGACCGTCCGGGGCGGCGTGGTACTCCTGTTGGACCGGCTGAACCGGATTATCGGAATCGACGAAAAACGGCGCGAGGCGGTGGTCGAGCCCGGCGTGGTGACGGAGGACCTCCGGCGGGAGGCGGAAAAATTCGGGCTGCTCTACCCGCCGGACCCGGCGAGCCTGGAAACCTCCACCCTGGGCGGCAATTTTGCCGAGAACGCGGGCGGCCCGCGCGGCGTGCGCTACGGCGTCACCGGGGACTGGGTGAAGTCGGTCCTGGCAACGCTGCCCGACGGGACGCTGGTGGACTCAGGCGAAGACCCGGCGCTGACCCAGCTCCTCGTGGCCGGCGAGGGCACGCTGGGCGTGGCGCTGGAGCTCCGGCTGCACCTGGCGGCCCTTCCGCCGGACACGGCGACCGTTCGGGCACTCTTCCCGGACACGGCAAGCGCCTGCGACGCGGTGACGGAAATTCTTTCGTCGGGCCTCGCGCCGTCCAAGCTGGAGTTCATGGACGCCGAGACCCTGCGGTGCGTCAGCCGCTACCTGGGCCAGCCGCCGCCGCCGGGGGAATCGGCCCTGCTTCTCATTGAGCTGGACGGCTCCGCGGGGGAGATCGGGGAATCCCTGCCCGCCGTCCGGGGCGTCTGCGAGCGCCGGGGGGCTATGGAGCTGTCCGTGGCCCGGGAGACCGCCGAGCAGGAAAATCTTTGGGCCATGCGCCGCGCCGGCTCACCGGCCATCGCCCGGCTCAAGCCCCTGAAAATCAACGAGGACGTGGTCGTGCCCCGGGGCGCGCTCCCCCGGATGGTCGGGGCCATCGAGGAACTGAGACGGAAGTACAAGCTTTTAATCCCCGTCTTCGGCCACGCCGGCGACGGCAACCTCCACGTGAACGTCATGTGCGACCCGGAGGACACCGATGAATACGCCCGGGCGCAGAAGGCCCTGGACGAGCTGTTGACCGCCGTGTTAGCCTTGGGCGGTACGCTTTCCGGCGAGCACGGCGTCGGCGTGGCGAAGCAGCCCTTCATCGGGCGCGAACTGCCCGAGGCGGTGATTGCGCTCTCCCGGCGCATCAAGCGGCGCCTGGACCCCGGAAACGTCCTGAACCCCGCAAAAATTTTCCCACCCCCCGAGGAGTGAGCCGTGGCCGAAAAAGAAACCTACGAGCTGCCCCGCAAGTCCTGCTTCGACAACCAGGACGCGGCCTGGCATGCCGAATCCTTCGCCTTCGCCGACCGCTACCGCAGCTTCTTGAACATCTCCAAGACCGAGCGCGAGTGCGTGGCCAGCTTCGCCAAGATGGCGGCGGAGCACGGATTCGTCGAGCACGTCCCCGACGAGACAAAGAAGGGCGCCCCGGGCTACCTCTTCGTCTGGAAGGGGAAGGCGGTCGCCTTTTACCGGGCCGGGAAGCTCCCCGCCGCGCGGGGCATGAACATCATCATCGCCCACACGGACAGCCCGCGCCTGGACCTCAAAGCGAGCCCCCTCATCGAGGAGGCGGACATCGCCCAGCTCAAGACCCACTACTACGGCGGCGTCCGCAAGCACCAGTGGTTGTCGCGCCCCCTGGCGATTCACGGCGTGGTCATCCTCGCCGACGGCACGACACTCCCGATTTCCATCGGCTCGTCCAAGGAGGACCCCGTCTTCGTCATCAGCGACCTGGAGCCCCACCTGTCGTACAAGGTCCAGAACGACAAGAAGGTCACCGAGTTCTACCCCGGCGAGAAGCTGAACCTGGTGGCCGGAATCATCCCCGACGCCGATGAGGAGGCGAAGAACCGGGTCAAGCTGGCCGTGCTGGACCTCCTCCACGAGCGGTACGGGATGACGGAGGAGGACTTCGTCAGCGCCGAGCTCGAGGTGGTGCCGGCCGGCATGGCGCGCGACGTGGGCTTCGACCGGGCGATTCTTGGCGGCTACGGTCACGACGACAGGGTCTGCGCCTTCACCGCCGTCCGGGCCCTGCTGGAGGCGAAGAAGCTGGAACGGGGCGGGGTGACCTTCGCCGTGGATAAGGAGGAAATCGGGAGCGTGGGCTCCACCGGAGCGGACTCCGCTTTCATACTCAACACCCTGGCCGAGGTCCTGGCCCTGGAAGGCGAGACGGGCGACCTGGCGCTCCGCCGCGCCGCGGAGAACACCGCCGTTCTCTCCGCCGACGTGGGCGCCGCGCTACACCCCGACTGGCAGGAGGTTCAGGAGAAGCAAAACGCCGCCCGCATGGGCCACGGCCTCGCGCTGCACAAGTACACCGGCTCCCGGGGCAAGGCGGGCGCCAACGACGCCAACGCCGAGTACGTGGGCCGCATCCGCCGCCTGTTCAACGAGGCCGGGGTCCCGTGGCACGTGGCCGAGCTGGGCAAGGTGGACGAGGGCGGGGGCGGGACGGTGGCCCGGTTCCTCGCCGCCCACGGGATGGACGTGGTGGACGCCGGACCGCCGATCCTCGGGATGCACTCGCCCCTGGAGCTGGTGGCCAAGTGCGACGTCTACTCCGCCTACCTCGGCTACCGCGCCTTCTTCGAGCGGTTCAAGTAGGAGTTTTATGAAAAACCTCGTCGCCGGAAACTGGAAGATGCACCTCTCGCCGGGGGAGGTGGCCGGTTACGCCGGGCGGTTTATATCCGGGACGGCGGACCTGGCCGGGAAGGTGGACCTTCTGGTCTGCCCGAGCTTCCCCGCGCTGCCCGCGGCGGTGGCGGCCTTCCGGGGCACGCACGTGGCGGTGGGCGCGCAGAACATGCACCAGGAGCTTTCCGGGGCCTTTACCGGCGAGGTCTCTGGCGCCGCGCTCGTCGACCTCGGCGTCGGGTGGGTAATTCTGGGCCATTCGGAGCGCCGGCACGTCTACGGAGAGACCGACGCCCTGGTCCTGGCCAAGCTCAAGCGGGCCCACGAGCTGGGCCTGCGGCCGATAGTCTGCGTGGGTGAGCTTCTGGAGGAGCGCGACCGGGGCGAGACCGAGGCGGTACTGGGGCGGCAGTTCTACCAAAGCCTGGCCGGGGTGGGGCCGACGCTGGCGGTGAAAACCGTCCTGGCCTACGAGCCGGTCTGGGCCATCGGGACGGGCCGGACCGCCACCCCGGAGACGGCCCAGGAAGCCCACAGTTTTTTGCGGAGGCTGCTCAGGGAAACGCTCGACAGGGCCGCGGAAGGGGTAAGAATCCTCTACGGCGGCTCGGTGAAGCCGGACAACGCCCGTGAGCTCATGGCGCAGGCCGACGTGAACGGCGTCCTGGTGGGCGGGGCGAGCCTGGACCCGGAAAAATTCGCCGCCATCGCCCGCGCCGGCGCATAGTAGCTCCGGTTCGACGTAAAAAAGACGCCCGGCCGGGCGTCTTTATTTTCCATTGCGTTGCCCGCAAAGAATCAGAACTCGGCCTTTATTTGGCCCCAGGAAACTTCATCGACGGCGGTCTCGGTGTACGCGATGGTCAGCTTGGGACAGAGCGACGGGTCCACCGGGGAGTACTCGGAGGCGCATACCCGCGGGGGCGAGCACCCGCCGCCGGGGTGGGTGATACAGACGCCGTAGTTGGGGTATACACCGTCCAGCCAATCCTCCACCAGGGAGGTGACGTCGAAGGACCACCAGCCGGTGGCGTAGTCGGTGGTGATGTAGCCATAGGAGCTGCTCCCCCAGGCCGGACGGTTATTCCAAATGACCGTGGCCTCGTTCCAGTCGTCGAGGATGCGGTAGGCGCCGAAGGCAACTCCGGCGTCGCTCGTCAGGTTTTCGTAAACCTCGAGAGTTGCGCTGTCGACGCTGATGGACCAGCTCATGATTGGGTTCAGGTCGAACTCGACCAAACCGGCGAAGTCGTTGCCTCACCCGCCCATGGGCAGTAGGATGTACGGATACCCCCCGTGGGGCGTGCCGCCCTGCTTGTTGTTGATCTCCGCGTCCTTGCCGTCGTTGACGTCGGGCTGGAAGACGAGCGTGCCGGCCACCGTCAGGGAGGCGAGGACCAGGAGGCATACACATACCATACCCAGAAATTTCACGGGTTCTCCTTTCACGCAGAATTAGTAATGGATACTCCGTCCATATAAGGACCAAATGCCAGTCTAACAGAGAAACAATTCCTCGGCAAGGGGGAATATTGGATGTTCCTTAAAAATCGGCGATGAACCAGAGCCCTGGAGAAGACCGTAAAAACCACCGGATCGACCGCCGGATGCTGAACCTAATAACGAAGACAAAGCGACGTCGGCGTAGTCCCAATCACCGCCCCGACACCATTTATAAGGCGTAAAAAAGGCCGTCCACCCTCTGCCGCGGGCGACGGCCTCTCGGTTTTTTTATTGGGATACGGAGCGCACCGCGGGGACGAAGTACCGGACGTAGTAATCCAGGACCTCGTCCACGGTGAAGATGTTGATGAGCTCGGTGTCCTTGAGCTCCTCCCACCGCTCGTGGAACACGAGGTCGGTGCGGTAGGCCTCGGAAACGAGGGCGACGGCCTCGTCGTAGCGCCCGTCCTCGAAGGCCGTCCGGGCGTCGTCCGGGAGCACGGCGAGGAAGAGGTCCAGCCGCTCGGCGCGGCCCTCCTCCACCGTGGGGGCCAGGGCGAACAGGACGATTATCGCGGCCGCCAGCCCCGCCGCCACCACCAGGGCTATGCGCTCCACCCGCCAGTCGGGACCCTTCAAGAAACCTTTACCGGCCATTTCAATCCCCGCAGTTCGTACTCATCATTTCACGGTAACGACCACGCACGACTCTGGAAAACCTTTACCGGTCGTTTCCATCCCCGTAGAGCACGCGGCGCATCCCCTTGATGGCGCACAGCTCGGAGCACATGGTGCAGACGTTCTCGTCGGCGGGGCGACTCATGTCCCGCCACCCCTTGACCAGCTCCGGGTCCAGGGCCAGCTCGTACTGCCTGCGCCAGTCCAGGGCGCAGCGGGCGCGGCCCATCTCGTCGTCGACCTCCCGCGCCCCGGGGAGTTTTCGGGCGATGTCCCCGGCGTGGGCCGCGATTCGGCTGGCGATGACCCCCTGCTTCACGTGCTCCGCGTCGGGCAGGCGGATGTGCTCGGCGGGGGTGACGTAGCAGAGGAAGTCGGCCCCGGCCATGGCGGCGATGGTGCCCCCGATGGCCCCGGTGATGTGGTCGTAGCCGGGCGCGATGTCGGTCACCAGGGGCCCCAGGACGTAGAATGGCGCCCCGTCGCACAGCGATTTCTCCAGCCGGACATTCTCGGTTATCTGGTCGGCGGGCACGTGGCCCGGCCCTTCGATCATCACCTGCACGCCGGCCTCGCGGGCGCGGCGGCCCAGTTCGCCCAGGGTCACGAGCTCCTGCATCTGGGCCCGGTCGGTGGCGTCGGCCAGGCAGCCCGGACGCAGCCCGTCGCCCAGGGAGAGGGTCATGTCGTAGCGCCGGGCGATTTCCAGCAGGCGGTCGAACTGTTCGTAGAGCGGATTCTCGCGGTCGTTGCGCAGCATCCACTCGGTGAGGATGGCCCCGCCCCGGCTTACAACCCCCGCCACCCGGGGGGCTTGCTGCAGGAGCTCGACCGCCGCCCGGGTCACGCCGCAGTGGACGGTGATGAAGTCGACCCCGTCGGAGCCGTGGAGCTCGACGGCGTCGAAGAACTCGTCGGCGGTCATCTCCCAGATTTCGCGCCCCGCCTCCCCCACCCGGACGGCGGCGTCGTAGATGGGCACCGTGCCGACGGGGACGGGGGTCTTTTCGATTATCGCCAGGCGGGTGGCGTGGAGGTCGCCCCCGGTGGAGAGGTCCATCACCGTGTCGGCGCCGGCCTCCAGCGCGACGTGGAGCTTCTCCAACTCCGTCTCCGTCGAAGGCGAGTCCTGGGACGTGCCCAGGTTGGCGTTGACCTTTATCCGCAGGCCCTCGCCGACGCCCAGGGCTACGGAGGTCGGACGGGCGACGTTCTTCAGGACGACCACCGTCCCCCGGGCGACACGTCCCCGCAGGGTCTCGGGGTCGAGCCGCTCGCCGGCGGCCACCCGCTCCATCTCCGGCGTCAGGCGTCCCGCCCGCGCCGCTTCAAGCTGCGTCGTCATCTCAAATCACCCCGCGCCACTATACCACAACCCGCCGCACCCTCCAACGCGAATCCCACCGAAAAGCTCGGAAAAAGGGAGAGCCGGTGAAATCCCCCTGCCGTATCTATTCGACGACGACGCGGCAGCCGGCCTCTCCGGTCTCCGTGGTGAGCCGGAGGAGGTACACCCCCGGCCTCGCATCGCCCTCCCAGACCAGAAGGTTCCGGCCCGCGGCGAGGAAGCCGTCGTGAACGAGGGCCACGCGACGCCCGGCGAGGTCGTAGGCCGCCACCGTCACCCGCCCCGCGGTGGGCAGTTCCAGGGCCAGCCCCACCGCGCCGTCGGCGGGATTGGGGTAGGCCGCGATGGCGAGCGGGCGCGCCGGGGGAGGCTCGTAGGCGAGCTCGGCCTCGACGGAGGCGACGAGAGCCCCGTCCGGCCCCAGGGCCACCAGCCTGTAGAGTTGAGAGCCCGACGCGTCGCGGACCAGCCAGGCGCTCCCGGTAATTTCCGAGGCGAGCACCGTCCACACCCCGGCCTCCCGGCGGGAGAGTCGGTGGGCCAGGCCGCCGGTGGTGCCGGACCAGCGCAACAGCAACCCCTCATCGCGGGAGAATCCGGAAAGAAGGAGGTCACCCACCGCCGAGGAGTCGATTGTCACATCGCAGATGATGTCGTCGCCGGACTCGCGGATTTGAGTCACCGACACCCAGGTCGGGTTGCCGGTGCGGTCCCGGGAGCCGGGGTTCGTCTCGTCGGCGAAGCGCGTGTTGTCCGTGGAGCCGGGGAAGGGGTCGCCGTCATCCCCCAGGTCGTCCTCCTCGGGGTCGGGACGCTCCCCGTCGCCCTGGTCCAGCTCGTTGAGCCCGTCGGCCTGCTCCAGGTCCAGGTCGTCCCAGCCGAAACCGAAGCCCCGGGCCCCGGAGTAGATGTGCCAAATCAGAAGCCCCTCGCCGACCAGCACCGGCTCCGGGTCGAGCCGCTGGCGGTTCTCCAAATAGAACCACTGGGCGGGGTCGGGGGAGCCGTCCCGCCAGAGGGTGTAAACGGTGTCGTGGGTCTCGGCGGGGTGAACGACCAGGTCGTCGACGTCGGAGTCCAGGTTGACCACGTCGGTCCAGCCGAGGTCGGAGCGGCACCAGGCGCAGGGGAAGCTGGGGTAGCGGTCGTCGAGGCCGTCGGCGCCCCAGGCCCCGTAGCTCATCAGGCACCACAGCCCCGCGCCCCAGTCATACCTTTGGTAATCATAGAGGTCGGGCAGGCCCAGAAGGTGCCCCATCTCGTGGCAGGCCACGGAGATACCGGACAGGCTCCCGTCGGGGTGCTCCTCGGCCTGGATGTCGTAGGCCTCGATGGTGATGAATCCGCCGCCGGCCGCCGGGTCGTTCGTGGTGTAGTTGAAGCTGGAGCTCATGTGGCTCCAGATGTCGTGGGGGTCGCCGGTGTCGGCGCCGTCGGGTCCCGCGTGGTAGACCATGAACAGGTCCACCTCGCCGTCGTCGTCGCCGGAATTGGGGATGCCGTCGGGCCCGTCGTTGTCGTAATCGCCGAAGTTCACCGTGGAGTCGGAAAGCTGCGCCGCGGCCAGCGCCACCCGGGAGCCGCCGTTTATGAGCCCGAAGTCGCCGTCGTCGTAATAATCGTAGTAGTTCTCGGTCGTCCGGTGCCAGCCGGAGACCCCGCCCGCCAGGTCGAAGGCGCCGTAGCTCGCCGTATTCCAGTAGTCCCGGAGTGAGCCGGTCTCGTAGGTCCCCTGACTGAAGAGCATCTCGTCGTAGGCCGAGGGTGTGTGCGACGGGTTGTGCTGGTGGTCGGGGAAGTCCACCAGCACGGCGACGGCACCCATCACCGGCGGGGTGGGGAGGGGCGGTTCATCGGCGTCGGGACCGACCCAGGGCGGCATCTCCGGCAGACGCACGCCGGTGGTCCGGTGCACGCC
>CAZNZF010000088.1:0-9045 GCA_964577465.1 uncultured bacterium | reverse complement strand
CAAATCCTTTCCCCGCCGCTTTACGTGCCCTGCCCTTACCCCTCACCCCAACCCGTAGGCGAGCCTCTCCCTAATGGGGAGAGGGGGCCTGCGGGAGGGTCTAAAGACCCTCCCCTACATTAATCCCGAACCAGTCCGCCGCCCCGGGTCGGCACGAACTACAACTCGTAAATCACCGGGACCACAAGCGGGCGGCGCTCCAGCCGCTTCTGAACATACCGCCGCGTCTTGCGCCGCAGCCAGTCGGCGAAAAGCTCCCGGTCCTCGCGCACCTCCGGCTCGGCCTCCTCGATGAGCTCGTGGACCCGCGCCGCGATTTCCCCCAGAAGCGCCTCGTTCTCGTCGATGTAGACCAGCCCCCGCGTCACCAGCTCCACCTCGCGCAGGATTTCCCCGGTCTGACGGCTGACGGCGACGATGATGACCAGTATGCCGTCGTCGGCCATGGTCCGGCGGTCGCGCAGGACGACGGGGCCCACGTCGCCCACGCCCTTGCCGTCCACCAGGATGCGCCCGGCGGGGACCGGCTCCCCCCACCACACCCCCTCGGCGTCCATCAACAGCCGCGCCCCGACGTGGGGGATGAGGATTTTCCGCTCGTCGAGCCCCAGGCTTTCCGCCAGGCGCTTGTGGGCGTATAGCTGGCGGTACTCGCCGTGGACGGGGATGAAGTGCTCGGGCCGCGCGGCCCGTATGATCTCGGCCAGCTCGTCGGCGTAGGCGTGGCCGGAGACGTGGACGTCGGCGATACCGGTGTAGAGCGCCCGGGCGCCGTGGAGGAGGATGCGGTCTATGAGCCGGCCGATGGCCACCTCGTTGCCCGGAATCATCCGGGCGGAGAAGATGACCAGGTCGTCGGCCTCGAGCTTGATGTGCTTGTGCTCGCCCTCGACTATTCGCGCCAGGGCCGAGAGCGGCTCCCCCTGGCTGCCGGAGACCAGGAGGGTGAGGCGGCCGGACGGCAGGTCGCCGAGGTCCTTCGGTGAAACCAGCATCCCCCCTGGAATTCGCAGGTAGCCGAGCTCGCGGGCGATGCGGACGTTCTTTTCCACTGCGCGTCCGGAGACGACCAGGCTGCGGCCGGTTTCCTCGCAGGCGTCCACCACCCCCTGGATGCGGTGGATGTGGCTGGCGAAGGTGGTGAGGATTATCCGGCCCCGCGTCCCGCGGAAGGCTTCCAGAATCCCTTCCTGGGCCACGGTCTCCGACTGGGAGCGCCCGGCGAACTCGGCGTTGGTGGAATCGGACAACATGAGCTTTACGCCCCGTTTGCCGTAGTAGCGCATCCGGGGGAGAGGGTCGTGGAGCCGGCCGACGGGGGTCGGGTCGAGCTTGAAATCGCCGGTGTGCAGAATCACCCCGGCACGGGTCGAGACGGCCAGGGCCAGGCTGTCGGCGGTGGAGTGGGAGACGGCGACCGGGTCGAACTCGAATCCGCCGATGGCGAACTTCCGTCCGGCCTTCACCTCCACCCGCTCCACGTCGGGCGTTTCGGGGTACTCGCGCAGCTTCCCGTCGATGAAGCCCAGGGTCAGGCGCGAGCCGTAGAGCGGCGCCGGGGCCTTGGGCAGGACATAGGGCAGCGCCCCGATGTGGTCCTCGTGACAGTGGGTGAAGACGTAGGCCAGCAGCCGGTCGGCATGAGCCTCGAGGTAGCTCGTCTCCGGGATGACCGAATCCACGCCGAGGAGCGTGTCGTCGGGGAACGCCTGACCGCAGTCCACGGCCACGATGCCCGAGGAGTCCTCCAGCAGGAGCATGTTCTTGCCGAACTCTCCCACCCCGCCGAGGAAGGTGAGCGCCACGGCGCCCGGGGGCAGCTCGCGCTCGAGGGTTTCCCTGCGTTCTTCCAGCTCGCCGGCGGTGCGAATCGTGTCCAACCTACTCCTTGCGGTAAACGGTGAATGCCGTCCAGGCGAGCCGGGCGGCCCAACGGCCGCGGCGGAAGAGCCAGCCGTCGAACCGGGAGAGGAGCTCGGCCAGGCCGCGGGTGAGGCCGCTCGTTCCGAGCAGGCGTTCCGCGAACACCGGCAGCGCCGCCGTCAGATACCATGGGGTGACGTCCGTCCCGCCCCCGAGGCTCATCCCCTCCAGTTCCTCCAGGGAGGGATAGCTGGCGAGTCCCCGCCGCCGGGTAAAGAGGGCGCGGAACACGCGCAGCAGGGGATGCCGGTCCAGCGGTTCGAGGAATACAGCCGTCCCGCGGGGCTCCAGGACCCGCCCGATTTCAGCGAAGGCCCTTCCCCTGTCCAGGTGCACCAGAATCGAGTTCCCGTACACCAGGGAGAAGGCGCCGTCGGCGAAGGGCAGCCTTTCGGCGTCGGCCAGCAGGACCGCCGCCCCCGGGACGCTGGACCTCGCGGCGCTCAACCGCCGGGGTGAGAGGTCTATTCCGACCACCGTCGCGCCCTGCCCCGCCAGGTACGCCATCTCCCCGCCGTGTCCGCATCCGAGCTCCAGCGCGCGCCGTCCCCGGACTTTCCCCAGCGACTCCCGCCACCGGCGGCGCAGGTCGGCCACGGCCACGGACCTCCCCGCGGCTTCCCCGAGGGCGAGGCTGGTGAGCGGTCCCGGATCCCGCTCCGCGCCGAAGAAACGGCGCAGCTCGCCGATTCTCCCCTCAGCGCTCACGGTCTTTCCCCCAGCGGGCGAGGCAAACCCAGGCGTGTCTCCGGGCCCAGGGACTTTTCGTGAAGAGCAGGGCGTCCAGACGGTTGAGGAGCCGCGCCATCCCGCGCCAGAAGGCGCCGTCAACCCCCACGGCGGCCAGCGGCAGGAGCGCCGCCGAGGTCAGTCCCGCGGGACGCAGCTCGTACCCGCCCCCCAGCCTGTCCGCATCCAGCTCGGCGTAGTCGAGGTAGGACACGACGTCCTCCCTCGTCTTCAGGCTCCGGCGGTAGAGCCTCAGGAGCGGGTGCCGGTCCAGCGGCTCGACCAGAACCATCCGCCCGCCGGGTCGAAGAACCCTGCGAACCTCGTCCAGGGCCCAATCGTGGTTCAGGTGAATCAGGACGGCGCTGCCGTATACCACGTCGAAGGAGCGTCCGCGGAAGGGCAGTCGGTGGCAATCCCCGGCCACGGCGGCGACTTCTATTCCGGCTTCCCTCGCTTTTCGGGGGATTTGGGACAGCCGCGAGAGGGCGAAATCCACCCCCACCGCCCGGGCGCCGGCCAGGGTGAATCCTATCAGCTCATCGCCGTAGCCCGCGCCCATTTCGAGCAGCCTCTTACCGGCGATTCCGCCCAGCAGAGTGTCCCGGATCCCCTCCAGCCCCAGGACCGCCCGCCGCAGGCCCAGCCCACGCCCGTGGGCCAACCGCCCCAGGATCCCGTCCGGGTGCCCCTCCTGGACGTAGAACTCCTTGGTCTTGTCGCGGTCGGGAGCCCGTTTCACGAAAGACCTCTGCGCGAGCTGGGGGCGGCCTCCCACGCGGCTTGGCTCCCCCGGAAAACCGACCGGCAGATGCCGAGGACCGACGCCGTGTTCACCATGACGAAGTGACCGGGAAGGGCCAGGAGGCGGCAAACCGGGGATTTCGGCCGCCATCCGAGGGCCATCGCGCCCCAGGCGGTCCCGCCCCATACGAGCCCGCCGCCCAGGACCAGCGCCGCGACCACCATCGCCGTGTCGCCGGAGAGCGCCGGCGGAATCGCCAGGCCGAGGGCGGCCAGGTAGAAAAAGGGCACCAGCCAGCGCAGGAATTTATGGAAAAAAAGGCGCAGCCCCACCGACGGTCGCCGCCAGCAACCCCCGAGGTAGAAGTAACCGCCGAAATCGTGGGCGATCATCCGCACCTTGCGCCGGAACTCCTCGCCCGCATCCACCGCGGTTCTTTCCCAGGCCACCGCCTCGGGCACCCAGGCTACCTGACGCCCGCCGACGGCGATGGCGAGCGGAACGATGGAGTCGTCGGCTCGGTGGGCCGGAACGTCGGGGATGAGCTCCCGCCGGGCGGCGTAAATCGTGCCCGCCCCCATCAGCATCGTGCCGGAGAGCGACTCGGCGGCCTTGATGGCGTCCTCGTAGCGCCAGTACAGCCCCTCGCCGGCGGCGGTGCCGGACTTCTCCGTTCCCAACAGGCGCAGACGGCCGCAGGCGGCGCCCACGCGGGGGTCGGCGAAGACGGCGGCCAGCCTCCGCAGGGCGTCCGGCTCGTAGCGCGAATTGGCGTCGGAGAAGCAGATGACCTCGGCGTCCTCGGCGGCGGCGATTCCCCGTTTCAGGGCGTTGACCTTCCCCTCCCGTCTCTCCTGGCGGATGAGGCGCACCCGGGGGTCGTCCGTTCCCGAAACCACCGCGTCGGTGCCGTCGTCCGAGGCGTCCGAGATGACGTAGACCCGCAGCCTGTCGGGGGGGTAATCGCTCTCCAGGACGTTGACGAGCTTGCCGGCGATGACGGTCGCCTCGTTGTGGGCGGGGATCAGAAGGGCGATGGATGGCAGGAAGCTGGAATCGGCCCGGGGTCGTCTGCGGCGGACGAGGCCGACCAGGCCGACGAGGAGGGGATACCCGATGTAGACGAAGGCGATGAGACCGACGAAAGACCAAACGGCTGCCGTCATCCAACCCGCCCTAGGGTAACCGGCTCCGGTCGTCCGCGGTGGTTCCCCCCCGGTCCGGTCGGGCGGCGGTCGCGCCCGCCTCCTCCATCTCCGCGACGAGCGGGGGCAGGCTGCGCAGGAGTCGTTTGTAGACCGCGTTGCCCAGAACGCCGAGGGCGGCGAAGACGAGGGAGTAGAACGGGGGTCCCAGGACGCACCCGAAGAGCACCGCCACGAACTCGTCCTCGACCAGGCCCGCGTCGATCGAGCCGATGAGGTACGCCGCGTAACCGATCAATCCCAGCCCGCCCAGGACGATCCAGAATACGAAGAACACAGAACGGAAAAGGGAGACCGATTCCAGCCCCAGCAAACTGTACCGCATGTGCACCTGTGCCTAGTACTCCTCGTCATGTGCGGCGAGGATGGCCGCCCCCAGCGCCAGGGCGGCGTCGTCGAAGGCCCGGTCGGCCGACTCGAAGGCCACGTCCACGCGCGCCATGTCGCTGCGCCATTTCTCGACGTCCCCGCGCGCAAGATCCACGGTCTGGGTATCCCCCTCCGACGGGAGGCCCGTCGGGAGGAGACCCTCCCACTCCCGCGTAACCTCGTCCAGGAGCTCGAACGCCCCGCGGATCCCCTCGGCGGCGGCGATTTTATCCTCGGCGAGGAGCCGGGCGACTTCGGGCGTCTCCACCCCCCGGAGCTCTTCCGTCGCGCTCTCCACCCGGAGCGCGAGCTCCCGGGTTTCCACCGAGTCGAAGGGCAGACGGTACCCGTACCCCTCGCCGACGTGGAGCCGCCTGCCGTTGTAGGTGTCCAGACAGGCCTGTAACTCCGCGTCGGCGGGCGTGGCCTCATTTTTGTAGCGTGTCAATTCTTCGTAGGCGCTCCGGCCGCAGCCCCCCAGGATAACCGCCGCCACGAGCGTCCCGATGATGATGCGCGGCATGTCCCTAGCGCTCCCCCATGAGGATGAACTCCGACAGGAGCACGCGGCGGCCCCGTGTAAACTCGCCCTCGACCTTCTCCACGGCCTCGATGAAGTTCTTGCAGGACAGGGCGATCCACTCGGAGTGGTAGCCGGGCAGCGCCTCCTCGTCCTCCGACGAGAAACTGTACACCTTCAGGAAGTCGTCGATGAACGACTGGAGGTCCGCCTGGAGGGCGGCGAGCAGGTCGATTTTTAAATCCAGGAACTCCGTGATGCTCTGTGTTTCGTAGTGGGCGCTGGCGAAAAACTCACCGAACTCGTAGGCCTTCTCCTGGTAGGTGAGCGCCTCGTTCAACAGCCTGGGGGCATCGCGGCCGACGATTTCGGGGTCCAGTTGGGCGATGTCGTCGGTCCAGCGGCGAATTTGCTCGGTCAGGAGCAGCACGTCGCCGTCCGGGCCGTCCATCTGTTCGTGGTAGCGCTTCACCTCTTCCAGCCTGGATTCCCTCTCGCCGCAACCGACGATTAGCAGGACGAGGAGGAGAAGCGCCATCGGCAACCGGCTTTGCGGAACCATCGTATCTCCGGGGGATAATTATCGCGTCTATCTTACCAGAGGACCCGACCCTCGGCAAGACGGGCCTCCGGCTGCGTTGTTCAATCCGCCCGCGCCGTGGTATACTTGAATGGAGGGAATGGCGGCGCGAGGGTAGTCGGGCGATGCATTGTCCGGGGTGACCGGATACCTTTACGGGTGGCCGAGGCGCCGTGACGGGGATTCGAGGACGCCGTCTCCGTCCGGGGAGAATCCGGAGGAACCGGGCGATGCGGCCGTGATTAATCGTAAGTTGTACAGGCAAATCGTCAACCTTACACGTTGAGGAGCGAACCGTGAAATTTACCATATTAGCGTTGGCCGTGCTCGGAATCCTGGTCATGGGTTGCGGGCGCGAATCGGGCGAGGCGTCGGGGTCGGAGGCTAACTACCTGAACGACTGCCGCCCCTACGACCTGCTCCTGAAGGAGCTACTGGGCACACTCTCATCGGATGGCGTAAAAGAGCTGCTCGCGAAGAGCGACGAACTGGGCATGACCGTCCCGGTGGACGATGAGCTGCTCGCCGCGATAGAGACGACGGTGGAAAAGCTGCGCCTCTTCAACCTCACCGCCCCCAAAAGCCTGGCCGAGCTCGGCGAGGAACGCACCGCGGCCTACGATGCCGCCATCGCGGCCGCCGACATCCTCACCGACGCCAAGGAGGCTTACGCGGCCCTGGTTCTCGAGTACGAGGGCGGTTCCATGGACCGCGTCACCCGCCAGGAGCGCGTCAGGGAGATTTTGGACACGTACTCCGACGCGGTGGCGGACCTGCAATTAGCCTCCGAAGCCCTGCCGAAACTGCTGGAGTCGATCAACGAGAAGCCTTGACGCGCGGGTCTTTTTAGGTTAAAGATTCCCTCGGAGTTTTCCCGTAAAAAGGAACATATCGGCACAATTGAAGGAGGAAATTATGCGCAAGGTCGTGTTGACGCTTTTAGCCCTGACCGCCCTGACCTTCGCCACCCAGCGCATGGTGGTGCTCGAGGGCTTCACCAACTACACCTGTCCGAGCTGCCCCCCGGCGGACGCGACGTGGGAGGCCATCGACGCGCAATACCATGACGACGTGATTCTCTGCGAGTGGCACATGAACTGGCCCGGAGCCGGCGACCCCTTCTACCTCTACAACCCCACCGACCAGAACAACCGGCGGTCCTTCTACGGCGTCAACTCCGTCCCCGACACCTACGTGGACGGGACCCGGGTCAGTTGGAGCGGCGCCGCGGCATACGTCGCCAACCGCATCAACGTCCCCAGCCCCATGGAGATCCTCCTCGACGGGAACATCACCGGCAGCGACGGCTACCTCGACGCCCGTTTCGAGTGGACCGACGACGTTCCCGACGGGTACTACCGAGCCTACTTCATCATCATCGAGAAGGACCTGTCCGCGGGCGGGAGGCACTACAACTACACCATGCGCATCACCGAGCCCGATTTTCCCGGCTGGCTCATTCCGGACAACCACGGTGTCCATTACTGGAGACAGGAGTTCGACGTGGACCCGGTCTGGAAGCAGGACGACGTGATAGGTTACGTCATCGTCCAGAACTTCATGACCAAGGAGGTCGTCCAGGGCGCCCGGGTGGACCTCGGTGACTGGGAAACCCCGGTCGTGGAGACCTCCTGGGGCCAGATAAAGGCGCTGGTACACTAGGCCGGACGTTCGGACCGAAGTTGCGGGGCATCGAGCCTGGCCGGTGTTGAGTTCATTCGAATCATCACCATCGGCCTGAAGGGGCGGGGGAATCGAGGATGTCGTCGGTGCATGTTTGGGGGCGACACGGAGATGGGACTAAAGGGGCGGGGCGATGAGCCTCGCCTTTAAGTTATACTTGATCCGATTGACTGTCCCCGCGGGATGGGGCGAATCCGGAGGAATGTTGCACTGCGATGTGTTAGTAGTGGGAGCGGGACCGGCCGGTTCCAGCGCCGCCTATCACGCGGCTTGGGGCGGCCTGCGCGTGCTCCTGCTGGAGAAGCGCCAGCAGATCGGCTTCCCGGTGCGCTGCGCCGAGGCGGTGGGGCACGACGGATTCGTCGAGGAGCTGGGCGACGACGAGATCCTCTTCCCCGATGGCCCGGCGGGAGACCTCGCCCCGCCATACCGCGCCGCCCATCTCCACGGTGGAATCACCGTCTCGCCCGGGGGGAACCGGGCCCACGTCAAGAAGTACGGCGCCGGCTGGGTCCTCGAGCGGAAGCTCTTCGACCTCCACCTCGCCGAGAGGGCCGCCGGAGCCGGAGCCGAGCTATGGGTCAAATCGCAGGCTCTCCGGGCCGAGCTGGACGGCGGGCTGTGGCGGGTCGGGGTGCGCCGTCTCGACCGGGAGGAGACGGTGGAGGCCACGGTGCTCGTGGGCGCCGACGGGGTGGAAGGGCTGGTGGGGCGCTGGACGGGTCTTTCCCGGCACTACCCCCTGGCCGATGTCCACGCCGGAGCCCAGGTACTGGCCGTCGGCCTGCCCGACTGGGTGGAGGACGACACCGTTTACTTCTTCCTCGGTTCCCGGGTCGCGCCGGGAGGTTACGCCTGGCTCTTCCCCAAGGGCCGGGGGACGGCGAACGTCGGGCTCGGAATCCCGGGTGCCGAGCGGTCGAAAACGGCGCAGGCCTACCTGCGCGATTTCCTCTCCGCGAACTTTCCGGGAATCTCCGTGCTGGAGGAGGTTCACGGCTGCGTTCCCACACCGCCGCAGCCCCGGGGCTTCGTCGGCGAGGGCTGCATGCTGGCCGGCGACGCCGCGCGGCAGGTGGACCCCTTCTCGGGGGCGGGAATCAACTGGGCCGTGGAGGCCGGGCGGCTGGCCGGGGAAACGGCGGTGGAGGTCATCGGCTCCGACACGGAGCCTACGGCCAGGGCCCTAAAAAGATACGAGAGACGCTGGCGGGAGCGGCACGGACATGAGCACCGCCAGCTCTTTAAAATCAAGACCGGAAAGATCAGGCCCCCAGCTGGGCATGGTTTT
>CAZNZF010000087.1:0-9207 GCA_964577465.1 uncultured bacterium | reverse complement strand
CCCCAGTCGGGGTCGTTGCCCGGGCAGACCTCCCGCACGTCCCCGGTCGCCGGGTCCATCACGTAGATGCGGTGGACGTCCGCCGGGTAAGCCTCGACCGTCTCCGGGCCCGCGTCGTCGGCCCAGAAGTCCGGCGACTCGACGGTGTTGTAGAACAGGCGGCCGTCGTCGGTGAAGCAGGGATACACGCAGTCCAGTTCGGAGAATGTTAGCCGCTCGGGGTTTCCCCCGCCCGAGTCCAGGAGGTAGATGTCGAAAGAGTCCGCGCCGGGGAATTTCGCGCTGACGGCGATGCGCGACCCGTCGGGGCTCCAGCAGGGGTCGGTGATTTCGGCCCCCAGTTCGGTGAGCTGCCGCAGCTCACCGGTCCGCGCGTCGGCGAGCACCAGCTCGATGACGGCGGGGTCGTCGTAGGAGGACTGGCCGTAGCCGAAAAGAATCGCGCCGCCGTCCGGGTGCCAGACGGGCCACCGGGCCCAATCCTCCAGGTCGGTCAGGCGCTCGCGGTTCCCCCCGTCGGCGTCCATCAGGAAGATGTCGGGTCGGCCGTCGTCGGTTTCCATGGAGCTCCAGGCGATGCGCTCCCCGTCGGGGCTCCACGAGGGCAGGCCGTCCCAGTCGGAGTTTTCGGTGAGCTGCGTGAAGCCGCTCCCGTCGGCGCCGACGGTGTATATATTCCAGCCGTCGTCGGTGGTGGCGGCGAAGACGAGGCTCTCGCCGTCGGGGGAGAGGTCCAGCACCAGGCCCAGCGTGTTGGGCTCCAGGGCGTCGGTGACGAGGCGCGCGCCGGTGCCGTCGTCGTTCATCAGGTACGGGAGGCCGTCCAGGTCGAAGGCGACCACGCCGGCCGCGGCCGCGGTGAACGAGGCCAGAATCGTCAGCGTAACAAATAGCCTGCCGGTCATAGGAACCCCTTTCCCTGGCCCGTAAGCGCGCTTGTGATGATGTAGGGGCGACCCTCTGCGGTCGCCCGCGAATTGCCGCGGGTCGCAGTCTTTTATTCGATACCTCGACCCTCACCCCGGCCCGTCGGCGAGCCGCCCCCCAAGGGGGGGAGGGAGGCCGTGGTCTAAAAATTCCAGCCGATGTAGAACTGGAACTGCGCCGCCCGCTGGACCTCGGCGAAATCGGTGAGCCAGGCGAAGTCGAAACGCAGGGCGACAAAGGGACCAAGTCCCAGGCGCAGCCCCACTCCGAAATCCCCCTCCAGCCCGGGGAACTCCTCCCCCGCATCCCAGGCGGTCCCCGCGTCGAAGAAGAGCGCGCCCTCGACATGGGTGAAGGCGATGGTGCCCGCCGGCAGCCCCAGCGCCAGGTAGTCCAGCACCGGGAAACGCCACTCGATGTTGCCCATGACCAGGCGGGTGCCGTTGAAATAGCCGAAGGGGTAGCCGCGCATGGAGAGCGAGCCGCCGAAGTAGGTGCGGCGCACATCGGTTCCGCCGGAAAACTGGCCGACGACCCTGGTGGCCAGGGTCGTGCGCCGGCTCGTGCGCAGGTAGTACCGCAGGTCGCCCCAGAAGGAGTCGTAGGCCGCGCTTCCGGTGTCCAGGTCGAAGGTCTGGCCCGCCGACAGGTTCACCCGCGCCCCGTCCACCGGCCCGATGAGGTCCCACAGCGTGTTGTCGAAGACGAACCCCAGGTACGCCGAGGCCAGGGGGCGGACGGTCCACGTCTCGTCGATGTAGTCGTAGAGCTCGCTCTCCCGGGCGACGACGCTCGCCTCCAGGCGGATGTAGCGGCTGAAGGGGTAAGTGAAAAGCCCGACGACGCCGTACCGTCTTTCGTAGTACGGGATGAGCGTGGTGTAGTCGGTATAGTCGTCCACGTAGTGGAAGGCCCCGGCGCCCCACCCCAGGCGGTGGCTCCGGTTGACGTACGTCGCGGCCACGTTGAGGTAGTCGAAGAAATTGTCGACGCTCTCGCCCACCGAGTAGAGCTGGAAGATGATCTGCTGGTCGCCGGTGAGGTCGGTCAGCCCGAGGGCCGTGCCGAAGCCGGTGCCGAACTCGGGGTCGAAGGCCACCTCGGAGCGGACGACGTCCAGTGTGAACTCGGTCTGGTACGGGTGGACCTCGCCGGTTTCCTCCCGCGCGGTCAGGCTGGGGAGCGCCTCCTCCGCGGCGACCGGCGGGGTTTCCTCGACGGGATTCTCCTCCAGCCCGTCGAGGAGGTAGACGCCGAACGAGTAGCCCTGGAGCCCCTCGCACAGGACGCGGCCGTCCGGGGTGAAGGAGGCGTTCCAGGCCCCGGTGAAGAGCCGGGTCAGGCGCGTGACGGAGCCGTCCTCCTCCAGGCGGTAGAGGTCGGCGGCCCCGCCGCGGTCCGAGGTGAAGCACAGCCGTCCCGCGGAATCAAAGAACGGGCCGGAATCCCTCCAGGGCCCCTCGGTCAGGGGAGCTACCGTCCCGGTGTCCGGCTCCAGCCGGAAGAGGTTCCGGTGGTCGGAGAGGATGCCGTCCCCGGAATTCGAGGCGAAGACCACCGCCTCCCCGTCGGGGGTGAAGACGGGGTCCGACTCGTAGGCGAGGTCGCGGGTCAGCCGCTCCACCGAGCCGTCCGCCGCGTTCACCACGTAGAGGTCCGAGGCGCCGCTCGCGTCCAGGCCCGCGAGGACGATACTCCCCCCGCCCCACGCGGGGTCCGAGAGGGCCACGGTGTCGCCCACGGTGTAGCGGTCCGTCACGGCATCCGCGCCCAGGTCGTAGACGCAGAGCTCGTCCCGCCCCTGGCGGCCGGCGACGAAGGCCACCCGTCCGGCGGGGTCGGTGTCCAGGGAGGTGGCGAACATGAGCAGGCTCTCGTAGGCGGGGTCGCGTTCGGCGATGACCAGGCTCGTGTAGTCTATATCCCCCTCGAGCGGCGCCCAGTAGAGGCCCTGGTAGCCAAGATAGTCGGAGAGGTAGACGAAGCCCGGCACGCCGTCCTTCTCGGCGTAGGCGGGGGCCAGCGCCATCCCCTCGTCGCCGGTGCGGCGCTCCCCGGCCTCGTTCAGGTACATCCGGTCGGAGACCTCGGGGTAGTAGCGCCGCTTCAGCCAGTTCCGCCAGCCCCGGTCCAACTCGTCGAGCTCCACCCCCAGGGCGTCCCGGAGAACCACGCTGAAGTGCTCGCTCGTGTACGACCGGCGGACGAGGTCGAACAGGGCGTCCTCGCCGTAGGTTTCGGCGATGTACGCCACGGCGGACTGGCCCTCCTTGTACAACAGAAACACCGGCCCGTAATACTCCAGCGCGGTGAGCGGGACGACCTTCTCCTCGAGCACCAGGTCCCGCACGTAGATTTCCATCTCGGTGTTCACGCCCTGGCTCAGGTACTCGGCCAGCCCCTCCTCGAACCACAGGGAGGGCCGGGCGTAGCTGGCGACGCCGCGCCCCGCCACCGACGAGCGCAGCAGGGCGTAAACGAAGACGTGGACCAGCTCGTGGTGGAGGGTGTGGTCGAAGTCGGCCAGGTCGCCCCCGTTTGGCAGGGCCACCCGCCCCTTCATGTACTCGGTGAAGCCGCCCACGGACTCGGGCAGGAGCCCGGCGTAGATGCGCGTCTGGCGGAAGCTGGTCCGGTCGGCGTAGACGAAGACGGGGATGCGCCAGGGCACGGTGCAGCCGAAGGCCAGCGCCAGCTCGCTGTAGTAGCCCTCGGCCATCCCGGCGGCGATTTCGGCCAGCTTCTCCTCCTCGGGGTAGAAGTGGACGTCGAAGTGCTCGGTAGCCAGGACCTGCCAGTCCAGGTCGCGGTAGGCCACCTTGTTCTGGCCGAAGGTGGAGTAGGCCGAGGCGGCGAGGGGGAGGAGGACCGGCAGGATGTGGAGGATTTTGGGTCTCATCGCGCGCCCGGAAGGATGGAGACGGGGGATTGCCGGGAAGTTATACGCACGGCTCGGTCGGACACCTCGACTTGCGGCGGCGCCTAGGCCTCCAGCTTGCGCAGCGCCTCGGCGGGCGGTATGCGGCTGGCCCTGCGCGCCGGCAGCCAGGCGGAGACGACCGCCACCAGGAGCGCCAGCAGAACGCCGCTCACCAGGAGCCACCAGGGGAGGTAGAAGAAGTTCTTCGGCTTGAAGGTGAACTCGGGCAGGTACTCCACCAACAGCGCGTTGGCCACCGCGGTGGACCCCCAGCCCAGGAGCACGCCGACGACGCCGTTCGCCAGGCCGATGATGCCCGCCTCGCCGGCGAAGAGGCCGCGGATATCCCCCCTGGTACAGCCCACGCAGCGCAGGACCCCGATTTCGACGCCGCGCTCGCTGACCAGGAGGCTGAAGTTGTTGAAGATGCTGAAGGCGGCGATTAAAAGAATGATTACGGCGACGATGGCCAGGACGGCGGTGACGGTGTCGATGGTCAGTCCGGCCTTCTCGACGGCCTCGCGGCTGGTCTCGACGCCGAAGCCGTGGTCCTGGGCGAAGGCCCCCAGCCCGGCGGCGACCCGGGTGTCGGCGCAGACCACGTAGGCCCGGGTGTATCCCTGCGGCCCGGTCCGGCCGGTCAGCCGGGCGGCCTTCTCGACCTCATCCAAGGGAATCGTCACCCCCAGCACCACCGCCTTGGGCGAGAAGCCCACCACCACACCGGTGCGCTCGACGTAGGCCCCGCGCTCGAAGCTGGACCGTCCCAGGAAGATGCCCAGGCGCGTGCCGAGGGCCTGGTCGGCGGTCAGGCGTCGGAGGTCGTTGGCCGGGGCGAAGCCCTCGTTGTAGAAATCGAGGAGCTGGGGGGAGAGGATGACCGGTATCTCGCCGGGCGAGAGGGCGACGTCGCGGTAGTCCGCCGCCGCGGCCTCGATCATCCGCGGGTCCCAGCCGTCCACCCCCATGTCGGTGCGGAAGGTGGGCAGGGCGAAGGGGCCGATGGTCACGCCCTTGAGGGAGCAGGGGAAGGCGGCGGTGAGGGCCGGGTAGACGGCGGTGACGCCGGGGCGGCTCCGCAGGAGCTCGACCGCCGCGTCGTCCAGCGGCGCCGGCTCGCCCAGGAGCCCCGGGCCCTGGGTCACGACGACCTCGTTCAGCGGGAGCTTGGCCAGGATGCCGTCGATGACCTCCCGGCGCACCCCCTGGCCCAGGCCGACCAGGAACACCAGGGCGGCTATGCCCAGGGCGATTCCCAGGGAGGACAGCACGCTGCGCCGACGGTGGCGGCGGAGGTTGGCCAGAATCAGCCGAAGCGAGTTTGCGGCCTTCACCCTGGGTTCGCCTTACGAGGCGTAGTCGGTCGCCCGGTGCTCCCGGATGACCGTCACTTTTATCTTGCCGGGGTACTCCATTTCCTTCTCGACGCGGCGGGCCACCAGGTGCGAAATCTCGTCGGCCTGGAGGTCGTCGGAGTCCGCGGGATTGACGATGATTCTTATCTCCCGCCCGGCCTGGATGGCGAAGGAGCGCTCGACGCCGGGGAAGGAGTCGGCGATTTCCTCGAGCTTGGTGAGCCGCTTGATGTAGAGGTCGAGGGTCTCGCGGCGGGCGCCGGGACGGGCGGCCGAGAGGGCGTCCCCGGCCATGACCAGCACCGCCTCGGGCGTCTCGGCCTCGACGGCGTCGTGGTGCGCCTCGACGGCGTTGATGACGGGCGGCTTTTCGTTGTAGCGGCGGGCCAGGTCGGCCCCGATTTGGGCGTGCGTCCCCTCCACCTCGTGGTCCACGGCCTTGCCGATGTCGTGCAGAAGCCCCGCGCGGCGGGCCAGCTTCTCGTCGAGGCCCAGCTCCGCGGCCATCATCCCCGCCAGGTGCGAGACCTCCAGGGAATGCTGCAGGACGTTCTGCCCGAAGCTCGTCCGGTAGCGCAGCCGGCCGAGGAGGTTGATCACCTCGGGGTGCAGCCCCTGCACGTGGGTGTCCAGGGCCGCCTGCTCGCCCGCCTCGCGCAGGGTGGTCTTCATCTTCGCCGACACCTTGGCGACGATGTCCTCGATGCGCCCCGGGTGGATGCGGCCGTCCTGGATGAGCTTTTCCATCGTCTGCCGGGCGATTTCCCGCTTGACCGGGTCGAAGCCGGAGAGAATCACCGCCTCGGGGGTGTCGTCCACCACCACGTCCACGCCGGTGGCCATCTCGAAGGCCCGGATGTTGCGGCCCTCGCGCCCGATGACCCTCCCCTTCATCTCGTCGGAGGGGAGCTGGACCACGCTGACCGTGATTTCGGACACGCTCTCGCTGGAGATGCGCTGGACGGCGTTGGTGATGATTTTACGGGCCTCGTCCTCGGCCCTGGCCTGGGCCTCCTCGCGCATTTCCTTGAGGAGCTTGACCGATTCGTGCTCCACCTCGGCGCGCAGGTTCTCCAGGAGCATCGCCTTGGCCTCCTCGGCCGTAATCCCGCTCAGGTGCTCCAGCAGGCGCGTCTGCTCTTCGACGAGCTTGACCAGGTGCTCCTCCCGGTCGGCGACGGTGGTCTCGAGCTCCTCGAGCTTCTTCGCCCGGGCCTTCACCTCATCCAGGCGCTCGTCGAGCTCCGACTCCCGTTTCTCGAGCTGGCCCTCCTTGGATGAAAGCCATTTCTCGATGCGCTGGAGCTCGCCCCGGCGCTCGTCGGCCTGCTTGTCGAACTGGAGCTTGATGGCCGAGGCCTCGTCCCGGGCCTCGAGCTTGGCCTCCCGGACGATGGATTTGGCCTCGTTCCGGGCGTTCGCCAGGAGCTTCTCGGCGGACTCCTCGGCGGAGGCGAGCCTGCGCTTGGCGAAGATGCGGCGCAGCCAGTAGCCCAACCCCACGCCGAGGACCAGGACCACGGCCAGGGATATGTAAAGATAGGGGGGAGAGAAGATGCCCACTGGGGATCACCCCGTCTCAAGCGCCCTTTGGCGCTCGTTGGAGGAAAAATCGAGACGGGGTTGGCTATGCGGGCCGCCGGGGCGGGGTCACCTGCTCGTGCCGCGAAATCCGTGGGATGGCTCGGGAACCGTGAGTGTTTTCCTGACCCTGACACTGACGCGTTTAGTGCTTATCACGGCTCTTGCTTGTCCCGGTCGGTGACACGAAAAGAAGCGATTAACCCGGCAAAGGGATCGAGGTTCCGAAAACGAGATGCCCGTCGTCAGCCCCGTCGGCTACGGCGCGTGTGCAACTCTTGCGAATTATAACAACACCCGGTTTGCGTAGTCAACAAGTTATTGTGGATGCGCCCCTTATCTAATACGGTCTTAATTTTGGGTGAAAAAAACCGCCCGCGGCCGGACGGTCACCCTCGAAAAAAAGCCGAATCAGAAAATTCCCCGCCGACGGCGGTCCAGGCTGTGCATCAGGCGCCGCACCCTCCGCTTCGCCTCCCGGCCCCGGAGCCGGGCTATCCGCTCGATGATTTCCTTGCGGGGGCGGAAGGTCTGGAAGACCAGCGGCCGGAGGAGGATGGTCCGCCACCCGGCCACGCGCACCAGGCGGCCGCTGCGGGAGCGCCTGGAGTCGGTCTCGGGTCCGCCCAGGTCGTAAACCCAGAAATGGGGCGAATCCAACTCGTAGAGCTCCACCAGCCGCTGTCGGCGCACCAGGCCGTCTCCGCCGACGTAGGACAGGCGGGCCAGAGCGCGGCTCCGTTTCAGGAAGCCGAGGAGGTACACGAGGTGGGGGGAGATGGTCCCCTCCTCCCGGGTCCGGCCGGCGAGGTAGGCCGCCCGGAACCGCCGCGCCGCGGCACGCAACTCGCGACGCCGGTCCTGATAGGCGAACCAGCTCCGCAACTGCTCGTCCAGGCCACCGGGGTATGTTTCCTCGGGCATCGGTCACCGGGGGTGGGGTTCGGGAGGATTATACCAATTAACCGTTAAAAGGGTAAGCCCGACGTTTACATCCCGGGGGGCAGAACCTATAATCATCCCGTTCTTTTTTTGGTCTACGGCTACACACACACCCGCGAGCGACGGGAGGCAGCGAATGGACTCCGACCCCCCCATGCGCCCCAGTCGGGGCACCCGATTCGTCCACGGCGGCGACGAGCACGATCCCGTAACCGGCGCCGTGAGCACCCCCATCTACCAGGTTTCCACCTTCGCCTTCAAGTCGGCCGAGCACGGCGCCGCCTGCTTCGCCGGCGAGGATGACGGCTACATCTACAGTCGGCTGGACAACCCCACCGTCAAGGTCTTCGAGAAAAAGCTGGCCTACCTGGAGGGCGCCGACGAGGGGCTGGCCTTCGCCTCGGGCATGGCCGCCATCCACAACCTCATCTGCCACGTGGCCCACGGCGGCCACGTCGTGTCCGGGGACACGGTGTACGGCGGCACCTTCGCCCTCTTCGAGCACATCGTACCCCAGCTCGGCATCGACGTCAGCTTCGTGGACGCCACCGACATCGGGAACATCGAGCGGGCGATGCGCCCGGACACGCGGCTGGTCTTCGTCGAGACGCCGGCCAACCCGACCCTGGCCATCACCGACATCGCCGCCGCGGCGGAGCTGGCCCATTCGCGGGGCGCCCTCCTCGCGGTGGACAACACCTTCTCCACCCCGTACCTCCAGCAGCCGCTGAAACACGGCGCCGACGTCGCGCTCCACAGCTGCACCAAGTATGTCGGGGGCCACGGGGACTCGGTGGCCGGGGCGTACTGCGGATCCCGGGAGTTCATGAACGAGTCGCGGGACTGGCGCACCGACATCGGTGGGGTCATCGCACCCTTCCAGAGCTGGCTCCTGTTACGCGGGCTCAAGACGCTGCACCTGCGCGTCGAGCGGTCACAGGCCAACGCGACGGCTCTGGCCCGCTTTCTCGACGGCCACCCCAAGGTGGAACGGGTGCGCTACCCCGGCCTGGAATCGCACCCGCAGTACGCGGTGGGCAAAAAGCAGATGCGCGGCCCGGGCGGGATACTGAGCTTCGACGTGGCCGGCGGCGTGGAGGCGGGCGCCAGGCTCATCAACTCGGTGCGGCTGATGACCGTCGCCGTCTCCCTGGGCGACTGCGCCACGCTCATCGAGCACCCGGCGAGCATGACGCACTCCACCATGAGCCCCGAAGAGCAGGCCCGGTACGGCATCACGCCGGGGCTGGTCCGCATCGCCGCGGGAATCGAGGACGCCGACGACCTGCTCGCGGACCTGGAGCAGGCCCTGGCTTGACGCCCGCGTCTGGACTGGACCCCGGTCGTCTGCTATAATGCGCCCGCGCCGTTGTAAGGGGCGGCGGGCGGTGAAGGGTGAAAAATCGACTCGATTTAAGAGCCGGTCCTCGCCATCAACTGCGATGATGTAGGGGCGGGTCTTTAGACCCGCCCGCGGGCCGA
>CAZNZF010000086.1:1336-9288 GCA_964577465.1 uncultured bacterium | reverse complement strand
CCTGCGGGCCGCCGTGTTTAATAAGCGGCGGGGATTAAAATCCCCGACCTACATCATCGCAGCGCGGAGGGGTGAGGGCTGCCTTAGAAAAAACGGGCGGACCTGAAGGTCCGCCCCTACATCACGAATCCCGTACCGTCCTCACTCCCCCAACCGCCGCAGGTACTCCTCGATGGCCTGGCGGTACTCGGGCGGGAACATCCCGATTTCGAGCCGCGAATCGGCGGGCCGCAACTCGCCGAAGTCCTCCGGCCGCTCCACCTCCAACGGGGGCGGCGGCTGGACGGTGTACGGCCTCGCCTGCTGCGACTCCCGCCGCCGGGAGAGCTCCTCCTCGTTCAGCGAGCGCTGCGCGTCGAGCATCCGCCGCAGAAGCTGCTGCTGCTCCTGCTGCGTGGGCTCGCCGAGACGCCCCTCGCGTAGGAGCTCCTCGATTCCCCCCGCCTGGGACGCCATCTCGCCCAAATCCCCCAGCATGCCTTCCATCTCGCCGTACTTCTGCGCGAGCTCCCCGAGGCCCTGCTGAATCGCCGCCTGCCGGGCCGCGAGCTGCGCCGGATTTAATCCGCCGGGCATGGGCATCGGCATCCCGCCCGCGCCCTGCATCGTCTGCTGGTTCAGCCCCTGCTGCTGGGCCGCCAGCTCCCCCAGGGCGGCCATCAGCTCGCTCATCCCCGTGGAGCTCGCGGCGCTCATGGCTTGGCTCTGCACATCCAGGAGCCGGAGACCGACCGCGGTGAGGGTGGCGAGCTGGCGCCCGGCGAGGGTGGCGTTGGGCCTCTCCCCGGCGGCGATTTCGGCCGCGCTGGAATCCAGGCTGACCGCGAGCTCCTCCAACTGGTTCAGCAGGTCCGCGTCCAGGTAAACGGTCTGACGGTAAACGTCCTCCAGGTTTCCCGCCACCCGGCGCACCCCGGCGGAGATGGAGGCCAGGCGCCGCCCGATGTCCCCGCTCCGCTCCGCGGACCCGGGCCCCACGATGAGGTCGACGGCCTGCTCCTGGTATCGGGAGAGGAGGATGAGGGCGTTGACCTGGGCGGCGAGCATCTCCAGGAGCTTGCGGTGCTGGCTGGAGCGCAGTTGGGCGAGGGTCTCGGCGAGGCTCTGGTGGAATTCGTCCAACGACTGGGAGGTTTGCCCCAGCATCCCCCGCGCCGACCCGGATTCGCCGGCCAGGAGGGATTGGGCCGCCTGCGAGGAAAGCTCCGCCGCGCCGGACTCGGACAAATTCGACGCCGCCTCACCCACCTCCTGCGCCGCCCGGCCCAGGTCCTCGTCCACGGCCGCCAGCTCACCGAGCGCCTCCCGCACCCCCTCGGCCTCCACGGAGAGCGACTCGATTTCACCGGCCTGGTTCGAGGCGTCCGCGGGATTCGGGTCACTGAGTAGCTCCGCCGACCGCTCCGAGGCCTCGGCCGCCCACGCGACCAGCTCCGCCAGCCGCTGCTCCGCCTCGGCCCGCTTCAACAGCTCCAGCATCCGGTCCAGGCTCCGCTCGAACTCCTGCCGCGTCTGGTTGAACTGGGCCGCCAGCCGCTCGATTTCGGCCCGGTCCAGGTTCTCCACCGCCCGCTGCAACGAGTCGAGCTGCGCCTTCAACCGCTCATCCAGGACCTTTTCCAGGAGCCCCTGCACCTCGGAGAGCTTGGCGAAGCTCTCGGGGGTGATGAGGTTCTCCTCGTAGAGGGCGTTCAGGGTGTCCTCGAGCCGACGGACGACCTCCTCGGCCCGGGCCACCGCCTGCTCCTGCTCGTCGGCTAGCCGGCGGAGCTGCCTCTCCTCTTCCGGGCCCACCTCTTCATCGCCGCGGTGCTCGCGGGCCAACTCCTCCATCCGCTGGGCCAGCCGCTCCTCCCGCTCCCCCAGCTCTTCGAGGGAATCCATCGGCCCGGCGAAGGTCTCCCCCTCCACGATTTCCTCGATGCCGGGGTAGCGGACCACGAAGGAGGCAGACGGGACGGTCTTCGGCCCGGCGAAGGCGTCGTTGTCGGTGACCTCCAGGCGGCACAGAAGCTCCTCGCCGGGGAGGAGGTCCACCCCGGTCAGCTCCCAGCGGTAATCCACGGAGGCGGCGAGGCCCAGGTTCCGGGCGATGACCAGGCGCTCCGGCTCCCCGACGCGACCCCCATCATCCCGGCGGGCGTAGACCAGCACCAGGGAGGAGACGCCGTAGTCGTCGGTTACCCGCGCCGACAGCGGGACGGTCATGGTGATGTCCAGGTCCACGGCGCCCGTGGGCTCGTCGAGCGCGATGGTGGGCGGCTCGTCGGGGAGGGCCACCAGGCGGTATCGCGGCGTGGCGGATTCGAGGCCGTTGGCCGCGGTGAGGCGGAGGCCCCAACCCTCGCTCCGGCGGAGGATGAAGGAGGTCGTCAGGCGGGAACCGACGGCCAGCGGGAGCGGCTCCACCGGGACAGGGGGCGGTTCGTCGAACTCGAGCCCGGCGGCGGATAGTTCCGGCGTCGCCAGCGCCTCGAGCTCGATGCGGCTGCCCGCGGGGGCGATGACGTTCCCCTCGCCGGGCGGCAGTTCGCGGGGAGGCAGGCCGGTGTAGTCCGGAGGGGTGATGGAAAGGCGCAGGCCGCTCAATCGTGGGGAGGGCAGGAGGGTGAGGGCGTACCGCTCGCCGGCGCCGGCGGCGTGGAGCACCTGGTACTCGACGGGCTCCTCCACGGGCGGCAGCGCAGCGGCGAAGACGAGCGGGTCGTCAACTGCCTCTAGAGCTGTCCCCAGCCAGGGGCCGCCGCTGAGCGGCCGGTGCCGGAGGACCGGCTCCCCGGGGGGGTTGTCGAAGAGGGCCCGGACGGTGACGGAAGCCCCGGGCGCGACCTCGAGGTTGCCGGGCTCGACCTCGACCAGCCGGGGGACCGGCGGCGTGACGTCCCCGCCCAGCATCCCCCGCCAGCCAAGGTCGTAGCCGCCCGGACCGATGAGGACCCCGAGGCCGAAAACGAGGAGCGCGCCCAGCGCCCCGGTCAGCGGGCGCTTAAGCTCACCCCGCCAGACTTGACCGAGGTCGGGCTCCGCCGCGTCCAGCAGCTTCTCGGCCCGCCGCACCTGGAGCCGGGCGAAGGGGTTCGGCGAATCCAACAGCTCGGCGGCCGAGGAGAGCTCGTCGCCCAGGAGACGGTCGGAGCCCTCGAGGGTCCGCGCGGCCGACGGTAGACTGAAGCACGCCCGCGGCGCGAAAACGTTCCGGTGGAAAATAAAAAAAGCCGCCAGCAGCCAGCCGAGCCAGCCCAGCAACCAGGGCAGCCCGGCGGCGACGGCGAAGAGGACTAAAGGCAAAGGCGCGACCAGGGCGACCAGGACGAGGAGCGCCCACCGCGCCCACCGCACCGCCCGCAGCCGATTTCGGACCCGCGCCAGAACCTGTCCGAGCTCACGCATGGCACTATCCTGTACGCCCACCGGCGGCGACGGTTCCGGGCTCAGGTGGCGAAGCGACCGGGAAGGTCCGCCGCGTTAGCCGCCAGGGCGTCCACGAGCTTCCGGCAACTGGGGCACCGCCCGCACATCCGGCCCTGCTCGTCGGGGGGTCGGTAGCAGGAGTAGATGCGGTCCAGGGGGAGGCCGAGGTCGAGCAGGCGGGCCACGATTTCCCCCTTCGACCGGTGCACCGTGGGCGACACGGCCTGCACCCGACCGGCGGTGGCGAGGAAGATGAAGCGGTCGGCGGCGGCGAGGAAGGCGGGCGAGTTGTCGGGGAAATCCACCGCCTCGTCGGCGTTGAGCCCCATCGCGACGGCGGCCAGTCCCAGGGATTCGGCCGCGGCGGCCCCCAGGCTGAACAGCACGGCGTTGCGCGCCGGAACCCACAGCCGCTCTACTTCCGCGTCGTCCTCCAGCCCGCCCTCGATGAGGGCGCCCGTACGGGGCAGGCCGCGGTAGATGTCGGTCGTCGCCGTGTGTAGACGGACGCCGAGACTTTCCGCCTGCGACTGTGCCGCGGCGCGCTCACCCCCGGCGGCGAGCTGGCCGTAATCCACCCACAGCGCCGCGCCCAACCGGTCCCCGGCCCACAGCTCGGCCGCTGCGCCGTAGGAATCCAACCCACCCGAAAGAAGCACGAGGGCCTTCGCGCTCATTCCGACTCCCCGTTCCGCCACGCGGCCGAGGACCCCTCGGACTCCCACACGCGGACCTCGCGCACCCGGACCGGCGGCTCGGCGCCCCGCAACCTCGACTCCATTTCACCCGCCAGATACCGCGCCAGATTCTCGCTGGTGGGGTTGAGCCTGTCGAAGGGCTTCAGCTCATTCAACAGCCGGTGGTCGAGCCGGTCGCAGATTTCATCCAGGTGGTCCCGGAGGACGCGAAAATCGATGGCGAGCCCCCGGTCGTCGAGCTCGCTTGCGGAAACGGTCACCTCGACCCGCCAGTTGTGACCGTGGAGGCGTTCGCAGGGACCGCCGTAGTCCCGCAGCGCGTGGGCCGAGGAGAAGCCGCCGGTAACGGTCAACAGGTACATGGGTCGCCCTTCTCTACGAGGACCGAGGACGCCCCGGCATCCAGGGCGGTGCGGACGCAGGCCAGGGCCGATTCCGGGTCCGGGGCGCACCGGAGCTCCAGGGACACCCCGTCGGGCCAGGCCGGGGCGTAGGGCCCGCGGAAGAGGTGCGCCGCGTCCGGGGGGAGGGTGAAAAACGGCGGCTTCGGCGGCGCCGGAAGTCCGAGTACCGCCTGGTCCAGCATCCCGAAGAAGTCTTCCTGGACCGGGTCCACCCCGGCGCGGACGACGAGGGTCAGCCCCAGCTTCTCGGCCGAGTCCCGGGCCGCCCGGAACAGCTTCTTCGCCAGGCGCCCGAGGAATTTTCCCGACTCCGGATTGACGGAGGGCCAGTCGCCGGTCAGCTCGAAGACGGCCGTGTCCAGGCCGAAGAGCTCGAGCTCGACCACGCCCGCGGCCGCGCTCACCCAGTCGAGCCCCAGGCCGTCCACCAGCCCCCCGAGCACCCCGGATGAGCGCCGCCCGGCCACCGTCCGCAGGAAATCGGCCTTCACCCGGGCCGCCTCCAGGGCGTGGCCGATGACCTCGATTCCCAGCCCCTCCGCCTTGGCCGCGCCGGAGGTGGAGACGCGCCGGAGGTTGACCGCCACCCGGCTCGCCACGGGTTCGTGGAGCACGTCCCCCGCTCCGGTCCTCGGCTCGCGGGGGCGGGTGAAACGAAGGCACGCCCGCCCGGAGACCTCCACCAGTTTGGCGACGAATCCCCCGTCCGTGGCATCCCCCACCTCGACCGCCAGCTCGACCCGCCGGTCCATCCGGTCCACCAGCCCGGCGACGGTCAGGGCGTAAGCACCGAGGTCGGACGAGGGATCCAGCCCGGCGCCGAGACCGATGACCAGGCGCTCCGTGGCGGAAGGCCAGAAGCGCAGCCCCAGCAGGGCGACAACGTCGAAGCCCACCGTCGCGGAACCGGCGCCCAGCCGCGCCAAGAGGACATCGAACCGGGGAAGCTCGATCCGGGAAAAATAGGGTGCCACGCGGTCCGGCAGCCCCATCAGCTCCAGCCACCTCTCCGAGGTGTAGCTCCCCAGACCGATTTCCGGGCCCACCTCCGGGCTCCACCCGGCCGAGAGGAAGCGGTTGACCATCTGGGGGGAGCGAATCTGCAGGCTGCCGTGGTAGTGGTCGTAGCGGACCGACTTGGGGTACACGTTGGAGACGGCGTACTGCCCGACGATGTAGCCGCCGGATGTCTCGACGGCCACCCGGGGCGTCCGTTCCCCGACGCGCCCCTGGACGAGCGCGCTCCGGACGAGCTGGGCCGGCACGGCCACCGGGTCGATGTCCGCGTAGGAGCCGGCCCCCAGCTCGATGAGCTTCAGGGCATGGAGGGAGAGGATGACGGGAAGAGGAACGGGAAACAGCTTGGCCTCCCGGAGCATCTTCTCGACCTCCAGGACGAGCTGCTCGGCGATGGGCGGGTCGAGCCCGGAGTTGATGACTACGGCCGAAATGCGCCCCTGGCGCGACCACGAGAAGAGCTCCCCGGAGAGGTCCCGCACCAGGATGGACCCCTCGTTGGTTTCCAACAGGTCGAGCTGGTGGGTCGTCAGGAGATGGTCGAAGACCTGGGCCTCTTCCAGCCGCCGTTGGCTGCGGTAGAGGACGTAGGCTTTCGCCATGTCCACGTGTCCCGTGCGCAGGAGGATTTTTACCACGGCGTCCTCGAGCTGCTCCTCGGTGGGGACGCCGGCGGCGGTCCTGCGCCGCAGGTAGAGCGTGACCGCCTCGGCCACTTCGGCGGGCCACAGGGGGTCCTCCAGGCCCACGGCCTGGGCGGCGGCCATCACCTGGGCCGAGACCCGCTCCTTGTCGTAGGGGACCAGGCGGCCGTCGCGCAGCTTCAGGAGTGTGAGAGGCAGCTTTTCCAGCAAGGCTCCTTCGGTGGAGGCGGTCCAAGTCTATGCACCTAAAAGCGGTGTGTCAACCGCGACGGGCGGGCGAAAAAAAGGGCGGTCCGCGGACCGCCCCGATTAACCGTTCAGGCTATCGGGCCCCGAGCCGTCCCGACCGGAAGGGCCGGCGCTCGTGCTCGATGCCGAAAATCCCGAAGAGCCCGTCCATCGAAGTCTCCTTGTCCTGCAAGGTGGGGAGCCCCGGGGGCCACGGTCGGCGGGGAGGTTCCCTTACCCACCGGTCAAGGCAGTATAGACGGTCGAGCCCGATTTTTCATCTCGAAAACGTCTCAATTAGCCCCGGTGAGAAGGAGCCACAGAAGCCCCGCCGCCCGAGCGTCGGCGGCGGCCCGATGCGCCCGGGGAAGGGGTACGCCGAGCTCACGGCAGGCGACCTCCAGCGTCGCCCGGCCGTAGGAAAGCCTGGCCCGCGCCAACGGCAGGGGGTCCAGCCAGGCGGCCAGCGGCGGGACCGTCCGCCCCGCGCGGGCCATCTCGACCTGCAGGAAACCGAAATCGAAGGGGGCGTTGTAGGCCAGGAGCGGAAGCCCGGCCATCCGCCCCGCGACGACGGCGGCGAGCTCGATGAAGGTCGGCGCCCCGGCCGCGTCGCGGTCGCTTATGCCGTGAATGGCCGTCGCCTCCGGCGGGATGTTGCACCCCGGGTTGACCAGGCTGCTCCAGGCGTCCGTTTCGACGCCGGACTCGAAGCGCACCAGGGCGATTTCCACCACCCGGTGCAGCCCCGCGTCCAGCCCCGTAGTCTCCACGTCCAGGGCGATGAAGCTGTCTATCTTTTCCTGCATGACATGAGTTCTGCGTTGCGCGACACCCAAGGGTTGATTATAATACCCGGTGAAATCTTCTGGGGGATTCGATGCGCGTCATCCTTTCCATCGTTCTCGTGGGACTCCTGGCGCTGGCGTGCGACCTGGGCGTCGCCGCGGAGGGCACACTCGCCGGCTGGGACTGGGCCCTCGACATCGCCCGCGACGCCGTGGACCTGGCCTACGGCGAGCACTGGTACGTGAGGAGCTTCGGCGCCGAATACCTCGATATCACCGGCGACCTGTACGAGGACATGTCCTTCCCCGAGTGGGACGTCTACTACTCCGACGGCTCTGACACGTACCTCTGGGTGCTCATCCACCCGGACGGCCAGTACACAATCTTCGAGCTGGACGGCTCCTATTACTCAAACAACCCCCTGACCTCCACATACAGCTCCGACGCCGTCGCCTCGTGGCTGGGCACCGCCTCGGGCGTGTACCGGGAGCTCACCGGCCTGGCGGACGACGCCTGCTACGAGCTCGACTGCTTTTACTACGAATCTTACAACTACGAATGCGATTACGTGTCGGTCGAACTGTACGACGTCGAGCTGGAATGGCTGGCTTCGGTGGACCTCCTGCCCCAAACCGGCGAAATCGTGAGCGTGTACTTTTGACCAACCTCGTTAAAAAGCTGCTGTTCCCCTTGACCGTCTCCATCCTGTTCCTGGGCTGCAACACGGTCAGCGACGTCACCCCGACGGAGGGCGGCGACCT
>CAZNZF010000086.1:0-1236 GCA_964577465.1 uncultured bacterium | reverse complement strand
ACCTTCAGCTCGGCGTAGAGCGGAAAGCCCTTACACAGCTCCTTCACCTCGCCCTTGATTTTCTGCGCCAGGTCCTCGTTCGTGTGGTCGGCGGCCACGCGCCCGAACCACTCCGCGATGCGCTTCATCTCCGCGTCGCCGAAGCCCCGCGTCGTAACCGCCGGCGTCCCCACCCGCACCCCCGACGTAACGAAGGGGCTCTCCGGGTCGAAGGGGATGGTGTTCTTGTTCACGGTGATGCCCGCCCGCTCCAGCGCCTCCTCGAAGTCCTTCCCCGTCAACCCCTTCGAGCGCATGTCCAGCAGCATCAGGTGGTTGTCCGTCCCGCCGGTCACCAGCGTGAAGCCCTCCTCCATCAGGTACTTCGCCAGGGCCTGGGCGTTGTCGAGGATTTTTTTCTGATACACCTTGAACTCCGGCTGCAAAGCCTCCTTGAGCGCCACGGCCTTGGCCGCGATGACGTGCATCAACGGGCCGCCCTGGATGCCGGGGAAGACGTTCTTCTGCAGCGCGCTGTAGTTGTCCTTGTCGGTCAGAATCATCCCCCCGCGCGGGCCGCGCAGCGTCTTGTGCGTCGTCGTCGTCGTGTAGTGCGCGTAGGGAATCGAGTCCGGGTGCAGCTTTACGGCCACCATCCCCGCGATGTGCGCGATGTCCGCCACCAGCATCGCCCCCACCTCGTCGGCGATGGACCGGAAGGCCGCGAAGTCGATGAACCGCGGGTAGGCGCTGGCGCCGGACATTATCATCTTCGGCTTGCACTGCTTCGCCAGGTCCCGAATCATGTCGTAGTCCAGCCGGTTGGACTCCGGGTGGACCTCGTACTGGACCACATTGTAAAAACGGCCGGAGAAGTTCACCGGGTGGCCGTGCGACAGGTGCCCGCCGTGGGTCAGAGACATGCCCATCACCGTGTCGCCCGGGTCGCAGCAGGCGAAGAACACCGCCATGTTGGCCTGGGTGCCCGAATGCGGCTGGACGTTGGCCCGCTCGGAGCCGAAGAGCGCCTTGGCCCGGTTGCGCGCCAGCCGCTCCGCCTCGTCCACGAACTCGCACCCGCCGTAGTACCGCTTGCCGGGGTAGCCCTCGGCGTACTTGTTGGTCATCACCGAGCCCATCGCTTCGAGGACGGGGAGGCTGACGAAGTTTTCCGATGCTATGAGCTCGATGCCCTCGGCCTGGCGGCGTATCTCGCCGGCTATGGCGTCGGCAATCTCGGGGTCGAAGTTACGGAGA
>CAZNZF010000085.1:0-9411 GCA_964577465.1 uncultured bacterium | reverse complement strand
ATTCTACTTCGTACACTCCTTTTAGGGCTCGTGCTTGGATGCTCGTGCACGGTTCCCGGCGGCGACGACGGGGATGGGGACTTGACCGGCCGCATCGCCTTCCAATCATACCGCGACGGGGACTGGGAAATCTTCGTGATGGACGCCGACGGGAGCAACCAGACCCAATTGACCGACAATGATTGCAGGGACTTATACCCGGCGTGGAGTCCTGATGGATGTCACATCGCCTTCTCCTCCAACCGCGATGGGGACTACGAAATATACGTGATGGACGCCGACGGGGGCAACCCAACCCAGTTGACATTCAACAATGAAGATGACTCGTGTCCCGCCTGGAGCCCCGACGGTCAGCGTATCGCTTATTTCTCTTTCCGTGACTTGGACTTCGACATTTATGTTATAGACGCTGATGGTGGTGATGAGATTCGATTGACCAACGGTGAAGGCCAAAACAACGGACCTACCTGGAGTCCGGATGGCGAATACATCGCCTTCCAATCCGACCGCTCTGGGTGGCATGAAATTTACGTGATGGACGCTGATGGGGATAATCCGACACAGTTGACATTCTACCAGAGCTATGACGGGAGTCCCGCCTGGAGCCCAGACGGTGACCGCATCGCCTTCACCTCCGAGCGCGACGGGGACCGGGAAATTTTCGTGATGAAAGCCGACGGCTATGACCAGACCCAGTTAACGTATAGCGACAGCAGGGAATCGAATTCCGCTTGGAGCCCGGACGGAGACCACATCGCCTTCGACTCCGACCGCGACGGGGACTTGGAAATCTTCGTGATGGACAGCGACGGGAATAACCAGGTCAAGTTAACAAACGACCCCAGCCGTGATTCCTCTCCCGCCTGGTGCTCGGCGGAGTAGGCCTCCCCCTCTCCCCTCTGGGGAGCGGCTCGCCGTCGGGCTGGGGTGAAGTGTTCCTCTTATTTGTCTTTGAACGGGTTTGCAAACCCGGGTGTCCGCCTCCTCGTCCTGCACTCAGTAAGGGTGCTTTCGGCGCCGTAGCGGGATAATCCGACCTGATTCTGGTAAAATGGGGGCTTCAGGCCCCTTTTTCCATTTTTTTACACCATGCCCAAAGTCGCCGTCCTCGCCTTCCCCGGCACCAACTGCGAGTACGAGAGCGTGCGCGCCTGCGAGGCCGCGGGCCTCGACGCCGAAATCGTCCGCTGGAACGAGCCGGACAAGCTGCGCTCCGCCGACGCCTACTTTCTGGCCGGGGGGTTCAGCTTCCAGGACCGGGTGCGCGCCGGGGCCATCGGCGCCAAGGAGGCCGTCCTGGACGAGGTCTCCCGCGCCGCCGACGCCGGAAAGCCGGTCCTCGGCGTGTGCAACGGGGCGCAGACGCTCCTGGAAGCCGGGCTCGTGCCGGGTCTCGCCGAGGGCCACCCCCTCGAGATGGCCCTGGACTCGAACGCCCACGGCTACCTCTGCCGCTGGACGTACCTGCGCGTGGAGAACCCGGCCAAAAGCCTCTTCACCAGCAATTACGACAAGGGCGAGGTCGTCCCGGTGCCCATAGCCCACGCCGAGGGGCGCTTCACCACTGGCGATAAAGAGATTCTCGCGCGCGTCGAGAAAAACGGCCAGGCGGCCTTCCGCTTCGCCAATCCCGACGGCTCGTCGGCGGATGGCGATTATCCTACGAATCCCAACGGCGCCCTGGGCGACCTCGCCGGCGTAACCAACCCGGCGGGGAACGTGCTGGCCGTCATGCCGCACCCCGAGCGGGCGAGCTGGCTCTGGCAGCTCCCGCGGGAGCTGGAAGGTTCCTGGGGCGAAAAGCGCCGGGCCTACGACGGCAAGACAAGGGGTTTAAACCCCTTGTCAGAGGCCGGACCGGGGAGGAAGCTCTTCCGCTCCCTGGCCGCCCATCTGGGGGTGAGGGCCTGATGGCGGAGCTCGACCTGTTGGTCCGGTTGAAGGTGCCGGACACGGTGGCCGCCTCGGCCCGCTTCGCCCTGGTCGAGCTTCTGGGGCACGCCGAGCTCGCCGCGCTGGACCGCGAGGAGCTCTGGCGCTTCACGGGGACCTTCGACCCGGAAAAACTGCTCCCGGAGCTTCTCCGTCGGACCAGCCGTTTCGTCAACCCGTCGAAGCACGCCCACCGACGGGTGGACTCCCCCGCCGGGCCGACGCCGCCGCGTGAAAGGCAGGAAACGCCCGTGGGCGTCCTGGTCTCCAAGCGCGACGACTTCGCCGGACGCGACGCCCTGGCCTACTGCCGCAACACCCTCGGCCTGACCGAAATCACCGGCGCGCGCTACTCCACACTGTGGACGCTGTGGGTGACCGGCGGCGACCCGGCGGGCTCCGCCCGGAAAATGGCCGACTGCTCGGCCCGCACGCCGGGGCTCCTGGCCAACCCGCACTGCGAGGTGTGGGAGCCGATTGCGTTCCAAAACCTATGAATAACGCGAAAAACTCACGAATCCAGGTTAGGGAGGCGCCGGCACGCGTTTTTGCCGGATGAGACCGTGGCCTGAACGAGAGCTCCGAGTGTCGCAAAAACCGTGACAGCGCCGGTGCAACGCCGACAAGTACTATTCTTTTCTACCGTATATGACGATTCACCGCCGCGATTACTACGAGGTCCTGGAAGTCGAGCGCGACGCCGACGCGGCGGCCGTTAAAAAGGCCTACCGCAAGAAGGCGCTCGAGTTCCACCCCGACCGCAACCCCGACGACCCCGGCGCCGAGGAGCGCTTCAAGGAGGCGTCCGAGGCCTACCAGGTGCTCTCGGACCCGCAGAAGCGCGCGGTGTACGACCGCTATGGGCACGAGGGCCTGGAGGGCCGCGGCTACCACGGCTTCGACGACGTCGGCGACATCTTCGACCTCTTCGGCGACCTGTTCGGCGGGCTGTTCGGCGGCGGTTTCCGGCGCGGGGCGCCACGGATGCACCGGGGCGACGACCTGCGGGCCGAGGTCACCATCACCTACGCCGAGGCGCTCACCGGGGTGACGCGGGGGATTAAAATCCCCCGGGTGGAGCTCTGCACCCGCTGCCGGGGGACCGGAGCCGAGCCGGGCCACCCTCCCACGGCCTGCCCGGTGTGCGGGGGTAGGGGGCGGGTCGTGCGGCAGACCGGTTTCATGCGGCTGGAAACACCCTGCAACAACTGCCGCGGGACCGGCCAGGTCGTCGAAGAGCCCTGCGGACTGTGCCAGGGGGCGGGGTACACCCGAACCACCCCGCGCCTCGAGGTGGAGATTCCCGCCGGAATCGACGACGGCCAGCGCATCCGCCTTTCCGGCGAGGGCAACGACGGCTCGGCCCCCGGTCTCCGGGGCGACCTGTACATCGTCTGCCGCCTCGAGCCGCACCCCGTCTTCCGACGCGACGGCCGCGACCTCTTGGTGGACCTGGCGCTCACCTACCCCCAACTCGCCCTGGGGGCGAAGGTCCAGGTGCCGACCCTCGGGGAGCCGGAGGACCTGGACGTCCCGGCGGGGACCCAGCCCGGGACGGTGTTCAAAATCCGAAAGGCCGGGTTCCCCGACGTGGGCCGGAGCAGGCGCGGCGACCTGCGGGTGACGGTCGCCGTGGGCGTACCCAAGAGGCTCAACCGGGAGCAGAAGAGGCTGCTGCGCGAACTCCAGGACACGCTGGATGAGAAAAAGAGCCCCTGAACCCTTTGCCTCTTTTGAACAACCGGAAAAACTCGCGAAGACAAATCGGGGAGGCGCCGGCACGCGTTTTTGCCGGGGGACGACGCCGGGACGGCCGGAAGATAAAATCCTCCGCATAACGCGCGAAGCGGGCTGTACGACGCAAAAACCGTGACGGTGCCGGCGCAACGCAGATACCCGTTTTGCCTCCCCCCGTTGAACCATTCGCCTCCATCCGCGGGAGGACCGCATGACCCAGGACTCGGACAGGCACGACGCCAACTTCCTCGGGCTGGTGTACAGCCTCTTCCAGTCGGCGTTAATCCAGATGGGCAAGCTGGCCCACCCGGAGACGGGCGAGGTGGAGCGCGACCTCGGCGCCGCCCGCGCGTCCATCGACCTGTTGGACACCATCGCCCACAAGACCCGGGGCAACCTCACCGAGGGCGAGGACAAGCTGTTGAAGAACATGCTCACCGAGCTCCGTATGAACTACGTGGGCGAGGTGGAGAAGGACGGGAAGCCGCAGGAATCCGCCGCCGAGGAACCGGCCGCCGATGAAGACGGAAAGCCCGCCGACGGGAAGGGTTAGCGCCGCACCGATGGTCCACGGACCGGAGGGACAAGTCCGGGGGTTCATCGAGCGCGTCGGCCGGGAGGCCCTGGCCTGGGCCCTGGACGGCGCCGCCCTGGACCCCACCGTCACCTCGGCCGAGCTCGCCGGGTACCTGGACCGGTGCGTCCTGGCGGGCATCCGGGCGGTGTGCGTCCTGCCGCGTCACATGGCCGAGGCCCGCGCCCGAATCGACGACCGCTGCCGTGCGCTCGACCTCTGCGGGGTGGTGGACTTCCCCCTCGGGGCCAACCCCCCCGCCGAGAAGGAGGCCGAGGCCGCGCGGCTCATCGCCCAGGGTGCCGACGAGCTGGACGCCGTGATGAGCCTGGGGCTCCTGCGGGCCGGGCGGAGCGGGCGGGTGCTCGAGGAACTGCGGCGGCTCAAGGCGGTGGCCGGCCCGCGGGTCTTGAAGATAATCATCGAGACGCCGCTGTTGAACAACGACCAGATGGCCCGGGCGGCGGAGCTCTGCCTCGAAGCCGGGGTGGACTGCGTGAAGACCTCCACCGGCTTCCACGGGCCCACCCGGCTCGCCGACGTGCGGCTCGTCCGGGAGGTCATCGGCTCGGAGCTGGACCTCAAGGCCGCGGGCGGCATCCGGACCCTGGAGGACGCGGCGCGCTTCTTCGAGGCCGGGGCGAACCGTCTGGGCGCCTCCAGAGCCCCCGACATCCTGGCCGAGTTCGACCGCAACAGGAACGGGAACCAAATGCCTGACGGAACCGACCCATGCCGCCCAGACCCCTGAACAAAACCGCCCTGCGGCGGCTGTTGGAAATCGACCGACTGGTGCGCTCCGGGAGCGGCCCGACCACCGAGGGCCTCGCCGAGCGTTTCGAGGTGACCGAGCGGACCATCTACCGGGACCTGGCCTACCTGCGCGACCAGCTCAACGCGCCGCTGGCCTTCGCCCGCATCGGCGACTACGGCGGCGGATACCGGTACACCGACACGGCGTACATGCTGCCGGCCAATTTCCTGCGCCGCGCCGAGGTGGCCGGGGTCCTCTTGGCGGGGAAGCTGGCCGCCCAGTCCCCCGGCCAGCCCCGGGGCGCCGCCTTCGCCGGGCTCGTCGAGCGCCTGAAGGACCTGGTGGACACCCGGGAGCTCTCGGTCATCGAGAGCGAGGTGTCCGCGTTCGATTACGCCGCGCGCCGCGTCTGGCGGGTGGACCCGCGCATCGTCGAGGCCGCCGGGGCCGCCCTGCGCGCCAGGCGGAGAATCCAGGCCGACCTCTTCGTCCCCGGAGCGGACGGCGACCCCGGCGCCGGCGAGAACTGGCGGCGGTTCTCCTTCGAGATTTTCCGCATCTGCAACCTGGACGGCGCCTGGTACATCCTGGGTCGGGACGCGGACTCCGACGAGCGGACGGCGGTCCCCCTGGCGCGGCTGAAGGGGTTCCGCGAGCTGTCCGAGCGCTACTCGGTCCCGGCCGATTTCAGCCTCGCCGACGCCCTGGCCGACGCCTTCGGTTTCCGGATGGACCAGCCGGGGTACAGGGTACAGCTCCTGTTCCGCGGCCGGGCGGCCCACCTGGTGGCCGAGCGCGAGTGGCACCCCAGCCAGCGGATAGCCTTCCAGCCCGACGGCTCCCTGCGGCTGACTCTGCGCAGCGCGAACCTCGCCGAGCTGGCCCGGTGGCTGGCCGGTTTTCCGGGGGAGGTCACCGTCGAAGCCCCCGAAGAGCTGCGCCGTCTGGTCGTCGGCAACGCCAAACGGCTGCTGGAGGATAACGAGACCGAGCCATGACGCGATTGGTGCCCCTCATTCTGGTCATCATCACCGCGGCGCACGGCGTCGTGGAGGTCCGCGAGGTGCCGCCGCTGGTCAAGAGCGACCGGGCCCTGGCGGCCGAGCTGGACCGCGGGTGCTGGGAGCTCATCTACGCGCTGGAGGGAGGGGGGAGCGCCGCGGAGGTCTCCTCGCGCCTGGCGCACCTCACCGACTCCTACCCCGAGCGGCTGCGCAGCGCCAGCTACGCCTACCAGCTCGCGGTGGGGCGGCTGGCCTTCGCCACCGGCGACCTGGACCGGGCGCGGGAGGCGATGAAGCGGGCCGTGGAGGTGAACCCGGCGGCGGCCGAGCCGAGGGCCTGGATAGCCGCCGTCGAGCTCAAGCTCGGACGGGTCGATGCGGCGCTCTCGTCGGCCCAGGCCGCGCTGGATATGGACCCCCTCCAGCCCGTGGCCCGCGAGGTGGCCCAGGGGGCGCTGGCGCTTCTGTCCAACTCTTCGGGCACCTTCTCCTCGCGGGACCCCGAGGCGGTGGATGAGCTGCTGGCCGGGGACCGCTCCTTTTCCCGGGGGGATTACGAGGAGGCTTCGCGGGCCTACGAGCGCGCTCTCGAAGTCGACCCCGCCTTCGTCGAGGCCCGGGTTTACCTGGGCGACTGCCGCTACCAGACCGGCGACCACGCCGGGGCCCTAATCGAGTACCGGCGGGCGGTGGAGATGGACCCGGATTTCGCCCCGGCCTGGAACTTCATGGGCGACGCCCTCGCCGCCCTGGGCCGCACCGCCGAGGCGGTGGAGGCCTACCGGAAGGCGCTGGAGCTGAACCCGGACTACGCCGGTCCGCGCACGAAGCTGCGCCAGTTGGGAGAGGAACCTTAACCCCAGCGGAGGTCCTCGATGCTTAGAAATATGGCCCCTCTGGACTAAACATCATTCCGACTCCCTCTCGCCATAACAACTGTGGAGGTTCCCGATGCTTAGAAATTTCGCCGAAATCCACGAGAGGGTGAAGGGGGCGGCGCGCCGCCGGCTGGCCGTGGCCGGAGCGGCCCACCCCCACACGCTTCAGGCGGTGTCCCAGGCGCACGGGGCCGGGCTGGTGGACGCCCTCCTCTTCGGTCCCATTGAGGAAATTAAATCCGCGGCGAAAAAGGCGGGGGTGGACATCTCCCCCTTCGAGCTGCGCGACGTGGAGGGCGACGCACAGATTGCCGCCGCCGCCGTGGCCTCCGTGCGAAGCGGCGAGGCCGGGATGCTCATGAAGGGCAGCGTCCCCACCGGCGTCACCCTCAAGGCCGTCCTCGACAGGGAAAAGGGCCTGCGCTCCGGCGAGTTGCTGTCGCACATCGCCTGCCTGGAGGTGCCGGGGCACGACCGGCTGCTGTGGGTCACCGACGGCGGGCTGAACATCCGGCCGGACCAGCCGACCAAGGCCGCGATTCTTTCCAACGCGGTGGCCGCCCTGCGGCGCCTGGGGTACGAGCGGCCCAACGTGGCGGTGCTGGCCGCCGTGGAGGAGGTCAACCCGGACATGCCGGAGACGCTGGACGCCGCGGCGCTGGCCCAGATGGGCGAGCGGGGGCAGTTCGGCGCCTGCGAGGTGGACGGCCCCCTGGCCCTGGACCTGGCCGTGGACGAGGAATCCGCGCGGGTCAAGGGCGTGACGAGCCCCGTGGCCGGGAAGGCCGACGTCTTCCTCGTCCCCGACATCCACACCGGCAACATCTTCGCCAAGGGGCTGATCTACCTCGGCGGGGCCAAGGTGGGGGGGATGGTCGCCGGAGCCTCGGCCCCCATCATCCTGTTGTCCCGGGCCGACACCACCGAGACCAAGCTCAATTCCATCGCCCTGTGCACCGCCGGGGCGTGCTAGGAGGTATCCGTGGGCTGGGCCGATTGGCTCTTCGCCGTCGTCATGGCCGGGATGCTCCTGCGGGGGCTCCTGGTGGGCCTGGTGAGCGAGGCGTTGGGGCTGGCCGGCGTCATCGTGGCCTACATGCTCGCCGCCGTCCTCTACACGCCACTGGGGCGGCTCTTCGCCGTGGACGTGGCCGGATTCGACCTGAGCGGGCCCATCGCCTTCATCGTGGTATTCATCGCGGCGCTGGTCGGGGTGCACTTCCTGGCGAAATTCCTGACCACGCTCATCGACGCCACCATCGTCGGCTGGCTGAACCACCTCGGGGGCGCGGTGCTGGGCCTGGTGAAGGGCGTTTTAATCTGCGCCGCCGTGGTGCTCTTCGTACACCGCCTGCCCTCGGGCCCCGAGACGCGCCGGGAGCTTTCTGAGGGGCCGATCTCACGACCCGTCTCCGCCTTCGCCAAGCCGCTGGCCTACCTCATCGAGGCGCTGGCCCCGGCGGTGGAGGACGACGCCTGGTGGCGGCCGGGGCTGGAAGAAACGCTCGGCGTCCACGACGGCCGGTGGGATGTATTGGAGGGAGACGATAATGGGTAGATGGCTCGTTCCGGCCGCGCTGGTCGGGCTCTTGTTCTTAATCGGGTGCGCCGGGGAGGAGCCGGAAATCCCCCTCGCCGACTCGCTCGAGGCGCTCTTCCCCCTGGCCGAGGAGCTCCTGGCCGCGGCGGAAAAAATCGAAGAGGAAGGCTTCGAGACCACCGCCTGGCTCGTCCGCGTGGAGGAGGTCCCCGCCACCCACGAGCTGGCCCGGCAGGCCAAGGCGGCGCTGCGCGACGCGGTCACCGCCTTCGGCTCCTACGCCGTGGGGAAGCTGCCCAACGACTACGTGTCCGGCATGGATTACTACCACAAGTTCGAAGAGATGATGGACCGGATGCTGGTCGAGGTGATGTCCGAGGATGAGCCGAAGTAAAATAAAGGGGCCGACCTACACGGTCTTCGGGCGGAAGGTGTCCCGGCGGGCGGCGCACTGGGCCACCGCGGGCCTGTTCGTCGTGGTCGCGACCCTGGGAATAGCCTGGGTCTCGGGGGACTTCGAGGACCCGACGGCCACCGCCGACGCCCTTGAAGCAATCGGCGTCCGGGTCATAGACGCCTCGGAGGGGGTGGTCGAGGGTGGAGCCTTCGACGTGCGGCCGTGGCTGGAGGAGGTGGGCAGGGTTCAGAGCTTTTTGAACTTCGCCGGTTTCGCCAAGGACGAGCTGCGGGCGACCATCCGCGGCCTGGGGCGCTTTTCCGAGTCCCGGCACCGGCGCGACCTGGAGCTGGCCCTGGGGCACTACACCCGTTTCCACCGACACCTGGAGGAGCTCCGGGGCATGTGACCGGGGCGGGGTGGGCCTGTATGTGAAAGAACGATGCCTGAATGTAGGGCAGGGATTTTAATCCCCGCCGCGGCGGCCCGCAGAGGGGCCGCCCTACATAAAAACATTCGATGGCCGTTGACGTGCGATGACGTAGGGGCGGGTGTCCACACCCGCCCGCGGGCCGACCTGAACGGCGCGCCGTCG
>CAZNZF010000084.1:0-9506 GCA_964577465.1 uncultured bacterium | reverse complement strand
ATAACCTTGAGATTGATAGATGGAAAAGGAGCGGTAGACCGGCATTTGGCCCTGAGTTGGATTCGTTTATTTCAAATGAGGACGTAAATTGGAGCAGAGATTTAAAACGTGATTTAACAAGGGAAAGATACACTGAGTTCATTAATAGTAATATCCGTAATTCGTTATACCGCCCATTCAATAAACAATATCTATACTTTTGTCCGATTATGAATCAAGACATACATCAATTCCCTATATTCCTCCCCACGCCGGAGACGGAGCGGGAGAACCGGGTTATTTGTTTTAGGGGAACTGGACAGGGAACCCAACCATTTTCACCCATAGTGGTAAATATGATAATAGATTTAAATGCTTTTACACCTCTTCAATGTTTCCCGCTATATGTGTATGACGAGGACGGCTCCAACCGGCGGCTGAACGTCACGCCCTGGGGCGTTCATCTCTTCCGCACCCGCTACGGCCTGAAAGGCGACTTCTACGACCCAAAGGCCGACGCCGCCGACCCGGCCTTCGGCCCCGCCTCCCCGTGGCGCATCTTCCACTACACCTACGCCCTCCTCCACGCCCACGGCTACCGGGAAAAATACGAGAAAAACCTGAAAAAATCCCTGCCGCGCATCCCGCTCCTCGGCGGCGCGAAGGTGTTCGCTCGGATGGCGGCCCTCGGCGAGAAGCTGGCGGCCCTGCACCTGACCTACGAGGAGGCGGAGCCCTGCACGCTGACGCGCGTCGAAAAACCGCTGAAGGGCGCGCCGTTCGACTGGGCCTGCCCCAAGCTGCGCCTGGACTCGAAGGACAAGACCGTCGTCCGGTACAACGATTCGCTGACGCTGCGGGGCGTGCCGCCTGGTGCGCTGGAATACCGGCTCGGCAACCGCAGCGCCGTGGAGTGGGTCCTGGACCAGTACCGGAAGTACCCGGCGAAGGACGACTTCGTGGTGCGGCTCATCGAGAAGGTCATCACGGTGAGCCTGCGGACGGTGGAGAAGGTGGCGGAGATAGATAAAATCTGGCAGGAACACGCGGATTGACCCCCCTCTCCCGGTGGGAGAGGGTCGGGGTGAGGGCTACCTTACAAAGCGGCGGGGATAGGAATCCCCGCCCTACATTTTCGGAACGGGCCGACCTGAAGGTCGGCCCCTACGTCATCGTAAAATAAACTGGGAATTCCACAACTGCGCGGATATACTGAGTCGACTTCAATTTTTTAGGAGGAATCGATGCTCCGTTTCCTGCCCGTGCTCCTGGTGCTGGCCCTGTTCATCCCGGCGCTGGCCGATGACGATGACGGCTCCGGCGACTTCTACCTTGACACCTACACCGACGACAGCGGAACCGTGTGGGTGGAGTACGAGGGCGAGGGCGCGGATGACGCCCAGGAAAGCCTGTATAACATCCCCGAGGTGCCGGACCCGACCCCCGTGGACGACACGGCCTACGACGAGGACGGCAACGCCTACCAGTACGACGAGGCGACGGGCGAGTGGGTGCCCGTGGGCGGTTAATTAATAGTTAGAAAAAAGCCGCCCTGCGTTGGATGCGGGGCGGTTTTTTTATACACCGGCACTCTGAAATTGCGACGGTCCGTGTAGGGCGGGGCTTCTACGCCCCGCCGCGGCAGCCCGTAGAAGGGCTGCCCTACATTTTCTCGACCACCGCCTCCACCACGTGCGTCCAGTCGCCCTGCGCGTCCATCCACACCGGCCCCTGCGGCGAATCCGACGAGTACCAGCAGGAGTAGGACCCCGGCACCACCGCGAGCGACAGCCCGTTGGAGAGCTCCGTGTTCGAGCTCCAGCCGGGGTGGAAGACCTCGCCCTCGTCCAGGTCCACGCGCCAGTCCGAGACGTCGATTTCTATCCACCCGGCGGCGGCCCAGCTCACGTCCAGGCTGTCGGTGAATCGCGGATCGCCCGCGGGACGGTGCGTCCCGTCCTGGCCGTCGTCGGCGTAGAGCATCACGTCGAGCGTCGGGACCGCGCTCTGCGCCTGGATGGAGTCCATCGCCGGATAGCCCGACCACCAGATGCGGTAGGCGACCAGTCGGCAGGGGAACGGCGCGGTGAACGTGGTGGCCAGGGGGTAGTACTCGAACCAGGAGTGGTCGTCGGCGTAGGTCGACCCCCATGAAAGAATCCAGCGGCCCTGGGAGTCCTCGTAGGCGAGCTGCTCGCCGGCGGTCTGACCGGTGGTGATGCCGGCGGTCGCCGCGGCCTCCAGCGACGGCGTCCGGTCCGCCTCGGCCCGCAGCTCGTCGGTGGCGATGGAGGGCGTCGGGGCGGGCGTCTGCGCCCACGCAGAAATCACAAGAACGAGAATGAAAACCGTCGTTCGCATCTTTGACCTCCCGAGTGTTATTATTATACCAGCAATCGTGGGGCGGCGGTTCCCAGAGGGAGGCGGACGATGCGGATTGTAGCGGCGGCGTTGATTCTGGCCCTGGCGCTGACGGCGTCGGCGCAGGTGCGCGATTTCGGCCTGGGGCTCATCGTGGGCGAGCCTACGGGCCTCTCGGCCAAGTGGAACTTCTCGCCCCCGTCCGCGCTGGACTTCCACCTGGCCTGGTCATTCTCGGGCGGAATCGCGGCGGGGGCGGACTGGCTCATCCACACGGGCTGGCTCCCGCTACCCTGGCGGCCGTACCTGGGCGTCGGCGGGCGGATGGCCGTCCACGAGGCCAAGAAGGACGACCACGACGAGCCGGCCGAGGGCGAGGTGCACGTCTCCGGCCGGGGGCTCATCGGCTGCGAGTACCTGTTCCTGGAGGGGCACCTGGGGGTGTCGGCGGAAATCGGGCTGGGGCTGGACTTCATCCCGGCGGTGGGCTTCGACGTCTCCGGCGGCCTGGCGATAAGGTACTATTTCTAGGAATCACTGGGATTACCTAAAAGCGGCGGGGATTAAAATCCCCGCCCTTTTTAATGGAATTATTTCGCTTTTTTTCTCCGCCGTCCCGCACCCACGAGAAGCAATAACAGCGCCAGCGCGACCGGCATTCCGATGGCCACGGGCAGGACCTGGCCCGGGTTGAGGTTCTGCTTGGGCTTGACGTCGAAGTGGGTGATGGTGCTGACCTGAGGCACTTCGCAGCCCGGGGTGAAGGCGACGACGACGAGTGAGTAGCTGCCGGGCACCACGAAGTGTACCTTCCAGCTCAATGGGACGGTCTGGCCCGCATCGATTGCGGGGATATAGGCGCCCCGTTCCGCGCTCCAATCCTCCAAATCGACCGGCTGCTTATTCTCCATGTCGATGAGTGAAAGATAGGTGGCGACGCCGGAGATAGGGCTTGGCCCCACATTCGTAATCCGGGCCTCGACCGTGACGAAATCCCCGGCCGTTCCGTTGAGGCTCGCGGATGAGAGGATTTTTAGCTCGAGGGGGGGCGTCGCAGCGACTGCCGGTTGTCCCGCCTCGGCGATAGCCGCGGCCGGAAGGACGAGGCTGAAGATTAATAGCAGTGAGGGTTTCTGGGTCATGCCTCAATCGCCCCTTACCACACCCCGACGCCGGAACCTTTTTACCGCGAGGAGCATAAAGCCGAACGCAACGCCGAGGAATACGAGAAGCGGCCAGATGAACTGCCAGTTCTGTGAAATCGAGCGCTGGAAGTCCACGAGCACGTTGTCCAGGGATGAGAAGATGTTGTCGACCGGGTTGACTTTCGCGAAGAACTGGGCCGCGGGGTTGTTTTTCAGGGTCGAGGAGAAGAGGGCCGGGACGGTGAAAGCGAGAAGGACGACGAGCGAGGTCGTGAGCGTGCTCTTGATTGAGCGGAACAGAAGGGAAATGCCGAAGATTATCATGATAATCGCGAAAATCCCCAGGGTCCCCAGAAGGGCGACGTAGCCGAGGAACGCCGGAGCGAGGCCGGTGCCGGCGGCGGTGACGATGATATAGGGCGTTGCAATAAGTAGAATCGTGAACCAGAGGGTGAGGGAGGCCAGGAGCTTGCCCAGGATGAACTGCCCGAGCGGGAGGGGTGAAAGGAACAGGCTCTCGGCGGTTTCTTTCTCGAACTCGGAGGTGATTAGGGAGGAGGCGTCGATGGTCACGATGAGGAACGCCGTGCCGATAATTATCATGCTCAAGAGCCAGAGCATCTCGGTGTGGTCCAGGAGCGTCAGCTCCGCGTCGGTCAGCAGGAGGTAGCACGTCAGGCTGAACAACAGGGCCGCCAGCACGAGCCACACCAAGCCTTTCCATGTGAAGAGGTGGGCTTTTAACTCTTTGAGCCAGACGGTAGCGAACATGTCAGGCACCCGATACGAGATTGAGGAAAACGTCCGTCAGCGCTTCGGTCTGTGAGTGGAACTCGAGAATTTTCACTCCGTTTTCCCGTAAAAGGGACAGGAGCCCGTTTGCATCCTCCAGGCTGCCCTGGAATACGAACTCGGACAGGGAGTCGTGAATTTTGACCTTGTCTATTCCGGAAAGAAACGGGGTCAGCTCCAAGTCCTCGAGGTTTCCCTCTATCTTGATAAGGTAGGCCTCGTTCAGCTTGGTCCTTTTCTGCAGCTCCCCCATCGTTCCCTGGGCGACCAGCCTGCCCTTGTTGATTATCGCTATTGTTGAGCACAGCTCCGACACCTCGTGCAGAAGGTGCGAGGAATAGAAGATGGTGACGCCCTGCCGGTTCAGATTTCGCAACAGGTTCCCGATGTCCTCCTGCCCCTGGGGGTCGAGCCCGAGGGTGGGCTCGTCCAGAAAAAGCACCCGGGGGCTGTTCACCAGTGCCCGGGCGAGCCCGAGCCTCTGCTTCATTCCGCGGGAGTAAGCACCGATTGGCTTCTTTGCGTCCTTCGCCAAATCCACCTGCTCCAGGAGCGATTCGACCGTCTCAACCTCCGAGGAGCCCTTCAATCCGTAAAGCGCGGCGAAGAACCTCAGGTACTCCTCCGCCTTCATCCAATCGTAGAAGCCGCGGCTTTCGGGCACCACCCCGATGATTCCCGCCACCCTCCCCCGCTGGTCGGGGGAGAATCCGTCTATGGTTATCTTCCCGCCGTCCGGCCGGATAATCCCGGTGAGCAGCCGAATCGTGGTCGTCTTGCCCGCCCCGTTCGGGCCGAGGAAGCCGAAGAAGTCGCCTTCGTTGATGGATAAATCAAGGCCGTCCAGGGCCTTGACCTCGCCGTAGGATTTAGTCAGCCCGCTGGCTGAGATGATTTCCTTCATTCCGATTCCGGCCGTGCCTTTCGCGCTTCGGCGTTTTACGGATGGCGGTTACGAGGTTCTTTCATTCACTGACGGGTAAGGGGGGATTGTGAAGCTGCGGGTGTTCCGACGCGGAGCGTCGTTAAAAATACGCTCATCACCGTTTTTCGTTCCCTGCAATCGTTCTGTACCCCGGGTCTCATTTGCGCCCCCGAGTTTACAGCCCGGGATTTTTATCCTAGACTTGTGCCGTAGTTCTATGACTTTTTTAAAAAAGAGGCGCAAGATGGCCGAGCCGACCGCACTCTACACCGCGCCCGCCGGGACGCGCCAGCTCCTGATGGGCAACTACGCCCTGGTCCGCGCCATGTTCGAGGCCGGGGTCCGCGTGGCGACGACCTACCCCGGCTCGCCCACTCCCGAAATCGCCCGGGCCATCCTGGACGCCCATGCGCCTAGCCTGTACTTCGAGTACTCGACCAACGAAATCGTGGCGACGGAGTTCGCCCTGGGAGCGGCGCTGGCCGGGCACCCGAGCGTGGTGTTCATGAAGAGCGTCGGGCTGAACGTGGCCTCGGACGCCGTGGTCCAGCTCCCGCTCTACGAGCTGCCCGGCGGGATGGTGGTCATCGTCGGCGACGACCCGTCCGCCTACTCCTCGCAGAACGAGCAGGACAACCGCCACTTCCCCCGGATGGCCTACTTCCCCATGCTCGAGCCTTCGGACTCCCCCGAGGCCAAGGCGATGTTCAAGTGGGCCGTGGCCAAGGCGCGGGAGCACCGGACGGCGGTCCTGGTCCGGGTGACCACCCGGGTGTGCCACGCCACGATGGAGGTGGAGCTCGGCCCGGTGCCGGAGAACCTCCCCGAGCCGGAGGGTGTGCCGAAACGCGTCCAGGTGCCCATCGCCAAGGATTTCCTGGTCATGAAGCGCCGGGCGCTGGAGCGGCTGGACGCCTTCGAGAAATACGCCGAGGAGGGTCCGTGGAACCGGACGGTCGAGGCGCCGGGGGAGGACGTCGGCTTCGGGATTATCACCGGCGGCGCGGCCTACCTCAACACCCGGACGGCGCTCGACCTCCTGGGCCGGGGGGCGGACATCTTCAAGCTCGGCCTGTCGTACCCCCTGCCGCGGAAAAAGCTGGTCGAGTTCTGCAAATCCCGCGGCGAGGTCCTGGTCGTCGAGGAGCTGGACCCGGTGGTGGAGACCGAGCTCAAGGCGCTGGCCTACGAGGCGGGGCTGGGTACGAAAATCGACGGCCTGGGCAAGAAGCTGCGCGCGGGCGGCGCATTCGAGGCGCATCTGGGCGAGCTGGACCCGGGACGCCTCGCGGGGCTGTTGGCCGAAAGGCTCGGGCGGGAATATCCTTTGGAAGTACTGGATTTGGCGGACAAGGCCCCGGCGCGCCTGCCCCAGCTCTGCCCCGGCTGCGGCCACCGTTCCGCCGTCTACGGCACGAAGATGGCCGTGGGCCTGCACGGGCACCCCCAGGCCGACATCGGCTGCCACACCATGAGCTACTTCCCGCCGTACGAGCTGGGGGAGAGCCTGGTGTGCATGGGGGCCGGCCCCAGCGTGGCCCAGGGCGTCGGGCACGTCCTGCCCGAGGGCAAGGTGACCTCCTTTTTAGGCGACTCGACCTTCTTCCACGCCGGCCTCCCGGGGCTCATCAACGCCGTGTGGAACGACCACAACGTGACGGTTCTGTTGATGGACAACCAGATCACGGCCATGACCGGCCACCAGCCCAACCCGGGCTCGGGGCGGAATCGGGAGAATCCCCGGCCGGCCATGGAGCCGAAGGCCATTCTCGCCGCCATCGGCGTGCCGTACATCGACGAGGTGGAGGCCTGGGACATCAAGGCGGTGCGCGAGGCGGTGCGCAAGGGGCTGGAGTTCGACGGCCCGGCGGTGGTCATCCTCAAGCACCCGTGCATGCTCTACACTACGAGCGCCTGGAAACGCGAGGGGAAGATGCCGCCGCCGTACCGGGTGAACAAGGACAAGTGCGAGCTGAAGAAGACCTGTATCAAGTACTTCTGCTGTCCGGCGTTCTACTTCGAGGACGACGGGGGGGTGCAGATAAACCCGGAGCTGTGCATCGGCTGCGGCTGCTGTTCGCAGGTGTGTCCGGTGGGTGCCATCGAGCAGGACCTGGAATACAGGCGGGCGTACTAGGAGGCGGGACGGATGGCGGATACCTGCTGCATCTACATCGTCGGTGTCGGGGGCCAGGGCGTCGGCGCCGCCTCCCGGGTGATGACCTCGGCGGCCGAGACCGCCGGTGTCCCGGTGAGGAGCGTGGAGACCCACGGGCTGGCCCAGCGCGGCGGGGTGGTCATCTCCACCGTGCGCATCGGCGGGGCGCCCGATTCAAGCCCCCTCATCGCCCCGGGAGAGGCCGACGTCCTCTTCGCCCTGGAGGCGGTGGAGGCTTGGCGTTCGAGCCGGTATCTGCGCCGGGGCGGCGTGGTGCTCCTGAACACCTCGAAAATCGACCCGCTGTGGGTCCGGCTGGAGCGGGAGCCTTACCCGCCGGTGGAGGAAATCGTCGCAGCGTTCAAAGGGTTCGCGGGACGGGTCATCGCCCTGGACGCCACCGCCTTCGCCGTGGAGCGGGGGAGCTGGATTTCGTCCAACGCGGTGCTGCTGGGGTCGCTGGCGGCGTCGGGCGCCCTGCCCTTCGACGGGCGGCACGTCGAGGAGGGGATCCGGGCCCAGAGCAAACCGACGTATCTGGAGCGCAACCTGGCCTGTTTCCGGCGCGGCTTCGAGGAAAAACCGCGCTGATTGCTTTTCACCTGTTCACCTTAACCACACGACGACCGAGGAGTCTTCATGGACAAGTACGAGTGCACCATCTGCGGCTACATCTACGACCCGGCCAAGGGCGACCCGACGAGCGGCGTCAAGCCGGGCACCGCCTTCGCCGACCTGCCCGACGACTGGGTGTGCCCGGAGTGCGGGGCGGACAAGGACGCTTTCGAGCGGATTTAAAATTGCGCTCGCGGGGGCTGCCCTGGTAAAAAAGCGAGGCTGCGTCGCGGGGCAGGGCCCGGTCCCACCGGGCGCGTTCGAGCGGATTTAAAATTGCGCTCGCGGGGGCTGCCCTGGTAAAAAAGCGAGGCTGCGTCGCGGGGCGGGGCCCGGTCCCACCGGACGCTTTCGAGCGGATTTAAACGCGGCTCGCGGCGCGTCCTTGAAGTGCCGATGCGGGTGTCCTTTGCGGAATAGGGGAGGGGACATCACTCCGTTTCCCGGCCGGGGAACGGGTCGTCTTTTCATACCTTTATCGCGCCCGACGAAAAAGGCTTGCTTTTTTGTAAAAGATGGCGATAATTCCCCTAGGCTCAGCCACGGATTGGGTGGGAAACGAACCGCGTCAACAGGCGCCGAACGGGACAGCCAAGGAGGCACAGTGGAGAAATACGAATGCACCGTTTGCGGTTACGTGTACAACCCCCGGCGCGGCGACCCGGCGGGTGACATCGAGCCCGGAACCAGCTTCGACGACCTGCCGGACGACTGGATCTGTCCGGAGTGCGGTGCCGACCTGGATGCCTTCGAGATTCTCGATTGAACCGGTTTTATTTTCGGACGGGGCGGAGGCGTCGAGCCTCCGCTTTTTTAATCGCCCGGTCCGCACCGGGATTGAGACGCCGTCAAATTGCTCATCCGCGCCCGTTCGTGTAAAATAGGCGGGCTGGTTGAGACGCGAAACATTCAGGCGCGAGCCTCAACATTCCTGAGGAGCCCCCATGCACAAGATGACCGAGCAGTCCCTGTGGGCCGCCTTCGCCGGCGAGTCGCAGGCCCACATGAAGTACGCCGCCTTCGCCGACGAGGCGCACAAGGCCGGCTTCGCCGACGTCGCCAAGCTCTTCCGCGCCATCGCCTACGCCGAGCGCGTCCACGCCACCAACCATCTCAAAGCGCTCGGGGGCCTCGTGGGCACGGGCGACAACCTCCAGACCGCCATCGACGGCGAGAACTTCGAGGTGGACGAGATGTACCCGGCCTACGACGCTATAGCCAAGCTCCAGGGCGAGACCGAGGCCGAGAAGAGCATCCACTTCGCCCTCGAGGCGGAGAAAATCCACGCGGCCATGTACGCCGACGCCAAGCGGAACGTGGATTCCGGGAAGGACTGGGCCATCGGCGACGTTTACATCTGCCCCAACTGCGGCTATACGCACATCGTCTCCGCGGATAACCCCCTGCCCGACTTCTGCCCGGTGTGCTCCTGGAAGAAGGGGACCTTCAAGAAATTTTCCGGCTACGAGGAGTTGGTGTAGGGTCCCCTCCCCCTCCGGGGGGAAGCGCGCTTACGGGTTAGGGTAAGGTC
>CAZNZF010000083.1:0-9571 GCA_964577465.1 uncultured bacterium | reverse complement strand
CGCCGCTTAAACGAATATACCCTTACCCTCACCCCACCCCTCTCCCTGAAAGGGAGAGGGGGCCGCTGCACCCCCCTACCCGACCTCCCCCCCAGAGGGGGGGAGGGGATTAAAACACCGACAGGTTCAGGTAGCGCCGGGGGTCCTCGATGATGTTGTCCAGGAGCGTCTTGGCCTTCTTGAGCGTCTCGGTGAAGTCCACGTAGGCCTCGTCCGAGTAGATGAGCTTCCCGACGGTCCCCTCGCCCGAGGCGATTTGGGCGACGATGGCGTTGATGTGGTCCACGGTCTCCACCGCGCCGGTGGAGGCGGCTTCGATGCCCGCCACCGCGCTCTCGAACCGGGGGAGCGAGCGGGCCAGGGTCCCCTCCAGGTTCTGGGTTATCCTGGAGGCGCCGGCGGTCACCTGGGCCACGTCGTCGGTGATGCGCCGCAGGTTCCTCACGGCGGCGTTAATTTCGCCCGTCGAGGCCCGGATGAGCTCGTCCAGGTCGGTGGCCATGGAGTCGATGTGGGCGATGGTGTCCTTTATCTGGGCCACCGTTTCCTCGTCGAAGAGGTTCGATAAATCGGCCAGGGCGTCCCCGATCTTGACCACGATGTTGCCCGCCGACTCGAAGAGCTCGTCCATGCCCAGGGAGCGCTCGCCATTGACGGTCGAGCCGGGCGGGACTACGGGGGAGTCGGTCGTCCCCGGGGTGACGTCCACGTACTTGTCGGCCATCAGCCCCTTGAGGCGGATGGCGATGACCGAGTTCTCCCGCACCACGACGTCCTCGTCCAGCCGCAGGACCACCTTGACCATGGGGGACTCGGAGCCCTCGGGTTTGAACCACTCGACGGATTCGACGCTGCCGGCGCGCACGCCGGCGTAGAGGACCTTGGCCTCGGGGACCAGGCCGGCGGCGGAGTCGAAGATGACCGTCAGCTGGTATCCCCGGCTGAAGAGCTGGCACTCGCCCGTGGAGAAGATGAGCGCGACGAGTATCGCCAGGGCGACGACGACGGTTATCCCGACCTTGAGCTCGGCTGAACGTTTCATTTTGTTAAGTACGGTTGACCGGACTATTGTACCAGAATCGCCCGGCTGCCGCGTTTACTTGAACAGGGGGTCTATGGGCCCCCGGGCGCGGCCCTGGATGAACTGCTGCACGTAGGGGTTGTCGGTGGCGCGGACCTCGACGGCCGTGCCGTCGAAGATGATTTTCCCCTCGTGCATCATGGCGATGCGGTCGGCGGTCTTGTAGGCCGAGGCCATGTCGTGGGTGATGATGACCGTGGTGGCCCGCGTGAACTCCTTGGTCTCGTTGATGAGCTCGTTGATGGCGGCGGCGGTGATGGGGTCCAGGCCGGAGGTGGGCTCGTCGTAGAGGATGATTTCGGGGTCGCCCACCAGGGCGCGCGCCAGGCCCGCCCGCTTCTTCATCCCCCCGGAGAGCTCCGACGGCATCAGGTTCGCCGTATCCGGGAGGCCCACCTGCGCCAGCTTTTCGTCCACTATTCGGTCGATTTCCGCGGGCGGGGTGTCGGTGTTGTTGTCCAGGAAGAAGCCCACGTTCTCGCGGATGCTCATGGAGTCGAACAGGGCGGCGAACTGGAAGACGTAGCCCGCCCGGGAGCGGATTTCGTACAGCTCGGGCAGGCTGGCCCCGTTCACCCGGATTCCCAGGCACCACACTTCGCCCTCGGTCGGCATCAACAGGCCCAGCACGTGCTTGAGGAGCACGCTCTTGCCCACGCCGGAGCGCCCGATGATGGCGATGGACTCCCCGCGGCGGATCTCCAGGTCCACCCCGTCGAGCACCACCGTCTCGCCGAAGCTCCGGTGCAGGTTTTGGATTTTGATGACCGTCTCGGGGTCCACGGCTCCCCCTAATCGAAGGCGATGAAGAAGAGCGTGGTCAGGAGCACGTCCACGATGAGGATGTTCACGGCGCTGACGACGACGGCGTTGGTGGTGGCCCGGCCGACCCCCTCGGCCCCGCCGAAGGTCGTGAAGCCGTAGTAGCAGCTGATGAGCGTGAGGACCTGGCCGAAGGCGAAGGCCTTTATGAGCCCGCTGACGATGTCCCAGGCGTCGGAGAAGGCGTCGAGCTGGGCGATGTACACCCCGGGGTCCACGTCGGCCAGGACGATGCAGACGAAGAAGGAGCCCACCTGGGCCACGCCCATGGCCAGGGCGGTGAGCACCGGGGCCATGACGGCCATGGCCAAAATTCTCGGGGCCACGAGGTAGCGGAGGGGGTCGCTGGCCAGGGTTTCCAGGGCGTCGATCTGCTCGGTGACGCGCATGGTGCCGAGCTCGGCGGCCATGGCCGCCCCCACGCGGCCGGCGAGCATGATGGCCGTCAAGACCGGCCCCAGCTCCCGGGCGAAGAGCACCGACACCATGCCGCCCACGTACCCCTCGGCCCCGAAAATTTTCAGCTGGTTCACCGACTGGAGCGCGATGACCATCCCGGTGAAGAGCGCGGTCATGGTCACCACGCCGATGGACTCCACCCCGAGGCGCATCATCTGGTCGTAGACGAGCTTGCCCCGGGGCCGCCGCCGGGCGATGCGGGCCACGGTCCGGCCGTAGAAGATGAACATGCCCCCAATGGTATGGGTCTTGCCCATCAGCCAGTCGCCGATGCGCTCGAAGGTGTTCATCCTTTTCGTATCCGCTCGCGGCACGGTTCACTCCGTCCGGAGGTAGTGCCGGGGGACGCGTTCCGACAGTCCGCAGGTGACCTCGTAGGGGATGGTGTCCATCCAGCGGGCCGCCTCCTCGACCTCGATTATGGAGCCCGAGTAGTCGCGGCCCAGAAGGGTGACCACCTCGCCCGGGGCCACCTCGCCCAGCCCGCCCAGGTCCACCATGCACATGTCCATGCAGATGGCGCCGATGATGGGCCTCCGTTGTCCCCTCACCAGCACCTCGGCCCGGCCGGTCAGGCTCCGGCGCCAGCCGTCGGCGTAGCCCAGCGGCAGGACGCCCACGGGCGTCTCTTGCTCCATCCGGTGGAGGCGGCCGTAGCTCACCGTGGAACCGGCGGGGAGCGTTTTGACCGCCGCGATGCGGGCCCGCAGGGCGATGGCCGTCCGGACGCCCAGGTTGCGGGTCACGTTGGGGCTGGAGTAACTTCCGTAGAGGGCTAATCCCGGCCGAACCATGTCTAAAAAGCTCTCGGGGAGGTCGGCGACGGCGGCGGAGTTGGCGGCGTGGCAGAGCTCGGGCTTCAGTCCCTTCTTTTCCAGCTCCCGGCGGACCCCGGCGAAGCGGGCGAGCTGCTCACCCGCGAAGCTCTTGTCCTCGCCGTCGGCCAGGGGGAAGTGGGTCATGAGCCCGGCGACGTGGACCCCTGGGACGGCCTCTATTTGCTCCACGACTTCCGGCGCCTCGGTGTACCACACCCCCAGGCGCCCCATGCCGGTGTCCACCTTGACGTGGACGTCGAAGTCGCGGCGGTAGGCGTCCAGCCAGCCCATCCGCGCCAGGCGCTCGCCCAGGCGGTCGGCCAGCTCCGCGTCGGACAGCACCGGGGTCAGCCGGTACTTGATCACCGCGTCCAGCTCGTCGGCCAGGGGGGTGACCATGCACAGGATGGGCTGGTCGAAACCGGCCTGGCGCAGCTCGACCCCCTCGTCCACGAAGCTGACGCCGAACCAGTCGGCGTAGGGGTCCAGGGTCCGGGCGACCTCGAGCTTGCCGTGGCCGTAGGCGTCGGACTTGACCACGGCCATGATTTTCACGCCGCGGCCGACCCGCTCCCGGACGGCGAAGAGGTTGTCGCGGATGGCCGAGAGGTCCACCTCGGCCCAGATGGGGCGGTTGGGGTACATCGTCTGAACGGCCGGGCCTGACCGGCTCTACCACGCCGTGTTAGGCTAATCCAGCGCGTCCCGGATGTCAAGGCGGGTCAGAAGGGGGCGCCCTCCCCGGAGGACGAGGCCCGCGCGGGGGTGCGGAACGAGCGGTCCAGGCTCTCGAAGCGCATGAAGCTCTTGCGGAACACGAGGTACACGGAGCCCACCGGGCCGTTGCGCTGCTTGGCGACGATGACCTGGCTTATGCCCGGCATCCGGGCCAGGTCGTCGGTGATGCCGCCGCCGTTGCCGTAGTCCGGGCCCTCCGCCGCCTCCGGGGCCGCCTCGCCGGGGCTGGAGACCTGGTAGTACTCCTCGCGGTGGAGGAACATCACCACGTCGGCGTCCTGCTCGATGGCGCCCGACTCGCGCAGGTCCGACAAAAGCGGCAGCTTGGACCGGGGGCGGTTCACCGGCTGGCGGTTGAGCTGGGCGACGGCCAGGATGGGGACCTCGAGCTCCTTGGCCAGGGCCTTGAGGGAGCGGGAGATTTCGGCCACCTCCACCTGGCGGCTCTCCGCGCGGCGGTGGGGGGCGGTCATGAGCTGGAGGTAGTCCACGACGATGAGCCCGACGCCCTTCTGCTTGACCAACCGGCGCGCCTTGGCCCGCAGCTCCAGCACCGACAGGGCCGGCGTGTCGTCCAGGTAGAACGGGGCGTTGGAGAGGCGGGCCACCTTGCCGATGAACTTCTCCATGTCGCCCTCGGAAATCAGCCCCCGGCGCACCTTCTGGGAGTCCACCCGCGCCTCGGCGCACAGCATCCGCCGCACCAGCTCCTCCGCCGACATCTCCAGCGAGAAGAACCCGACCCCGATGCCCTGGTCGATGGCGATGCGCTGGGAGATGTTGAGCCCCAGCGCCGTCTTGCCCATGCCGGGGCGGCTGGCCAGGACGACCAGGTTGCTCCGGTGGAGGCCGGAGAGGATTTCGTCCAGGTCGAAGAAGCCGGTCGTGATTTCGTTCTTGGCGGTGCGCCCCTCGTGGAGGGCGCGCATCTCCTCCAGGGCGGAGTCCACCAGGTCGGATAGCGGCCGCACCTCGCGGCGCATCCGCCTCTCGGCGATTTCCAGGATCAGCCCCTCGGCCTTTTCCAGGACGGTGGCCGGCGGCTCGGCGTCGGCGCGGGCCGACTCGTTGATGACCGCCGCCGCCTTCACCAGCGAGCGCAACACCGCCTTGTCCCGGATGATTTCCAGGTGCGACGCCATCCCCGCCGTGGACGCCGTGGACTCCTTCACCTCCACCAGGTAGCCCAGCTCGGAGTCGGTGAGCCCCTCGGGGGTGCGCCGCAGCTCGTCGGAGACGGTCACCAGGTCGATGGCGCCGTCCCGCCGGGAGTAGAGGTTCATGACGGCGGTGTAAATCCGCCCGTGGAGCGGTTTTAAAAAGTCGTCGGGCCGCAGGTTGGCCTCGATGCAGCGATGCACCGCCTCGGGGTATCGCAGCGCCGCGCCCAGGGTCAGGCGCTCCGCCTCCAGGCTCGCGGGCAGGCCGAGGTCGCGCTCCAGCTCGTCCATCGGGCGTCCTTACGGATTTTGGGGGGTCGCGGTAGCGGGGCATTTTAGTTTAACTCACCGCCGGACGGGTGGCAACTTGGGGGACGGGTATTTTCAAAAAAACCGTCCCGGCGGCGCCGGTGGACGCGCCGCGGCCGCCGTGCTAATATCGCCCCAAAATCACCGAGGGGGCGTGTGGAGCTCTTCACCCTGGGCGTCGAGGAGGAGTTCGGGCTGGTGGACCCGGCCACGGGCCGGCTCGTCCCGAAAATCACCCAGACCCTCTCCACGCTCTCCGAGGCCGAGCGGGTGGAAATCAAGCCCGACGTCCACCAGGCGACGCTGGAGGTCGCCACCCCGGTGTGCCTGGACCTGGAGGAGGTGGGGGCGGAGCTGCGGCGGCTGCGGCACCTGGCGCGGCGGGCGGCGAACCGGGCCGGCGTGGAGCTCCTCCCCGTCGGGGCGCACCCGAACTGCCGCTGGCGCGAGCAGCCCGTGGTGGACTACCCCCGCTACCACCGCCTGGCGGAGTATCAGGGCGACAAATGGCTCAAGTGCCTCTTCTGGGGCCTCCACGTCCACCTGGGCGTGCCCGAGGAAGAGGAGCGCATCGAAATCGCCAACGGCCTGCGCCCGTACCTGCCGCTGTTCATCGCCTTCGCCGCCGACTCCCCCTTCTGGGAGGGGAGGCGCCACCCGGCCGCCGACGCGCGCCTGGACATTTATTCGCAGCTGCGGACCGTTGGTGCACCGCCCTTACTAAAGAGCTTCGCCGACGTGGACGCCGCGATTGCGGCCCTGGCCTCCCAGGGCGCCACCGTGGAGAAGGACCTGTACTGGGACATCCGCCCCCGCCGGATGCTCCCCACCGTGGAGGTGCGCGTGGCGGACATGCAGACCACGGTGGAGGACTCGACGGCCGTGGCGGGGCTCATCATCCTGGCCGCGCTGGCGGTGCGCTGGGGCGACGGGCGGCTCCATGCCGCCGAGGAGGAGATTACGCCCAACCGCGCCGCCGCCATCGCCGACGGTCTCGACGCCCGGATAAGCCTCGACGGTGAGGCCACCACCGTCGCCGACGCCGTGCTGGGCTTCCTGGACCGCTCCCGGGACCTGGCCGTCGAAGCCGGCCTCGCCGACGTCTATGCCCTCATCAGCGACCGGGTGTCGCGGCGCTTTACCGCCGGGCGCCGCCTGCTGGACCTCCACGAGAAGTTCTCCGGCGATGAGCAAAAAATCGTCGCCGGGCTCGTCTCCCTTTCATAAAAAAATATGGAATCCCGCCGCCACACCTTCTGGACCCTCTTCGCCGGGACCCTGCGCGAGGCCGGGCGCATCGCCTTCGACGCCATCCGCTCCAACAAGCTGCGCAGCTTCCTGACCGTCCTGGGCATCGTCATCGGGGTCACGGTCATCATCACCCTGGTGAGCCTCATCGAGGGCCTGTCGAACAGCGTGGCGGAGCACATCGGCTCTCTGGGCTCGAACTACATCTACGTGAGCACCATGCCCGCCGTCCAGACGGGCCGTCCCGACCCCGAAATCATGTTCCGCCCGGACCTCACCCTGGAGGACTCGGAGGCCATCGCCCTCTACTGCCCCGACGTGAAGGCGGTGACGCCGATGTACTTCTCCTCGGCCCGTGTCACCTACGGCGGCTCCTCCACGGAGATGGTGATGGTCAACGGCGGCAACGAGGATTTCTGCCTGGTCAACGCGCTGAACGTGGAGACGGGCCGGGACCTGACCCGGGCCGACGTGCGGGCGCGGCGGAGGGTGACCGTCATCGGCGCCGACATCGCCGAGGCGCTCTTCGGCAACCGCGACCCCGTGGGGCGCGAGGTCCGTGTCGGGCGCTACCGGTTCACCGTCATCGGGGTGCTGGGGCGGCGGGGGGATTTCCTGGGCCAGAGCCAGGACACCTACGTCATCGTCCCCCACACGCTCTTCGGGACCATCTTCGAGCCGACCAAGATGGGCCGGAGCTCACTCTTTATAATTGCGACCAGCACGTCGCCCGCCACGGTCCTGCGCGCCGCCGACGAAATCGAGAGCCTTCTGCGCCGCCGCCGCGGCGTCGGGCCCACCGAGGACAACGACTTCGAGGTCTCCACCCAGGGCGGCCTGCTCGAGGTCTTCAAGGAGATGGAGACCGTCCTCTACGCCGTCCTCGTCGGCGTGGCCTCCATGTCGCTTCTGGTCGGCGGCATAGGCATCATGAACATCATGCTGGTGGCCGTCACCGAGCGTACGCGGGAGGTGGGCGTGCGCAAGGCCATCGGCGCCCGCCGCCGCGACATCACCGCCCAGTTCGTCACCGAGTCCGTGGTGCTGACCCTCTTCGGCGGCGTGGTCGGCGTGGCGCTGGGGTGGGGTTTGGCGGCGCTTCTGGCCGCCGTCCTCGAATTGCCCAACGCCATCACCTGGTGGTCCATCCTCTTGGGCCTCTCCTTCAGCGTCATCGTCGGGCTCTTCTTCGGCACCTATCCCGCCATCAAGGCCTCCCGCCTGGACCCCATCGAGGCCCTGCGGTACGAGTGAAAAAATCCCGCCTGCGGGGTAAAAGGTCCCGTTAAAATACTATTGAATATTCATAATAAAACACGCCGAAGCGGGGTGCAGGCGTGTTTTTCGCGTCTCACTCATATGGCATGAAACGTGCTAATAATTTTATTGAAACTGGGGGAGGTCCGCCATGAAGTACGCCGTTTTGATTCTTATGCTGCCGGTCCTCGCCGTAGCGGGCGAGTGGCGTAGCGAAGTCGTCGATTATGATATTTTGGGCCTTACTCAAGGCTATAATTCAGTAAGCTTGGAGTTAGGTGATGACGACATTCCACAAATATGTTTTCTTTATCTTGACGATAAAGCTCCTGAAGACCATCGCGCTATCTATTACACGTATTGGAACGGCTCATCATGGGAAATAGAGCTGATTTATTACCTTTCCTGGGACCATTATTATGAATATCATTACGTTGGTACTGTAAAATTGGCGCTTGACAATAACAATAATCCTATTATCTCTTGGTCCGCAGATGTTCCTTCTGCAGGAATTTATTACTATCACCTGGGTATCACATATCCTGTCTACCTCTCAGATAATGCTGGTGGTGCAAAATTATGTGTTGATTCATCCGGTTCGCCTTGTTTTTGCTTTTTCGAAGCAGAATCCGGTATTTACTACATGAAATATTTATATTACAATGATCCCGAGTGGGTATGCCAAACGATTACAAGCAATTCCTACCCGGGTGTTTTTGATTTTGCGCTTGATACTGGCGGGGAACCGCGGATTGTGTTTGTAAATGAAGATGATGAGGTTCTGTACTATATGTACTGGGGAGGCTCGAGTTGGGTAACAGAAACGATTGATAACGGCACTAAATTCGCTGGTTTGTCTTTTACGCTGGATGCAAATAACAACCCGAAATTGACATACATACTCGAAGATGAAACTCTAAAATACGCGTACCGACAGTCAGGCCAATGGCATTATGAAACTATCGAATCTGATATCGATTTAGGGGGAAGTGACCTTTCCCTAACCCAAGAAGGGTTTCCTCGTATAACGTATTCGGTTGGTCAAGAATACAGTATTGTTAAGTATGCTTCTTGGAATGGTACGAATTGGACAATTCAGACGGTGGAAGAAGAGGACGAAAAAGATTTTTGGGGTGGTTCGATCGCTCTTGATTCGAATGATGAACCTCGAATTGCATATCACTATTTCAATTACGATATGTATTTATTTGAATTCGGTATCAAATATGCCTTGTACGACGATTACATCTTCCATCTGGTTTGGCCCGAGAGCGAGGAGGTTGTACAAACCGCAACCCCGACCCTGGATTGGGAAGACTGCACCATCCCGGGGCATGAGTCCTACACTCTGTGGTGGAGCGAGGATTCCGATTTCGGTACCTATAACGAAGTGACCGGTATCACCTCCTCCGAGTATCAAATAACGGAAGGTATCCAGGACGGTGACCGCATCTACTGGCGGGTGAAGTCCATAGCCGGCGGAGACGAGTACAGGGCCGAGGAGACGGACTGGTACTTCGACGTGGAGCTGGGCAGCGGGGTGGAAGTCGTGGACTTCGGCGCGGATGCGACCGACGAGGGCGTCCTAATCGACTGGCGCTGCGAGGGCGAACTTCCCGCCGGCGTGCGCGTCCTGCGGGGCGACGTTGAGCCGGAGGCCATCTCCGGTCTAATGCCCG
>CAZNZF010000082.1:0-9598 GCA_964577465.1 uncultured bacterium | reverse complement strand
CTCCTCGGCCTCGTTGGGGCTGGTGCGCAGGTAGCGTAAATCGAGCATGGGACACTCCGTCAAAGGTCGAGCGCAATCTCAAGCCTAAAGTATGGTAGCAGAACCGCCCCCGGAGTCCAAGGCGGCGGTGCCTATCACCGATGGGAGAGAATCGTGCGGGCCATTTCCGCCGCTCTGCCCTCCCCCTCCGCCACCTCGCGGAGGAAGTCGTCGGCCTCGGCGCCGATGCGGCTGATTTCGACCACGAGGGTTCTCAACCGGTCCGCATACGCCGGGTCGGATTCCATCTCCCGGTAAGTGGCGATGAGAAGCTCCAGGGCCTCCGGCCCGCCGTAGTCTTCGGCCAGGGGGCGGTACAGGTTGTACGCGTCGTCGCTGGTTTCAGCCCGGGCGTGCAGCCCGCCGAAGAGCACCAACGCCAGGGGGCTCTTCATCCGGCACAGGCTGGAGAAGGCGGCCGCGACCTCCCACGAATCCCCCGACTCCACCGCCCCGGCCAGGTACTCCTCGGTGCGGCGGTCGTGGCGCTCGCCGAGGGCCTGAAGGATAGAGAGGCGGTACTCGGGTTGTTCCACCAGCTCGAAGAGGAGCGCCTCCGCCCGCGGGTCGTCCACCCGGGCGATGTCGCTGAAGTGGTTATGAAAGCCGAAGGAACCGTGTTCTTCGAAGTAGGCGAGGTAATACTCCAGCCCCCTCACGTCCCCCCACTTGCACAGCATGGAGGCCGCGTTCCAGGGCAGGTCGCCCGCCTCGCTTTCCAGCAGCGGCGCCACGTCGTCCGCCGTCCCGGCGCCGATGAGCGCGTCCAGCGCGCCCATCGCCGCCAACTGAACGCCGACCAGTGGCGACTCCCGGAGTAAGCTCTTCAGGTACTCGACGCAGTCCGGATGGTCGTAATCCCCCAGCAGCCGGACCATCCCGGCCTTCACGTCGGGGTCCATCTCGGTGTCCACGTAGTCGCAAATCAGCGAAAAGGCCGTCTCCGGGTGGTGCGGCATCAGCGCGCCCAGCAGCCCGACGACGGCGCGTTCGTACTCGTACGCCTCCGACGAGTACTCCGTTATCCAGCTCGGCGGCTCGGCGAGCAGCCGCCTGTAGTTTTCCAGTACGACCTCTTCCAGCTCCGCGCTCCAGCCCGTGTGGTTTTCGAGCATCCCGGACAGTGATTCCAGGGCCTTCCACGAATTCTCGTTGTTCAACGCGGCGACGAGGGTCTCCGTCGGGGCGTCGAGGCGTTTGCTGGCCATGCCGGAGGCGATGGTCTCCCGCACCGAGGCGTCGGGGTCGCGGGCCAGCCGGTCGGCGAGCAGTTCCGCGTCCGGGGCCTCCGCGGCGTCGATGTAGATGAGGAAGCCCAGGCGGCGGACCTCCGGGTCGGGGCTGTCCAGGCAGCGCTCGCGGATTATCCCGAGGTCTTCGGGGGACGGGTCGTAAATAATCGAGCGCAGCCAGTCGACTCCCCCCGAGCCCGCCGTGTCCATGTGAGCCAGGGCGGCGTTGGCTTCGGGGATGCCCATGTTGCGCAGGATGTAGAGCATCCCCCCGCGGGTGTGCTCGTCGGCGGGGTCGGCGTCCTCGTAGATTCCCACCAGGACGGGGACGGCCCGGGGGTCTTTCGTGGCGCCCAGGGCCAGGGTGAGCACCTCGTACACGCTCGGGTTATCCTCCCGCTCCAGGGCCGCGGAGAGGATGTCGAACACCTCCGGCACCGATGTGGGGTAGGTCCAGGTCCGCGGGTATGCATTAAGCAACTGCTGCACCAGCTTTGCGGCTTCCCAACGCACGCCGGGGGAGGGGTCGTTCAGGGCCTCCAGGCCGTAAGTGAGGGTGTTGGTCTGTTTGTGGAAGACCATCTCCCGCAGCGCCGCGCCCCGGACCGCCGGATCGGGTGAATGGAAGGCCTCGTTCAGGAACCCGTGGACGTCCCCGCCCAGATGTACCAACCCCACCACGACGGTCTCGATAAACCAGCCCTGCTTCTCCGGCAGCCCGCGCTGGACTACAGTCCGGGCGATGGACAGGCCGACCTCCTGATTCCGACGGAGGAGGCTGCTGTAAAGGGCCCGGTCGATGGTTTCGGGGTGGGCCTCGTACAGGGTCTGCAGATATCCGTCCGCCTCGGCCATTTCCTCGTCGGGTGTGTAACGACAGAACTGGTCCACAGCCTGTGCTATCGTCGCCGGGTCGGGGTCACGTAGGATGATTGTCTGCAGCACCTGCCGGTATTCCTCGATGAGCTCCTGGCTCAACCCGCCCCGGCGGTGGATTTCCAACGCGAGGAGCTCGTCGCGCCGCGGCGTCTCGGGGTTTTCCAGAATCGTCAGAAATTCCCGGAAGGCATCATCCGTTTCCGCCTTCAACAGCAGGCGGCAGGTCTCGACGATGTCGCCGCCGCGGCACCGTTCGAAGTACCGTTCCGCCAGCTGCGCCGACTCGGCGTCCGTTTGCTTGACGAGGGCGGAGTATATCCCGTCCAACTGCACCTCGCCGGCGGGCTGGTCGAGCATTTCTTCGAAGGTTTTCCGGGCCAGGGCGGGGTCCAGGGTGAGCAGGGCGTCGGCGAGGCTTTCCGCCGCGTCCACCACGGTCGAGCGCCACTGGTTGGTGAGCGCCTCGGCTATCTTCGCTTCATCGTCCAGGCGCCGGTAGCGGTCCCCGTACTCCGCGACGAACCCCGGCGTCGGCTCCTGGAGGGGGAAGCGGTCGATGCCGAGCAGTTGGCCCTGTATCGCTTCCGCGGCGGCCGGGTCGCCGATTCTTTTCAGGATGCCCGCGGCGCGGATGAGAAGCTCGGGGTTGTCGGTCCGTTCGATGAAATTCAGCAGCGCCGGAATCGACGCCTGGGTGGCGCGGCCGCTCAAATCCCGGAGAGCCTGGGAGGCCAGCCCCTCGTCATCGGATTCGAGGAGGCCGGCCAGGTACTCCTCGTCGGTGGAGAGGGGGTAGTAGGCCATGTCCGCCTGGACGGCGGAAGCGAACGGGGCGGCGATTGCCAGAAGAATTACGAAAGACGTGCGATTCATTTTGTTACCTCCCCGCCTGGGATTTACGTCAACGGTACTTCGGCGGTGTGGCCGGGCCGCGGCACTTGAAGGCGCACCGCTCGACGATTGCGAGCAGATGGTCCACCACGGCCGGGTCGTGCCCCGCGTTAATTAACGCCTCCCGGTCCATCCCCCGCTCGGCGAAGTCGAACAGGACCTCGTCCGCCTGGCGGTAGCGCATCCCCAGCTCCCCCTCGTCGGTCTGCGCGGGCCAGAGGTCGGCCGACGGCGCCTTGGCAATGACCCGTTCCGGCAGGGCGAGCACTTTTGCCAGCTCCCACACCTCGGTCTTGTAGAGTTCGGCCAGGGGGTTGAGGCCGCAGGCGTCGTCGCCGTGGAGGGTGGTGTAGCCGAGCAGCCCCTCGGTCCGGTTCCCGGTGCCCAGGACCAGGGCGGGGATGGCCGAGGAGCGGTCGAAGAGGAGAATCATCCGCACGCGGGCCTTGACGTTGCCCCGGCGGATGCGGGCGTCGGGCGGGATTTTGGAAAGGAGCGGGGCGCAGAAGGGGGTGATGTCCACACGCTCGTGGGCCAGCCCGAGGTGCTCGCAGACCAGGAGGCCGTCGGCCTCGGAGCCCGGGTCGCTCTCGGCGTGGGGCAAAAGGAGCGCGTGGACGTTCCCCGCGCCGAGGGCCTTGCCGGCCAGGGCGGCGCTGGTGGCCGAATCCACTCCGCCCGAAACGCCAATGACGACCTTGGAGAATCCCGCCCCGTGGACGTAGCCCGCAATCCAGCCGGCCAGGTCCTCCGCCAGCTTGCCGTAATCGCGCTCGAAGCGTTTATCGACCGCCACCGCCCACCTCGCGTATGTTTTTGTACAGCCGGGCGAAGTCCTCCAACGAGAGCTCCTGGGCCCGGCGTCCCCGGTCGACGCCCGTCCGCTCCAGGACTTCCAGCCATTCGGGCCGGGTCGTGTCTAAATTCTCGAGAGCTATGTTGCCGAGCTGCTTGCGCCGATGAGCGAAGGCGGCCCGGACGAACCCGAAAAAACCCTCCTCGTCGGCCACCTCCACCGGCGGCGCGTCCCGGCGTCGGAAGACGACCACCGCCGAATCCACCCGCGGTTGCGGGGAGAAGCTCCCCGCCTTGACCTTGAAGGCGGTTTTGGACTCCCAGTAGTAGGCGACGTAGGCCGACAGCGAGCCGCGGGCCGAATCGCCCGGACGGGCGGTCAGGCGGGCGGCGAACTCGCGCTGGAACATGAGCACGGCGGCGGCGTACCGGCGCTCGACCGTCGCCCGCTGGACGATTTTGGACGAGACCGCGTAGGGTATGTTCCCCACGAGCCAGACCGGACCCGGTCCCGGCGGCTCGTAGTCGAGGAAATCCCCCTCCACAATTGAGCAGCCCGGCCGGTCGCCGAAGCGCTCTATCAGTTTGCGGGCCAGGTCGTCGTCGAGCTCGACCCCAACATAGGCGGTGGCCTTATTAGCCAGAAGGGCCGTCAGCGCTCCTCGGCCGGGGCCGATTTCGACCACGGGCACGCCCGGTGGAACGAGGGCGGCGATTCGGCGCGCCGCCCGGTCGTCTCGCAGGAAATGCTGGCCGAGCCTGTGTCGTCCGGCCATCGCGCTTTAACCGCTCCCGCAGCTGCGTCGCGCGAGAGGCTCTATCACCAGCCGGTCCACGAGGACCAATCCGACCAGTACGGCCAGTGCCACGACGATGCGCGGGGAGAAAGCGGCGGTGAGTAAACGGTAGACGCCGCCGACCAGGGGGTACGCGACCAGCCCGGCCAGCGCGACGACCAGGAGCCAGCCCCGCGCGCCGTGGTCCGGTCGCGGGTCGCGGAAGAGCCACACGCCGAGCCGGCCCCAGCTCGCGTACCGTCCGTCCGCCGCGCCTACCAGGACCCAGCGCAGGGTCAGCGACAGGGTGAGGACGGCCCACGCGCCGTAAATCCAGGCCCACACGGGATCGGCCATCTGGTCGGCCCGCAGGTACGCCAGGGTGAAGTAACCGACGAAGACGAGGAGCAGAAATTCCGCCGCGCGCAGGATGCCGGGTGTCACCGGCCCCACCGGGACCTCCACCGCTTCGCGGACTTTTTTCGCCACGCCGCCTCCCAGGTTGAATCTCGCACGATTATAGCACTACGCCCGCGCGGGCGAAAGGTGGGCTCCGAGGCCCGTCGAGGGTGATTGTTCACTCGCCCGGGCCCTCGACGCAGGCGCCGAAGGTGAAGGCGTACAGCCCGAAATCGTCGTCCGTGGCGAAGAGGGCCAGCTCGCGGTCGGCGTACACCGGCGACTCCAGGAGGCGGTACATCCGCCCGGTGTCCACCTCTACGTAGCTGCGGCCCGCCGCGTCCCACTGCACGTCGGTCCCGGCGTCGGCCTCCGTGATGGGCTTCCCGTCCACCTCGACGTACACCCGGAACGGCCGGTCGCCCTCGGGGTGGAGCACGGCGTTGACCTCGGTGGCCCGGCAGCGGATGACGACGCGGTCGCCGGGGGGGTCGACCTCACTCACGTGGAGCAGCCGGCCGTCCTCCACGCGCCAGTCGCCCTCGAGGTAGGCCCGGTGCACCTCGTGGGTAGCGACCGGCTCGTAGCGGGCCTGCGTGTCCATCTCCACCGCGTGGCCGTAGCGCCCGCGCTCATAACCGGCGTAGAGCTCCGGCGTGGCCGGGAAGCAGACGGCGCCGGGCCGGTCGTGGGGGTTCACCGGCTCCATGACCGGCGGCAGCTCGACGCCGGGGTTCAGCTTTGCGATTTCCTCCTGGATGATTTCCTCGGTTTTTCCGTACCCGCCCTCGCCGATGTGGTCGTGGATGATGACGCCCTCGGGGTCGACGAGAATCTTCCGCGGCCACCAGTTGTTGGCGTAGCGGCGCCAGAGCTCGTAATCGTTGTCCAGCAGGACCGGCCAGTCGATGCCCAGTTCCTCCACCGCGCGCTCCACGTTCTCCCGCTCGCGGCCGAACTCGAACTCCGGGTCGTGGACCCCGATGATGACCAGACCGAGGTCGGCGTAGCGCCGGTACCACTCCCGCAGGTAGGGCAGCGTGCGCAGGCAGTTGACGCAGGTGTACTCCCAGAAATCCACCAGGACGAGCCGCCCGCGCAGCGCCTCCATGGTCAGGGGCTCGGAGTTGATCCAGCGGTCCTGGCCGTAGGCCGGTATCTCCGGTGCCTTGGTGCCGGGCATGGGCTCTCCTTCGGTCTCGGCCGCGCCGCAGGTCACGGTCGCGGCGAGGGTCAGCGCGAGGGGCAGGATGGTTTTCAGCTTCACGGCGCGCCTCGTTTTCGCGGTTGTTCATTAATACGCTCGGATTATAGTGTTAATAATTCCCCTTCGTCAAAATTAATGCCGGCACGGATTCCTTGACGCAAACCGCCGCCCTGCAATATGATACCTTCGGTGTCCGACCGGAACCGGCGTCCCCGGAGCGGAAACATGGCCGATTTCATCCGCGCGGAGTACGACGTGCTGATCCTCGGCGGCGGGGCCGCGGGCTGCCTGGCCGCGCTCCGGTTGAAGGAGCTCGAGCCCGGCCTGCGGGTCTGTCTCATGGAGCAGGCCGCCATAGAGCGCTCCGGGCGGCTCGCCCCCGGCCTGGCCGTCCTCTCCCCCTACCTCCACCCCGGCGAATCCGTCGAGTCCTACCTCACCCACCTGGGAAAAATCGGGCGCGGCCCGGTGGACGGGGCGATGGTCCGGCCCCTACTGGAGCTGGGCGCCGAGGTGCTCGGACGGCTGACCCACTTGGGGCTGCCCGTGGCGATGAAGGGTCCCGAGCCCGCGCGGGCCGGGCGGTGGGGCGTGCCCTGCCGCGGCGGGGACACCAAACCGCTCCTCGCCCGGGGGCTGGCCGGGGCCGGGGTGGAGACCCTCGGGCACGTCGCCGCCACCGGCCTGGGCGTGACCGATGGGAGAATCGCGGGCGCCACCGGTTTCCACGTGCGCAGCGGCGTCTTCCACGTCGTCGGTGCCCGGGCGGTGCTCCTGGCGACCGGGGCGACGGCGGGCCTCTACCGCTCCCCCCTGGCGGAGTCCAGCCCCCACCGCGGCCCGGCCTCACCCTTCAACGACGGTTCGGGCCCGGCCCTGGCCCTGCGGGCCGGGGTGGAGCTCATCGGGCTGGAGCACCGCTCGCAAACCGCGGTCCTGGCCGGTTCCCGGGCGCCGGTGGAGATTCTGGTCGAGGAGTACGGCCTACCGGTCCTCAACGCGCGGGGCGAGGCGCTGGCCTTCGAGGGGGCGGACGGGCTGGCCGCGGCCGTCCTCGAAGCGGAGACCGCGGGCCTCGGACCGTGCCGCATCGAGACGACGGGCCTTTCGACCGGGGAGGCGAAGCGGGTCGTCGCCCGTTACCTGGACAGCCACCCCGCCGCCGCGCTGCACTGGGCGGCCGAGGGTGTGTCGCCCCGCGACGAGCCGCTGGAAATCACCCTGTCCGAGCCCGCCGTGGGTGGGCTGGATTCGCCGGGCGGCGTGGCCGTGGACCCGGAGCGGCGCACCGCCCTGACCGGCCTCTACGCCGCCGGGGAGACGGCGGGGGGGACACCGGGGAAGGGCCTCGTCGGCGTCTTCGCCGAGGCGCTCCTCGCCGCGCGGACCGTCGCGGCCGACCTGGGACGCCTGGGGCGGGCCGAATTCGACGAGGAGTGGCTGACCGCGGAGAGCCGCCGGGTCGAGGAGCCGCTCGTCCGCCTCTCCCGCGTGGGCGACGGGGTAGACCCCCGCGAGCTCGAGCTGCGGATGCGGCGGGTGATGGACGCCTGGGCCGGGGGGCGGTCCGCCGGGTTCCGGGTCGAGCCGGAGCTTTTAGAAAAATGCCGGGACGAGCTGGACCGGCTCGCGGGGCAGGTCCACTTCCTCGTCGGCTGCTCGAACCACGACGCCATGCTGGGCCTGCGCGCCCGGAACCGGCTCCTGGTGGCCCGGGCCCTGGTGGAGCATCTTCGCGGCGACCGTGGGCGCGGGAGGCTCATCCGCTCCGCCCTGAATCCCGCGACCGGCGAGCCGGTGACGGGCTGACGGCGCGCCCGTCATCGCGGTAAGCCGCTCGGCGATTTTGAGAGGTTCCCCGTGCCGGGGCCTTGACGCCCCCGGGGGACCCCGGTATCCTCGTCTTTTCTTCAAGGGCATCGACCTGCAACCGGGAGTGTGAATGTGGCCAAGATGCGTGTAGGCATCCTCACCGGCGGGGGCGACTGCCCCGGCCTGAACGCCGTCATCCGGGCCGCGGTCCGCCGCGGCGTGACCGTCCACGACTACGAGTTCCTGGGGATAAAAAAAGGCTGGCTGGGGCTGGTCCACGGCGACACCATCCCCCTGGGCCTCGCCGATGTGGAGGAAATCCTACCCGTCGGCGGGACGATCCTGGGCTCCAGCCGCACCAACCCCTTCGGCAAAAACGCGGAGGAGGAGGTCCCGGCCTGCGAGCGGAATTTCTCCGAGCTGGGGCTGGACGCCCTTCTGGCCGTGGGCGGCGACGACACCCTGGGGGTGGCGCGCCAGTTCTCCGACCGCGGGCTGCCCATGGTCGGCGCGCCCAAGACCATCGACAACGACCTCTCCGGCACCGATTTCACCTTCGGCTTCTGGACCGCCATCGAGCGCGTGATGTGCGCCCTGGACGACCTGCGGACCACGGCCAAAAGCCACGAGCGCATCTTCATCGTGGAGGCCATGGGACGGCACGCGGGCTGGATTGCCGGCTACGGCGGCGTCGCCGGGGCGGCGGACTACATCCTCACCCCCGAGGCTTCCTTCAGCCTGGACGAGGTCCTGTGGAGCCTGCGGCGCCGGTGGGAGGCGGGATACCGCTACGCCGTGGTGGTGGTGGCCGAGGGTGCCGAGTGGCAGGGCCGGGAGGTGTACCAGAAGGACCTGCCCAAGGACGAGTTCGGTCACGTCTACCTGGGCGGGATAGGTTTCGAGCTCTCGAAGGCGGTGGGTCAGGCGCTGGCGCCGGAGTTCGGCCGCAAGGCGGGGGACCTGACCCGCCACGTGGTCCTCTCGCACCTCCAGCGCGGCGGCACCCCCTGCGCCTTTGACCGCATCCTGGCCACCCGCTTCGGCGCGGCCGCGGTGGATTTAATCGCCGCCAAGAAATTCGGCTACATGGTCGCCCTGGCCGGCAACGCCGTCGTGGCGGTGGAAATCACCGACGCGGTGAGCGAGACGAAGAAGCTGGACCAGGATTTCCTGGACCTGGCGCGGAATTTCTACTACTAGTCGACTTCCGCCCGCCCCCTCCCCCCTTTGGGGGGAAGCGCGCTTACGGGCTAGGGTGAGGGGCGGGCCGACCTGAAGGTCGGCCCCTACGTCATCGCAATACGCGGCGGCCCGTAGAAGGGCCGCCCTACGTCATCGCAACGGGCGGGTGTGGACACCCGCCCCTACGTCCAATCGCGTATCCGCCCCGTAGGGGCGATGAGTCCACGGTCGCCCGTTTGATTGCAACTCGTAGGGGCCGACCTTCAGGTCGGCCCGCAGGCGGGGACGGAGCCCCGCCCTACGACATCGCAATTATTGAAGCGGCGGGGTTAGGAAACCCCGCCCTACGGCATCGCAACCGGAAGCGGCGGGGATTAAAATCCCCA
>CAZNZF010000081.1:9459-9600 GCA_964577465.1 uncultured bacterium | reverse complement strand
TGTTCGTCCAGGGCAAGGAGCTGCCGGGCATCGAGGCCCTGACGGACCGGTAGGGTGGTTTCCCTCTCCCCGTGGGAGAGGGATTAAGGGTGAGGGGCGGACCGACCTAAACGGCGCGCCATCGGTCGGCCCCTACGTCAT
>CAZNZF010000081.1:7997-9359 GCA_964577465.1 uncultured bacterium | reverse complement strand
GGGTTGCAGCGGTCCCCTCCCCCCTCTGGGGAGAGGGCTAGGGTGAGGGGCGGACCGACCTAAACGGCGCGCCATCGGTCGGCCCCTACGTCATCGCATGTTTGCGGATTACGATTGTAGGGCGGCAACTCCGTGTGCCGCCCGTGTTCATAATTAAAGGGCGGGGTACGGAGCCCCCGCCCTACATTTAGGAAAATTCGCGGTTAAGGGTTGCAGCGGTCCCCTCCCCCCTCTGGGGAGAGGGCTAGGGTGAGGGGCGGACGGATGTGGACACCCGCCCCTACGTCAGCGCAACCTTACCCGCCGACCGGCGACCGCCCACCCGCCCCCTACGGCATCCGGCCCACCAGGAGCCGATAATAATCCCGCAACCGGAACGCGTTGCGGCGGCGGTCGAAAAACCGGCGCACCATCTCCCGACCGCCCCGGTTGGGCCCCGCATCCAGGGCCTCGCGGACCGCGCGCTCCAGCTCGTCGTCGTCCCGGGCGAAAAGGACGTGGGGGAAGGGCTGGGTCCAGACAACCCTCCGCCCGTAACCCAGCGCCTCCAGGACCATGCGGGCCAGGCCGTCGCGGCGGGTGGGGCGCACCAGGACCCGCGTCCGGGCGAACGCCGGCCCCATGTCGGTGAGCAGGCCGAGGTGCTCCCAGTTTGACGGCGCTCCGGCGGGCGGCTCCCCGGAGCCGCAGGAGTAGAACTTCACCCCGGGGAGGCGCCGGGCCAGCTCCAATAAACGCGGGACGCCGTACAGCCCCCGCCCCGTCAGCGGCGTGTAGCAGAGAACCGTGGGCTCGGCGGGCCAGGGCGGCTCCTCCACGCGGAGGTGCTCGGAGAGGTTGGGCTGGTGCCGGGCGCGGACGCCCAGCCCCGCCAGCTCGTCCACCAGGGGGCGGTGCACCGCCAGGTGGAGGTCCACGAAGGGCAGGCACAGGCGGAGCTTGAGCCGCTGCCGGCCCCGGCGCACGGCGAGGACGTCGCTCCCCATCCAGTGGGCCACCGTGGCCAGCCCCAGGAGCTTGGCCGTGACGAAGCCCCGCCAGGCCATGGGCGGGTAGAAGACGTGGAGGAGGTCCAGGCCGGCCAGGGTCCCGGGATTTAGGTCGGGGAGCTCCCGGGCGTCCAGGCCGATTTCCCGCAGCTCACCGGCGAGGAACCCCGGCGCCTCCTCCATCCCGTACACGCCGATTTTCACCGCTCGCGTCATGAAAAAAGCCCGCCCGGCGGCCGGCCCGGCAATGGAAACCAACCCGGACTATGAGGAACCGGATACCGTTCGCTGCCCCTGAAAAACGCCCTGAAACTCCCGAACCGGCGTGCCGAAGACCTGCTCGACGATGAGCCGGCACACCTTCAGCCCCGGC
>CAZNZF010000081.1:0-7897 GCA_964577465.1 uncultured bacterium | reverse complement strand
GCCGGGGAGCCGCGTCCCTCGACACGGGCGGCCAGACGGGACTGATCGGGAAGGGACACGGTTTCCGCGGTCAGGGCCGGCAGGAAGGAATTGGGTGTAACGCCGACAGAACCGTCCGGATTGACCGGCACGTCGACCTGAAACCGAGCCGCCGGTTCCCGGGAGGATTTTGTCGGGTCGACCGTGGACGGCGGCGTGTCCCATCGCTTGAACTCGTCACCCAACGTGAGGTCGATACTCGATGTGGATATGCAATCCTCCGTGGGCATCGGGTCGATAATGAGCTGTCTATGGAAGAGGGCAGCTTTCAGCTCGGAGTCACACAGAATCATGGGGGGCTCACGCCGAGAGCGGAACCAGCGTCTCGCGGGGCACGCGGATGCGGCTGCCGGTGGTCAGCGTCTCCTGGGGCAGGTCGATGAGTATTTCAGCGTCCACCTGATACACGGGAAAAACCCTTAGAAGGTCGCCCACCAGGCTACTCACGTCCACGTAGAGGTAAAAATCTCCATTTTTCGTGGAGATGGTCACGAACCTCTCATGGGAGAACATCCCGGGTTCGACTTTAACTTTTAGCGCCAATTTATCGTGCATCGCATTCACCGCCTCTTTCAAGTCCTAAAGCCAGTATAGACGGCCGTATTTGAATCGTCAAGCGTCGACCCGGTCAATTAAAATCGTACTCCACCAGGTGGCGGGTTTCGATGGCGCCCACGCCCTCGGCGACCAGGCCGACGCCCCGGGCGTACACCTCCCAGGTGCCCTCCAGCTCCACCTCGTAGCAGTGGTCGAAATCCCCGTCGGGGGTTTCGTAGGTGAAGTCGGCCTCCACCAGGGTCGCCTCGCCGGTGCCGTCGGCGTAGAGTGGCCAGGTGGCGCCTTCCTCCAGCGGCGGCTGGAGCAGGACGACCGTGTACCGCGGGTCGTTGGGCGGCGGCCACGCGGGCTGGCGGCGGCAGGACTGCTCCGTGCACCAGAGCGCAAATTGGGCCACGCCCTCGTCCCAGCAGTACCAGCCGCCCGCCTGGGCGGTGATGGTGACCTCGGCCAGGTTGCCGAAGGTGTCCCGGTAGGTCCAGGAGTTGCCCACGGCCAGGGGCCAGAATCCGGCGCCCAGGTCCGTGGCGCCCGTGACCTCCTCGCAGGCGACCAGGAGCGCCGCGGCGAGCGAAAGCGTCAACGCGAGAATCTTCACCAGCGCACCTCGGGGAATTACCGGGAGGAATCCCGAAAGGGTAACGGGGCGTCGAGGGTAAGTGGACCGGCTCCGGGGTGCGGCCCGATTAAAACATCTACGCCCCGACGTTCACCCACCCGGAGTGACACGCTCCGGGGCAAGGGGCTTAAGCCCCTTGTCTCACGCCGCTCCACCCCCCCCCGAAACCCGGACGACGGGGCTACTCGACGATGGAGGCGGCGATGACGTTGTGGATGCGGGCCCGCACCTCGTTGAAGGCGCTCTGCCGCCCGTCGGGGTGCAGCCGGTGGGCCAGCAGAATCACGAACAGGTCGTTCTGGGGGTCCACCCACAGGCTGGTGCCGGTGAAACCGGTGTGGCCGTAGGCGGAGGGGGAGAGGAGGTCGCCGGAGGTGCAGAACTCGTCGGAGTGGAGGTCCCACCCCAGGCCGCGGCGCACCGTGGTGCCCACCCGCAGGTGCTCCTCGGTCATCCGCTTCACCGTCACCGGCGAGAGGATGCGCGTGTCGCCGTAAATCCCGCCGTTGAGGAGCATCTGGGCGAAGACGGCCAGGTCGTCGGCGGTGGAGAAGAGCCCGGCGTGGCCGGAGACGCCGCCCATGACCGCGGCGTTCGAGTCGTGGACGCGGCCGACCAGCATGGTGCCGTCGGGTACGTCGGCGCGGCCCTCGGCCCGGGTGGTGGCCGCCGCCGACGCGGCGAACGCCCCCGTCGGGTTGAACATGGTGTGCGCCATCCCCAGCGGCTCGAAGACCTCCTCCCGGCAGAACTCGTCCAGGCGCCGGCCGTCCACCCGGCGGATGATTTCCCCCAGAAGAATCATGTTCAGGTCGCTGTAGAGGTAGCGGACGCCCGGGGCGTACTTGGGCTCCAGGGCGCAGATGGCGTCGATGACGTCGGCGGTGTTGGAGCAGGTCTTGCCGAAGTCCTCCCAGGCCGGGAGGCCGCTGGTGTGCAGCAGAAGCTGGCGCAGGGTGATGTCGCCCTTGCCCTTGTCGCCGAAGGCGGGGATGTAATAGGCCACGGGCTGGTCCAGGCGGAACTCGCCGCGCTCCAACAGAATCATCGCCGCCGTGGTGGTGGCCACCGTCTTGGTCAGGCTGGCCAGGTCGAAGGGGGTGTCGGCGAGCATGGGCCGCGGCTCGGGCTCGACCTCGGCCATGCCGTAGGCCTTGCGCCAGACGACGGCGCCGTGGCGCGCGACCAGGATGACGCAGCCCGGCATCCGCCCCGAGGCGATGATTTCCTCCACCAGGTCGTCCAGGCGGGCCAGCCGCGCGGGGTCCATCCCCACGTCGTCGGGGTCGGCGGTGGACAGGAGCGGGCCGGGGTCGCCGGCGCCCAGCGCGGTCACGAGCACGGCCGCCACGCCGAGGAGGAAGAGACCCAGCCGCACGCCGAGAGGTTTCGCCATCTGTGTCCTCGCTTGGAGAAAGCGCCTGTCGGTAATGGAAGCCCGCCGGTGGGCCGTTCACCCCCGGCCGCCGGGGTCCGTGTCGAAGGCGGCGGAAGATGCGCCCCCCGCCGGAGGAACCCGGGAGACGCGGGGTGTCGCCGCTCTAGGCGGAGGAATAGTACCCAGCCGGGCACGAGCGCCGCCTGGAGGATTACCGGACCCATCGCCCCCCGGCCGCCCCCGCGCCGGATGATGAACCAAGGAAACGCGGGACCAGCCCCTTCGTCGAACCCGCCCGGCCAGGCGTAAGGCACCGCCCGGACCCATCGCCCCCCGGCCGCCCACCTGGTGGAATAAATCCAACCCTATCGGCAACCGGACATCGCCCCCCGAACGACCCGCCCAACCCCACCCGGATCACTCGGCCCGCTTCTCCTCAAACAGGATGATGAGGTCGATTTGGTCGGGGGAGACGCCCGCGCGCAGGTTGCGGCTGACGCTGGCGAAGTAGCCGGTCTCGAATAGCTCGCGGACGGCGGTGAAGACCTCTCGGCTGTCGAAGGGCGCGCCGACGAATATGCCGTGGGCCGCCAGGACGGGCTCCACCACGTCCACCGGGGTGTCCACCAGGCCGCGCAGCTCCACGGCGCCCAGCGTCGCCGACTCGCCGGTCACCACCTCCAGCTCCAGGGACACCGCCCGGCCGTCGAACTGGTCCTCGGTGCGCACCTCGAGGGAGACGCCGCCGATGGGCCGGCCGCTGAAGTAATCGCGGATGCGCTCCAGGCCGGCGTTGACCGACTCCTCGGTGTACGGCTGGCCCGGCTTGAGGCCGAAGGCGTCCAGGATGCCGTCCCGCTCGTCGTTGGCGTTGCCGTCGAGGAGAACCTGGCTGATGACCGGCCCCGGGGGCGGGCCCTCCTCCATCTTCCGGCGCACGTAGTCCAGCAGGGCCTGCGTATCGGCGTCGCCGGGCTTGATGTCCAGCGCGTCTTCCAGGTAATCCTCGGCCGAGCCCCAGTCGCCGATGACGGTGTAGATGTAGCCCACGCGCTGGTTGGCGATGAAATCGTCGGGGAGGGCGTCCAGCACGCGGCGGTAGTGCTCGTAGGCGTCGCCGTAGTTCCTGGCCCAGATGACCAGGAGGTCTGCCAGGTTGGCGTTGGCCTCCAGGTTGTCCGGCTCCAGGGCCAGGGCGTAGCGGAACTGGTCCACCGCCTCCTCGTAGCGCTCGGTGACCATGAAGATGTAGCCCAGGTTGACCCGGGCGAAGACGTAGTCGGGCTTAATCTCCAGGGACTGGCTGAACCGGGTCTCCGCCTTGGTGGTGAGGTCCTGGGCGAGGTACACGTAGCCGAGGTTGGCCAGGGCGATGGCCGAATCGGGCGCCAGGGAGACGGCGCGCTCCAGCTTCGTCTGGGCCTGCTCGAACTCCCCGCGCATGGACAGGAGCGTGCCCAGGGCGGTCAGGGCGTCGGAGTAATCGGGCCAGGAATCGACGGCGGCGACGTAGAACTGCTCGGCCTCCGGCAGGTCCCCGTTCAGCTCGTCGATGAGCCCCAGGTAGAAGTACGCCTCGGCGGCCGACGGCGGCTCCTCGCCCTCGGGCCCGCGGGTGAGGTAATCCACGAAGAGGAGCTGGGCGTCCTCCAGCATCCCGTCGCGGAAGGCCGTGATGGCCGGGGTCAGCGCTTCGTCCACCTCGCGCTCGATCCCGAGGGCGGCGGCGGCGAGTAGCAGGAACAACAGGGCGGTCGCTTTACGCACCAGGGTTTCCTCCCGGCGTTCGGGCGGGACGGTTTTTTTTTCTGGAGGGCTACCCGGACCGGCGCTCGAGGGTCAGTTCCAGGACGGGGGGATGGAGGGACTTGACCCTGGCGCCCGGCGGCAGGACGGGCACCGGCTCCACCGTGTACACCCCGGCCTGCCAGACCGGGGGGTGGACCTCCACCACGGGGGCGAAATCGGCGAGCTCACCCGACGGCGCCTCGACGACCAGCTCCACCGTCCGGGGCTCAATAGAGGCGGTGAAGCCCTCGGGCACTCCGACCACCCGGACGGGAACCCGCCAGGAATGGACCTCGGCCGGGATGAGCTCCACGCTGACCATCACCAGGAGCCCCTCCACCGGCTCGACGCCGGGGCCGATGGGCATGAGCGCCACCTGCCTGCGGCCGGACTCGGTCATGCCGGAGATGTCCACCGGGGCGGTCTCCACGTAGGTCATCCCGGCCAGGGCCGTCGCCGGGCCGCGCAGGCGCACCTCGGGGCGGTCGCAGGTCACGCGGGCCACCGTGAGCCCCTCGGAGGGCCGGCCCACGATGCGCGGACGGACGCGCACCTTCTTCACCTTCTCGGCGTCCAGGCTGATGACGAGCTCGCGGTGCGGCAGGACGTTCAGAATCGTCAGCTCGAAGCCGGGGGGGAGGGAGACGTCGCCGGTGGAAATTTCCTGGGTGGTGGGCCCCAGCTTGCGGCCCTGGAGGTCCACCTTGGCGGAGAAGTCGTCGGCGGTCAGGGACAACAGGTCCATGCCCCGGCCGCGGATTATCACCGGGACGGTCCGCTCGCTGCCGGCGGTGACGACGGTGCCCGGGGGGACGTTGGCCAGGACCACGGGGACGTTGAAGGTGCGCGTGCGCTCGGCGACCGCGTTGGCGTAGAGCCAGACCGCGGAGGCCACCACCAGGGAGATGACCTTCAGGCCCCAGTTTTTCGTCAGCGACTGCCAGAAGCGGGCACGCTTGGAGGTCATCACGCCTTCCGGGGTGTTCCGGTGAAGGGGCGGCCGGAACCGTGTCGTCTCGCGCAAAGGGGCGGAATCCCGGCTCGTCTGATTTTTCGGGGGGTACGGATCCCCCGGGGCGGGGGGGCCCCCCTAGTCCACGCCGAAAATCTTCGTCAGGTCGGAGCGCAGCTTGCCCAGCTCGTTGACGGTGTACTCGGTGAGCTTGCCGTTGCGGGCGATGGAGGCCACCTGGCGCTCCTCGGAGACCACCAGCGCCACGGCGTCGGACTCCTCGGAGATGCCGATGGCGGCGCGGTGCCGGGCGCCGTACTTGCGCGCGAGGCCCGGCGGGTCGGCCAGCGGCAGCATCGTCCCCGCCGCGGCCACCATCCCGTTGCGGATGATGGTCGCCCCGTCGTGCAGCGGGCTCTTCTCGGTGAAGATGGTCACCAGGAGCTCCGGCGTCACCTGGGCCCCGATTTTCACCCCGCGCTCGATGTAATACCGCAGGCCGTCGGTGTACTCGAAGACGATGAGCGCCCCGATTTTCAGCCGGATGCACTCCCCCGCCGCCTCGACCACCGCGTCGACGAAGTTGCGCTCCGCGCCGATGAAGAAGCGGATGAAGCGGTTCTGCCCCAGGTGGGCCAGCACCTGCCGCAGCTCCGGCTGGAACAGGATCACGAAGGTGATTATCCAGACGGTCTTGAAGTTGCCGAAAACGAAGGAGAGCGCCGGGAGCCGCGCCAGCTCGGCCAGGATGCTCGCCAGCACCAGGAGCAGAAGCCCCATCAGCATCTGCACCGCCCGCGTCCCCCGGATCATCACCAGGAGCTCGTAGACGATGAAGGCGACGATGAGTACGTCGAGGATGTCCTTGAGCGAGAACTCGAGGTCGAACACGGGGCCTCCGCGGGCCGGGGCTCATCGGTCGGTCGGGGGAGCCGACGCTCCGGCCCGACACGGCCATTATACGTAAGTCCGGGTCGTTGTGGCAATTATCGGTTGCACGGTCGCCAGCGTATTTATAGCTCGTAGGGGCCGACCGACGGCGAGCCGTTCAGGTCGGCCCGCGGGTTGGAGAACCCGCGCTCCACCATTCTGCGTGGAGAACGGACTCTCAAGTCCGTTCGGAAAACGGCTGGGATAGAATCCCCGCCCTACGTCATCGCATTTTAACCATGAAACGTAGGGCGGCAGCTCCGTATGCCGCCCGGTTTCACGATGACGAAAAGAAGGGCGGGGTACAGAGCCCCCGCCCTACGTCATCGCAATTCGCGGCGGCCCGTAGAGGACTCGTCCTACAGGGCCGCCCTACATCATCGCAATCGGGGGTGATGGGTGACTGCGGCGGGGTTAGGAAACCCCGCCCTACGTCATCGCAGACGCGGTGAGGGGTGCGATGGTCCCTTCCCCCCTCTGGGGGGAAGGCTAGGAAGGGGGGTGCGACGACCCCCACAAAAAAGGCGGCCCCCGCAGGGACCGCCCGGCTCGAAACGGAACGGGGCCTAGTACTCGGCCTTGATGGCGCCCCAGGTGACGTGGCTCACCGCCGGCGGCTCACTTTCGGTTTCGAAGGCCCAGATGAAATCGTCGCCCATGTCGTTGCCGATGGTGTCGGCCAGGTCGGCATCAACGGTGCAGGTGATGCTCTCCGAGTAGGGCAGCGGGTCGTCGGGGGTGAAGGTGCAGACGACATCCATCGGGTCGGAGTCGTCGACGTCCAGGTCTCCGGCGATTTCACCGGCGGGGATGATGACGACCCGCGCGGATGCGCCGGTGCTGACGGCCGGCGGAACGCCCAGGCTCGGGTCCTCGGCGGTGAAGTCTATGGTGTCGGTGTCGACGCCCGATATATCGTCCTTGCAGTGGAAGACTATGTCCGTATCCACCGGGACGTCCACCTCACCCGTTTCGGGGTCGAGGTCCTCCACGTACGGCGGGTCGGTGTCGGGGTTGTCCTCGTAGTAGAACTGCACCTCGTAGTACTGGACGTACTCCCAGACGTGGTGGAAATAGGACAGGAACTCGAAGTTGACGTAGGTGGTGGTCTTCTGGTCGGCGTCGAAGTAGTACTCCTGGACATAGTGGTCGGAGGTGGTGTCCTCGAACTCGAAGTCCATGGTGCTGGCGTCGTCGAAGGAGAGCCGGACCTCATGGGGGATGCTGTAATACCCGCTCTGGTAGCTGCGCCCCTCGGTGCGAATGTAGCACACGTCTATGTCGTCGGGCCACTCCACCTGGTACCAGTCGCCGGCGCCGTCGGTGGTGGGGTTGGTGGTGCGATTGTTGCTCCAGCAGGTGCTGAAGTTCCCGTCGATGGAGTAGCTTGCCGGATAGCCGGAGAGCTCGCTCCACGCCGTGGCGGTGGCCGAGGACCTGTCGACCTCATCGTAGGCCAGGGAGGGCAGGGCGAGGACGAAGACCAATAGAACAAGTACAGCTGCGGTTTTCACGTTTCCTCCTTTTTGTAATTCGGATTCTCCCAAAGAAGAAGTAGAAAATAAAAAAGTATCAATGGGGAGATTATCCGGCGAACTGGGGTGAGCGGTGCGATGGTCCCCTCCCCCCCTTG
>CAZNZF010000080.1:3783-9639 GCA_964577465.1 uncultured bacterium | reverse complement strand
CCAGAGGATGACGCTGTTGCGGCCGTGGCGCTTGGCGTGGTAGAGCGCCTGGTCCGCCATCGTCACCAGCTCCTCGCGGAAGGAGGTGTCGTCCGGCATGCAGGCCACGCCGCCCGAAATGGTCAGCTTCCGCTTCAGTGGGTGCGACGGCCCGTGGGGCAGCTTCTCCACCGCCCGGCGGGTCCGTTCCGCCAGGGCCAGCGCCTCCTCCGTGCCGGACTCGGGCAGTATCACCGCTATCTCCTCGCCGCCGTAGCGGGCCGGGAAGTCGGTGTCCCGGATGGTCTCCCGGATGATTCGAGAGATGGTCCGCAGGGCCAGGTCCCCCTCGCGGTGGCCGAAGAGGTCGTTGTACTTCTTGAAGTGGTCCAGGTCGAAGATGACCAGGGAGAGGGTGTGGTTGTAGCGGATGGCGCGCTTCGTCTCCCGTTCCAGCGTCTCCTCGAAGCTGCGGCGGTTGGGGAGCTCGGTCAGGGCGTCGGTAAAGGCGAAGCTGGAGAGCTTCTCGTTGAGGTGGGCGCCGTCGATGGCCACCGAGGCCGTGTTGGCCAGGATGGCCAGCAGGCGCACGTCCTCGAAGGGGTAATTCCGCGGGTGGAAGTCGTCCACGAAGAGGACGCCGTTGAAGTGACCCCCGGAGAACAGAGGGACGGCGACGAACGCGGCGATGCCCGCGGTTTCCACCGCTTTCCCCCCGCCGGGCGCCTGGAGCGAGACGTCGGGCACGACCACGGGCTCCGGTTTGTTCATCATGCGCCAGGTGATGCTCCCCTCCCTCACGGGCCAGGTGGCGTCCGGCTTGACCATCACGTTGAGCCCCTTCACCGCGGCCAGCCGCATCAGGTTCTCGGCGGGGTCGAACAGGGAGATGGAGCCGGCCTTGGAGTTGGTTATCCGGCAGGCGTGCTCCAGGATGCGCCGGAAGAGGACGTCCAGGGTGCCCGAGGAGGACAGGAGCTGGGAGACCTCGAGGATGGACTCGAGCTCCTCTATCATGCGCTGGGCCTGGGTGTAGAGGTTCGCGTTGTGGATGGCGGACCCGATGGCCGAGGCCAACGTGCCCAGCAGGCGGGCGTCGTATTCCCCGAAGGCGCCGGGCTCGTTGGACTCGCAGTCGAGGACCCCGATGACCCGGCCGCCGAAGGTGATGGGGACGGCGATTTCGCTGCGGCCGCTCTCGCCGCCGGGCTGACCGGAGATGTAGCGCGGCTCGCTACGGGTGTCGGGGATGATGGCCGTCCGGCCGGTGCGGACCACCTCGCCGGTGACCCCCTGGGAATCGGGGAAGTGCGCACCGGCCATCGGCTCGTAATTCAGGCCGACGATGGTGTGGACCTCGAGCTCGTGCCGGTCCGGGTGGTGCAGCACGATGGCGCAGTTGCGGTAGCCGAGCTGCTCGACCACGACCGCCGCCATCCGGCGCAGAATCTCGGCCAGATTCAACGAGCCGGTCAGCGCCTGACCGAAGGCCTCGAAGACCTCGATCCGGCTGTAGCGTTCCTGGTCCTGCGAGCGGGCCATCGGGTGAGTCTTTCGTTCATGGACGCCGCGCGGTCGGGGTGAATGCTTTCGTGCGCGGCGCGGTCAAGTACCTACGCCTATAATATAATACATCTTACGGGTTTTGTCATCCCGGGGACCCGGCGGGCGACCGATCAGGCGCGGAAAAGGGGCGGAAGGGGACGGGTGATTTGCGTATTTCGTTGTAAATAATCGAGATAATTATATTTTCAAACAAAGTTCTGCCGGAAGGGGCCCGGGTCGGGGTCGTAGGAAAAATCCGCGTAGTCCACCCGCGCCAGGAAAAGCCCCCGGGCCGGGGCTGCGGCGGGCGCCTGCGACCGGTCCCCCGAGTCCAGCAGCCGGACGGTGTCGCCGACCGTCATCTTCCCCCGCCCCACGACCGTCAGGCAGCCGACCACGGCGCGGACCATCCGGTGGAGGAAGGCGTCGGCGGTTATTACGAGCCGGTAGCAGCCGTCACCCTCTTCGAACCGGCAGTGGTGGACCTCCCGCACCGTGCCCCCGACCGGGCTCACCGGGCTCCCGACGGCGGCGAAATCCCGTCGCCCCTCGAAGAGCCGCGCGGCCTCGGCCATCCCCTCCCAGTCCAGCCCTTCCTCGACGGCCAGGGCGTAGCGGGAGTGGAAGAGGGAGCCGCCGGGGAGGAGGTAGTACTCGTAAGTGCGCGAGAGGGCGTCGCGGCGCGGGTCGAATCCGGGCTCCGCCTCGGCGCAGCGCAGGAGGCGGACGTCCTCCGGCAGGAATGCGCCGAACGCGCGGGAAAGAGTGTCGGTCGGGTAGGCCCGCGGCGGCCTGAACGCCGCCACCTGGCCCCGGGCATGCACCCCGGCGTCGGTCCTCCCCGAGCCGGCGACGGGGACCCTCCGGCCGTAGAATCGCTCCAGGACGCTTTCCAGTTCCCCCTGCACCGTGCGGCGTCCCGGCTGGAACTGCCAGCCGGAAAAATCGGTGCCGTCGTAGGCCAGCGCCAGGGCGCACACGGGGTTCACGCCTCGGACTCCCGGTCACCGGCGCAGGCGGCCAGCTCGCCGCGCGCCACCGCCCCCGCGTCCACCGCGGCCAGAAGCGTCCGCAGATAAGCCGTAATCCTGCCCCGGCGGGGATGAGCCCGCCAGCCGTCGGCCAGGAGCCCCCGCCCCTCGGCCAGGCCGACCACATAGGAGTCGAAGATTATTTCCAGCCTCGCCCGCAGACGGCGCCCCGGCCGCCCCGGCACCAGGGCGGTGACGCCCCGGGGCCCGGCCCCGGCCAACAGACCCGCGAAGAGGAATAGCGCCAACAGCCGCAGGGAGAGGGTGAGCGCCGGGAGCGAGGCGTCCCAGGTCAACGGCCCCGCCATCGCCCGGGCCGCCAGGGTGAGGCCCCCGGCCAGCAGGACCAGGTAGGCGCCCAGGAGGAGGGCCCGAATCACCCCCCGCAGCCCGGCCCCCCAGATGATAAGGCAGACGACGGCCAGGCCCGCCAGGGCGGCGAGGACGACCCAATTCCCGACGACCGCGGCGGCGACGGCGCCGGCCACCGACAGCCAGACCCGCAACGCCGTGCCGGTCAAGGCTCGACCTCCTCCACGGCGACGCCGGTCACCCGCCCCAGCACGGCGGTCCGCTCCACCCCGGTGGGGTCGCGCAGGAGCACCAGCCGCCCCGCGTCGGCGGCGTCCTCGTCCATGAAGGCGTCGCTGGCGCGCCACAGGCCGTCCACGTACGCCTCGTTCCAGGCGTGGTAGTACAGCTTCCCCCCCACGCCGGAGACGAGGCCGATGACTGTGAGCGTCGGGATGCCGGCCCGGCGGCACAGGTCGGTCACCAGGGCGGCGTGCTCGGTGCAGTCCCCCCGCCGCCGGGCAAAGGTCTCCGCCGGGGTGAGCTCCAGGGTCACCGGGCTCTCGCGCAGGTTTTTCGCCACCCAGTCGACGATATTCAGATACGTGTTGTACGGGTCGCCCTCTACGGTGAGCGAGGCCGCCAGCTCATCCAGCTCGCGGTGGTAGCCGGGCTCGGGGAAGGGCTCCGGCGGGGGGTAGGCCGGGAAGGGGCGGTTGCGCACGGTAACCCGCCAGGCGCCGTCCCCGGCCGGTTCCACCCGCTGGAAGGGGCCGTCCGGCGGGGGCTGCGTCCCCTCGACCACCAGGACCAGCCGCTCGGTCCCCCGCGGGTTCGGGATGTCCCCCTCGGGGAAAATCGCGGCGGTGGCGGTCGGGTCCACCCAGGTCAGCCCCGCCTTGGCGTCGGCCTCGTCCGCGGCGGGCCGGACCGACAACCCGCCGGGTATAAGGGTGCCCAGCCACCCGCCCGCGGCGTCGTAATAGCTCTCCCGCGGCATCCCGGCGAAGTTCACCTCGTCCACCCGGCCGGGGAAGGTCTCGCCGTCGAAGGTGACCTCACCGGGCACGCCCCTGGCGTAAGTCACCTGGATGACCTCGGAGTAGTCGCTGGAATAGAGGGAGAAGTCCAGGCTCTCCCCGGGCCCCAGGTCGTCCATGACGAGGGAGAGCCCCAGGGAGCCGACCAACCCCCCCTCCAGGTAGCGCTTGCCCACACAGAGGCCCTGGATGCGCTCCACCTCGAGCACCTCCCCGGCGAGGGCGGCGTTGACGATGAGGATGTCAGTCCCGGAGACGGTGTAGCAGGTGGCCGCCACGAGCCGCCCGTCCGCGTCGTAGGTCTCCCTGTGGCGGGCGCTGGTGAGCATCGGCACGCCGCCGCGCGACAACCGCATCGTCGAGTAGTCCTCGATGTAGACCCCGCCGGCGCTGTCGCCCTCGGCGATGGCCTCCCGGGTGGTGTAGGAGTAGCCCACCTTGGCCTCGTCCACGTACATGGCGGTCCAGGTGGTGGCGGCGAGGGCCGCCCGGCAGAGGATTAAAGCGATGACGGTTCCGCGCATGGTGGTGCGCCGACGCGCGGCGCGGGTTCAATAAAGATAACGCCGTCCGTATTATAGGCGTTCCCGAGCGTGACGGCAATTTCCGGCCGCGCCGGACGGGCGGGTGTGGACACCCGCCCCTACGTCATCGCAAATTGCTAGGAGCGGGTCGGGGTAAGGGTTGGGGCGTGAAGCAGTCCCCCTCTCCCTCCGGGAGAGGGATTAAGGGTGAGGGCTTCCTTATAAAAAAGCGGCGGGGATAGGTATCTGCGACCGAAGGTAATCCCCGCCCTACGGCATCGCAACCGGTGGGTGAAACGCGGCGGGGATGGGTAACTGCGACCGAAGGTTATATGGGCCCGAAGGGAAATCCCCGCCCTACGTCATCGCAATTCGCGGCGGCCCGCAGAGGACTCGTCCTACGGGGCCGCCCTACGTCGGAGCGAGGAAGGTCAGAAGCCCGCCTTGATGGCGCCCCAGGAGGTCTCCGTCACCGCGTCGCCACCATCGTGTATTTGCCAGTCGTGCAGGTCGTCAAAGTTTTCGTAGAAAAGTTCATGGCCATAATCTTTGTAGCAGCCGAGGGAAGCGTACTCGCCGGTCCCAACCGGGTGAAACCAGGTGTCGAAATTTACGGTAATCGCGTTGGCTCTTCTGACAAAAAACCAGGGCGAGAAGGTCTCGGCCTGGTACTGCGAGCCCGGGTTGGCGGCGGGGTTGCACTGCCAGTTGGCGCCGGACATGTCCCCGGTGGCGTGGTCGGTGCCGATTTCCCACTCGCCGGGCAGGCCGTGCCGGTCCTGATACCAGCCGCCGTACTCGAATCCCTCCACGCCGTAGCCGCCCTCCTGCAGGGGCAGTACGCTCTCACCGTTGGCCACGACATCCACGTTGTCCACCGCCCACCAGCCCTGGGTGTCCGCCGCGGCGCCGTACTCGAAGGACAGGCAGCTCATGGCGATGCCCTCCGGAAGCCCGCTCGCGATTAAGGTCTGATGGCCGGTCACGTCTTGGGTCGCGTCCCAGGTGAAGATGTTGGTGTAGTCGCCATCCCCCCAATTGACGCCGTCGAGCCTTATGGTACCGATGCGGATGCCCTTGGCCACCCCCGTCTCGTTGGAGTACCACCCGATGAAGATTCCCAGGTCTTTACAGCCGTAGCAGTCGTCGAGGGGGGCGGTGAAAGCGGTCCAGCCGCCGGTGTTGCCCTCGAATCTGCAGAGCTTGTAATAGTCGCTACCGTCTTGGACGTAAACCTCGGCGTAATCCCCGTCGTCGGCGGTCTCCAGGGAGTACTGAAATGTTATTTTTACGCCGTCGTAGCCGCAGAGGTTGATGTTCTGGCCCACGTACATCATGCTGGTCGCGTCGTTGGAGCCGTAGATGAACAGGTCGTCTCGGACGCAGCCGACACCCGCGCCCGGTATGAGCCGCCAGTGGGCGTTGTACTCCGAGGGCGGCTCCGGC
>CAZNZF010000080.1:0-3683 GCA_964577465.1 uncultured bacterium | reverse complement strand
CCCCCCCCGACTATCAACGACTTGCGCATTTCTTTACCTCCATGAGTGGAATTTAAGAACTACACCAAATAAATTAGCACATCAAAAGGGTCGCGTCAAGGCGAAGTATTCGCGGGCGGGTGTGGACACCCGCCCCTACGGCCATCGAACGATATATGTAGGGCGGCCCCTCTGCGGGCCGCCGCGGCCGTGATTAAAAAACCCCGCCCTACGACATCGTAATCGGCGTGACTCATTCGCGGCGTTGAACCCCGGCGCGCCCTTTGTTAAAATCCCGTCGTCGGCAAACTCGAAAAGGACGGGTGCATGAGCGACACGCCCAAGCTCCTGGACTCCGGCCCGCCGGCGAAGTGGAACCGGCGCTCGGCCTTCATCCTGGCCGCCATCGGCTCGGCGGTGGGCCTCGGCAACGTCTGGCGCTTCCCCTTCGTCTGCTACGAGAACGGCGGCGGGGCCTTCCTCATCCCCTACCTGGTCGCCCTGTTGACCGCCGGTATACCCCTGATGATTCTCGAGTTCAGCCTGGGGCACAAGATGGCCTCCGGCGCGCCTATGTCCTTCTTCAAGGCCCGCAAGAACGCGGAGTGGGTGGGCTGGCTCATGGTCCTGGTCGGCTTCGTCATCACCGCCTACTACGCCGTCATCATGAGCTGGTGCTTCAACTACCTGTTCCAGTCGTTCTCGCTGGGCTGGGGGAGCGACCCCGGCGGGTTCTTCACCGACAAGCTCCTGCACCTGTCCTCGGGACCGGGGGAGCTGGGCGGGCTGAACTGGCCCCTGGTGGTCGGGCTCGCCCTCACCTGGATCGCCATCTACTTCGCCATCCGCAAGGGCGCCAAGAGCGTGGGCAAGGTGGTGCTGGTGACGGTGCCGCTGCCCTGGCTGCTCCTGTTGATTCTGGCCGTCCGCGGGACGACGCTGGAGGGGGCCGGCGCGGGCCTCAACTACTTCCTCAACCCCGACTGGAGCAAGCTGCTGGACCCCGGCGTCTGGCTGGCGGCCTACGGACAGATATTCTTCAGCCTCTCCCTGGCGTTCGGCGTGATGATTACCTACGCGAGCTTCCTGCCGCGCAAGTCGGACATCAACAACAACGCCATCATTATCAGCCTGTCCAACTGCGCCACCAGCTTCCTCGCGGGGGTCACCGTCTTCAGCACGCTCGGTTTTTTAGCAACGGGAGCCCACCAAACGGTGGCTAGTGTGATGAATTCGGGTCCCGGTCTGGTCTTCGCCGTCTACCCCGCCATCCTGAACCAGCTCCCATTCTGGCCCGGCTTCTTCGCCGCCATCTTCTTCATCATGCTGCTGACCCTGGGAATCGACTCGGCCTTCAGCCTGGTGGAGGCTTCGGCGGAGGCCTGGGTCAACAAGCTGGGGCTCAAGCGCAAGCCGGTGCTCATCACGGTCTGCGTCATCGCCTTCGCCTTCGGGCTGCTGTTCGCCACGGACGGCGGGCTGTACTGGCTGGACATCGTGGACAACTTCATCAACAAGTTCGGCCTGATCCTGGGGGGCCTGTTCGAGTGCATTGTCCTGGGCTGGCTCTACGGGGCGCGCAAGCTCCGGGAGTACGCCAACCGGGACAGCGAGATAAAAATCGGCCGCTGGTGGGACTTCCTCGTCAAATACTTCACCCCGGCGATTCTGGTCGTCACCTTCGGCATGGACCTGGTGAAGACCATCACCGAGCCGTACGGCGGCTACCCGGACTGGGCGCTCTTCGCCGGGGGCTGGGGCGTGGTGGCGGTGGTCTTCGCGCTGAGCTTCGTCTTCATGCGCTTGCGTACTAACAAAAACCAGGCGTTGGCCGGCGGACAGGGGGGTGGGGCCGGTGAATAAGCTCAATCTGTTGACGGCGGCCGTCCTCCTCGCCTCGTCGGTCGCGGCGGGGACCGGGGAGCCGGTGACGACCGTGGGCCCCCTCCAGTCGGAGTCGTGGTCCTCGACCCCGGAGTCGGCGGCCCGGCACGTGGAGCGCCGGTTGCTCGTCACCCGCCTGGGTGAAAAAGGCGCGGACGTCGAGGGCTCCGCCGACGCGCTGGCCGCAATCGTGGCCGACGCCGCCGAGGACCCCGGCCTGCGCGCCTCCGCCGCCGACCTGCTGGGCCTCGTGACCGTGGAGGGCGCCGACGGCGAGGAGCTGCCCCGGGCCCTGGCCGACGCCCTCGTCGAGGCGGCCCTGGACGGCGACCCCGGCGGCTGGACCGCGGGGTACCTGGCGGGGCTTTCCCGGCAAAAGGACGGGGCGGAACGGGCGGCGCTCGTCGTCGGCCTGATGGCGGACGACAGGCTGGCCGAGTTCCACCGGTCACTGGCGCTGGACGGGCGGCAGGCCGTAGAGGTGCGCGCTGCCGCCGCGGGCGCCATCGGGGCCATCGAGGGCGACTGGGCCTACGCGACGCTCACCGGGCTGGCCGACGACCCCGGCCTCCCGGACGGGGTGCGCGCCGCCGCCGTCGCGGCCCTGGCTCCCATCGGCTACGACGAGGGGCGGGCGTTTCTGCAAAGCCTCGCCCGGGATGACCTCTCGCCCGGGCTGCGGAAGGCCGTCGAGGACGGGCTGGAGACCATCGACCGGGTCCGGAATATCACGCCGGCGGCGTGGGTCATGATGGCCGTCGGGGTGATTATCCTCTTCGGCGGCTCGGCCCTGTTCGTCTCCATCGCCCTGCGACGCGGCAAGAAGCACGTCTTCAGCGACGATTCCGGCGGGGAGCCGTGATGGGTGAGCCGAGGCCCATCGGCGAGCTGGTCGGGAAAAGCCTCGGCACCAGGAGGCTGCGGGACGCGGTGCACCTGGGCCGGCTGCGCCTGGTGTGGGAGGAGGTCGTCGGGTCCTCCCTCGCCCGGAGGACCCGCGTCCGGGGGCTCCGGGGCCGGACCCTGGTCATCGAGGTCGGCGACCCGGCGGCCCTGGGACCGCTCCGGGAGATCGCCGACCGGGTCGGGGAGAGGCTTTCGCAAAAGACCGGGGGCGAGGTGGAGGGAATCGAGCTCCCGCGCTGATTGAACTTGACGTACGACGACTAAGGGCGGATTACCGCCCTTTTTCTCGCCGAGGTTTCGTCCCGAACGCCATAATGCGGGGTCAATCTGGGGCCTGACGCGCTTTTTGGGCCCCATCGAAACGCGTACAAGCGCCCCACGACGCATCCGTCTTCCTGGCACGCTTGTTGCTTTTATAAGATGTCGGAGGACGACTATGCTGGAAGCTTTATTTATCGAGGGCAAATCCTATCTCGAATTCCGGGAGACGAGGTCCTTTCCCGTCCCCGGCTCCGGCCCGGAAGGCCCGCTCTGTGTCCTCCGAATGGGTAAACGTAATAATCAATCCGACTCCGGTCCGGGGTCCATAATGGCTCCAGTCTGTAATCGGTTAAATAAGCCCCGAATCGGGGAGTAATGAGTTAAGACCGCCGGTGTTTCACACCCCCGCATCAGCCCGTCGTACCGGCGGCACCCCGTCCGAATGGGCGGGGTTTTTTTATTACCCCCCGGGGTGGTATGGTTTATCGAGTAAATCCTACCTGGTGATGACGAGCCTTTGGGAGAGGGAGGCTGTGGTGGTGCTCAACCGTGCGATGTAGACGCCGGGCGGCAGGTCAGAGGTATCGTAGGCAATTTCGTGGCGGCCGGGGGCGGTGGGGACGCTCACGGAGGAGTCCACGAGCCGGCCGGAG
>CAZNZF010000079.1:0-9662 GCA_964577465.1 uncultured bacterium | reverse complement strand
CACCCTCGTAGGGGCCGACATGCGGTAAGCCCGCGGGCGGGGTCGGAGGACTTGTCCTACGCCCCGCCCCTACATCATCGCGTCTGGCGGCGGGCGGCGGCGCGTATTACAATGGCCCCGATGGACGACCGGCCGTTACAAGAACTGACCGATGAGTACCTCGCCGAGCTCGAGGGCCTGCGGGGCGTCTCCCCGCACACCCTGCGCGCGTACCGGGGGGAGTTGGACGCCTTCGCCGGCTACCTCTCCGCCTTCGGAGCGCCGGTGACCCTGGGGCGGTTCGTCTCCCTGGAGCTGCGCATCTACCTGACCCAGTGCCGGGAGGAGGGGGACTCGGACGCGACTCTGGCCCGGCGGCGGGCGGCGCTGGGCTCCTTCGGGCGCTGGCTGGTCAAGCGGGGCTACCTCGAAGGCAACCCGGCGAAGCTGCTGCCACGGGGGAAGGGCCTCCTGCGGCCGCTGCCCGGCGTGCTGTCGGTGGAGGAGGCGGCGCGACTGGTGGAGGCCCCGAGGCAGCCGCTGCCGCTGGAGGCGCGCGACCGGGCGCTGGGGCTGATGCGCGAGAAACTGGAGCTCTCGCCGGGGGTGTTGGCCAAGTTGAAGGCCGAAGAGGTGGACACGGGCTACGGGCTGATTCGCTCGCGGGCCTGCCGGGAGTTGCGGCTGCCGGAGCCGGTGCGCCTGGCGCTGGCGGGGTATCTGGATTTCCGCAAAAACCTGCCGCCGAAGTCCGACCGGCTGTTTCTCAACGGCAATGGCGGTCCGCTCCAGACGCGGGGTGTCAGGGAGGCGCTGAAGTCCTACGCCAAAGGCCGCGCGCTGCGGGCGCGTGACGCGGCTTTGCTGGAGCTGCTGTACGGAGCGGGGCTGCGCGTCTCCGAGGCGGCGGGGGTGAAGGCGGCGGACCTCGACCTCGAGCGGGGGCTGGTCACCGTCCTGGGCAAAGGGAACAAGGAGCGATTGGTTCCCTGCGGTGAGACGGCGGCGGCGGCGATTTCCGATTACATAAAGCTGCGGGAGGCGCTCGCCCCAAAGTCGGAGCAGCTTTTCCTGAACCGCGACGGCGGGGCGCTCACCGAGCGCTCCGTACACCGGCTGGTAAAAATGTACGCCGAGCGGGCGGACATCGGGCGCTCCGTCTCGCCCCACGTCCTGCGCCACAGCTTCGCCACGCACCTGCTGGAGGCGGGGGTGGACCTGCGGCTCATTCAGGAGATGCTGGGGCACGCGAGCCTGGACACGACGGCGGTTTACGCGCGGGTGGCGGTGGAGCGGTGGCGGGACGTTTACGACCGGGCGCACCCGCGGGCGAGATTGCAGCAGCGGCTGCTGTAGGTTTTTCTCACCCCGGCCTGCGATGCCGTAGGGGCCGACAAGCGGTCGGCCTTTTTTGTGATGACGTAGGGCGGCCCTGTAGGACGAGTCCTCTGGCCCCGCCCGTTTTTTTATAAGGCAGCCTTCACCCCCATCCCCTCTCCCCGACCCTCCCCCCAGAGGGGGGAGGGAACGCTGCCGACACTTACCCAAACCCGTCGGCGTTTAAAATCCGTTTAAATGGGATAGCTCGCGGGGAAGGATTCGCGAACTGCATCAACCTCTCCCCGCGGAACCGGGGTCCAGCGCCCCGCGCTGGTTACCACAACTCGCCCAGCAGGCGGAACCACACGCCGACGAAGCGCAGGGTGTCGGCGACGACGCGCATCTTGCTGTCGGAATTTTTCAGATAAACGGTGGGGATGGTCACCGGGACGAGGCGGGCCCCGGCGCGGGCGGCGCGGACGAGCTGCTCGCTCTCGGCGGCGAAACGGTCCGCGCGGGTCATCGCCGCTTCCAAAACCCAGCGGCGGACGGCCCGCATCCCGCACTGGGAATCCTCGATTCCCGCGCCGGCGAGGAAGGTGACCAGGCGGGTGGTTACGCGGTTGGAAAAAACGCGCGCGGCGGGCATCCCGCTAAAATCGCCCAGGCGGTTTCCGTAGACCAGGTCCGCCCCGTCGAGCTTTTGTAAGAAAGCCGGAATCAGCCCCGGCGGGTGCTGGCCGTCGGCGTCCAGGGTGAGGGCGGCGTCGTAGCCCTCGGCCAGGGCGTACTCGAACCCCCGGCGCAGGGCGTGCCCCTTGCCGTGGTTGGGCGGGGGGAGGTTGAGCACCAGCGCCCCGGCGTCGGCGGCCTCTTCCGCCGTGTCGTCGGTGGAGGCGTCGTCGACCACCAGGACGTCGGGCAGATGCGCCAGGACGCCCTCGATGACCGGGGCGATGCGCGGCGCCTCGTTGTGGGCCGGGATGACGGCGAGGATTTTCAGCATGGGTTTATTTTTAAAAAAAACGTCTGTATCCGGAGTATAGCATTTAAAAGGGGGAGCCGGGCGGCTCCCCGTAGCAGTCGTCTCCTAAATGTAGGGCGGGACTTCCACGTCCCGCCGCTTCCGGTTGCGATGACGTAGGGGCGGACCTTCAGGTCGGCCCGTTTTATTATAAGGTAGCCCTCACCCTGGCCCTCTCCCACAGGGAGAGGGGATAGCTGCGCCCCCCTCCCTAACCCTCCCCCCAAAGGGGAGAGGGTACACCGCAAAATGTAGGGCGGGACTTCCACGTCCCGCCGCGAATTGGGATTTGGCGGCCCGCAGAGGACTTGTCCTACGGGGCCGCCCTACATCGCCTCATTTTACACTAACCCTACGGGTGGAGGACGATTTTACCGCTGTTCCCGGACGCCATGAGCTCGAAGGCCGTGGCGTAATCCTCCAGGGGGAAGGTGTGGGTGATGGCCGGGGAGATGTCCAGCGTCCCCGAGGCGAGGAACTGCTTGGCCTTGTACCAGGTGGTGTACATGTGGCGGCCGACGATGCCGTAGATCCGGGCGTTCTTGAAAATCACCCCGTCGTTCAGGTCGACCTGCACGTCGGAATCGTACAGTCCCAAGAGGGACACCCGCCCCCCGAAGGCCAGGGCCTTGAGCCCCTGGGCCAGGGCGGACTGCACGCCGGAGAGCTCCAGCAGCACCTCGACCCCCACGCCGTCGGTCAGCTCGCGGATTTTTGGGACCGGGTCGGCCTGGGTCACGTTGAAAACGTGGTCGGCGCCGGCCTTTTTGGCCAGGTCGAGCCGGTAGGGCGACACGTCGGTGGCGAAGATTGTGGCGGCACCGGAGGCCCGCGCGACCAGGACCGTCAGCACGCCCAGCGGCCCGCAGCCGGTAATCAGGACGGCCTTGCCCGCCACGTCCTCGGCCAGGACGGTGTCCAGGGCGTTGCCCAGCGGCTCCTGGGCGGCGGCCTGGTCCGCGGGGATCGCCCGGTCGTTCTGCCACACGACCACCTCGGGCACGGTGATGTACTCGGCGAAGCAGCCGTCGCGGTCCACCCCGAGGATTTTCAGGTTCAGGCAGATGTGCTGCTTGTCGGTCTTGCATGCCCAGCAGTGGCCGCAGGGGATGTGGGTCTCGGCGGAGACGTAGTCGCCGACGTGCACGGTCGTCACGCGGGAGCCGATTTCGACAACCTCGCCGGCCAGTTCGTGGCCCAGGGTCTGGGGGAGGTTTTTAATCCGGCGCTGGGCCCACTCGTTCCACTGGTAGATGTGCTGGTCGGTGCCGCAGACGCTGGTCGAGGCGACCTTCACCAGGACCTCGTCCTCGGCGGGCGCCGGGACGTCCACGGTGACCAGTTCGGCGCCGGGACCCGGCTTGAGCTTGCGGACGGCCTTCATTTTTTCTGCCACTTCGGCTCCTTGGCTTTTTTCAAAAAAAATTTCTTGCCGGGGAATTGTACCCAGCCGGTGGTGTTTTGGCAAGGGATTGTATGCCGGATAAATATATATACTATATGTTGTATGGTATAGGTTTTATTATCTCTCTCGTTGCGGGGCAGGATTATGGGCGGTCCATTCCGGCGCTTCATCTTGGAACGGTCGCCGAGCTTGATGGGACGCGCATTGACGGCGTTTCGCGTGTCGGTATTGGTTCGTAAAAACCAGTTTGACGCGATTTTTCTGAAATTTTTTGGTAAAAAACCGCGATTGTGTTATACTATACGTGTCCCATATGAAGTCGGCATTGTGCAAAGAGTTACGCGTCCCTCCAATACCCGTCTATGATTGGAAATAGGGCGCGGTTTGCCGAGTGGTGAGGGGTTGCGCAGAATCAATTGTTATGAGCCGTTACGAGTAACGGCAGGTTTTTTTCGATTCATCCACCGGTGAGACACCTTGACAGGGATGATATTTGGGACTAGATTGTATTCGTATCCATTCGAGGAATAGATTACACGACTTTTACACGCAAACCAAAGGAGTGGTCATGAGGAAGTGCTTGTCGATGCTTGTCCTGCTGTCGGCGGCCGCCCTCGCGGGTAACGCCTTGACGGTGCAAGCGGAAAGTACCCTCCCCCCGGTCCTCGGAACCGGTGCGCTTCCCCCGGGGTTGTCACCGCTGGCTCAGGGCGGAGGGGCTGGGTACTACTTCTGGGATTCCAGCGAAACCGACCCCTGGGCGCCCAACTACGCCTGGCGTCCCCCGGTCAACTTCATGGGATGGCACGGCGACGACACGTACTGGACCACGACGCTGCCCTTCACCGTGTTATTCTGCGGCAACCGCCACAACGCGGGTACGAACCTCTACATCGGCTCCAACGGCATCATCGGGTTCATGTCCGCGAAGATGGACGAGCCGATCAACCAGGACATCCCGGTCTCGGCCTCGCCGAACGCCGTCATCGCCGCGTTCTGGGACAACCTGACCGGCTACACGTCCGGCGACATCGCGGTGGACCTCATCGGTACCGCGCCCAACCGCGCGCTGTTCATCACCTACTCGCCCTGGTACTACGACCTGGCCCCCGCGGACCCCATCGAGTTCCAGGTCCTCATCCGCGAGACCAGCTTGTCCAACATCAACAACACCGTCGAGTTCCGCTACAATGACGTCATCGGCGACTCCTGGCGCGACAACGGGTTCTCCGCTACGGTGGGCCTGGAGGACAACTCCGGCGTCACCGCGGCCAGGTACTCCTACAACACGCCGGTCATCACAAGTCGGCTGGCCGTCCGCTTCGTGGACAGCCAGTACGTGGACAGCCAGCTCAGCGATTTCCACCTCATCGCCCCCGAGGACGGCTATACCGCCGCGGTCGGCGAGTGGGTGGATTTCCGTTGGCAGGCCACGGAGTACACCGGCTACGGTACCGTCACCTATAAGATGTACCTGGACGACAGCCCGAATTTCAACGACCCCACCATCTTCGATACCGGGACCGACACCAGCTTCCGCTATGTTTTCGGCTCCGACGACACCGGCACTTATTGGTGGAAGGTCATAGCCACCGAGTCGGTCCTCGGCCTCTCCAAATGGTCCGAGGAGACGAACCGGCTCGTCATCAGCGACGTGGGCGTCACCGCATCAAGCTGGGGCCGGATCAAGGCCGACTTCGAATAGCCTTTCCGTTGCCGAATCAGTGAGGGGCGGCTATGGATACCGCCCCTCATCGAAAAACAGCGTTTGTTTTTCTTGACAAGAACCAAATACGGTGTTAGATTGCCCCCCGCGTGGTATCCCTTTTTCCTGGATAAGGAGGAATGATGCACAAGGTTCTGTTTTTTATCCTCCTGGTGTCCGTTTCGGTCTTTGCGGCCGCGACGTTAAGCGTCCAAGAGGAATCCCCTTCTACCCCGGTGGTGACCGCCCTGCATCCCGAATTTGCGCCGTTGATCTTCGGTGACGGTGCGGGTTACTACTTCTGGGATTCGCACGAGGCCAGCGAGTGGGCGCCCGTGTACAACTGGCGCACGCCGCACAACCCGCAGGGCTGGCAGGGGGACGACACATATTGGACCACCACCCTGCCCTTCGACGTGAAGTTCTGCGGCGGAGACCATTCCGCGGGGTCTAATTTCTACATCGGCTCCAACGGCATCCTGGGCTTCGGCTCCACCGGCATGGACGACCCCATCAACCAGAACCTCCCCAACTCCACTTCGCCCAACAACATCATCGCGGCGTTCTGGGACAACCTGGCCGGCTACTCCACCGGAGAAATCTACGTGGAGACGGCCGGTTCCGCCCCGACCCGCAAGTTAGTTATTTCCTACTCGCCCTGGTACTTCTACGAGGCCAGCGCGGACCCCATCGAGTTCCAGATTCTCATCTACGAGGCGCCGCTGACCACCGTGAACAACTCCATCGAGCTCCGCTACAAGGACGTCATCGGCGACTCCTGGCGCGACAACGGCACCTCCGCCACCGTGGGTCTGGAGAACTCCAGCGGCAGCGACGCCGTCCAGTACTCCTACAACCAGGAAATCATCTCCAACCAGCTCGCCATCCTCTTCGTGGACACGAACTGGGTGGACGACCAGATGGGCGAATTCAACCTGCTCACCCCCGGGGATGGGGACCTGGTCTATACCGGCGAAACCATCCACTTCTCCTGGGAAGTGCCCGACTACACGGGCCACGGGCATATCCACTACACCCTCTACATCGCCGACAATTCTGACTTCAACAACCCCATGGTCTTCGACCGCGGCTTGAACGCCTGGTTCGACTACATCTTCGGCACCGACGACACGGGGCACTACTGGTGGAAGGTGTACGCCGAGGAGGACGACATCGGCATCAACGAGTGGTGCAACGACGTCTTCGACTTCATCGTCACCGGCGTGGGGGTTACCAACACGACCTGGGGCCAGATTAAGGCCGAGTTCTAGTCAGCCTCCCCTCGCGGGCGCGGTTTACGCGGCGCTTAGAGGGATGGTTCAACGACCGATTGTGTTCCGCTAGATAAGGCGGGGTTTAAGCCCCGCCTTTTCATTAATGTGTAAGGCGGGGTTCTTCACCTCGCCTGTTTTATTATATGCGATGACGTAGGGGCGGACCTTCAAGTCCGCCCGTGGGCCGACCTAAAGGTCGGCCCCTACGAGGGTGACGCGAGACTAACACCCCATCCGTAGGGGCCGACCGACGGCGCACCGTTCAGGGCGGCCCTTTTGTAATAAGGTGGCCCTCACCCCGACCCTCTCCCGGAGGGAGAGGTGGTCGCTGCACTCCCCTCCTCAACCTGCTGGCACGGATTTGGCTGTAGACTCAAATGCTCACGGTCCTCGACCCCTCCCGGGCGGTTCGACACGTAATCGAGGAGGATAAATGCGGTTCATCCTGTGCCTCTTTATAATCGCGGCTCTCGCGGGCGTCGCGTCCGGGGCCCCCTTCCTTTCGGCCACAACGTCGGGCGTCCCGCCCCGCGGCGGAGCCGACGCCGGCTACTACTTCTGGGACTCCATGGAACCGGGGGAGTGGGCGCCGGTGTACGAATGGTACAAGCCCATCGTCGCCCAGGGCTGGTGCGGTGACGACGTCTGTTGGCCCACCCTGGTTCCCTTCGACATCCGCTACTGCGGCGAGCTCCACCCCGTCGACTCGCTCCTCTACGTGGGCTCCAACGGCGTGCTGAGTTTTTCGGAATCCGGCCTGGCGGGGCCGATCAACCAGCGCGTCCCCGACCCGACCCCGCCCAACGGCGTCATCGCCCCCCTGTGGGACAACCTCAACGGCTCGACGGACGGCAGGATTTACCTGGACCTGGAGGGGACGGCCCCCGACAGGCGGTGGTACGTCACCTGGTCGCCCTGGTATTTCGACCAGGTCTTGATCGACCCCATCGAGTTCCAGGTGGTCTTCTACGAGATGGACACGACCGGCGTCAACAACACCCTCGAGTTCCGCTACCGGGACCTGGAGGGCGATTCGTGGCGGGACCACGGGGCCTCGGCCACGGTGGGGCTGGAGGGGCCGTCGGGCTTCGAGGCGGCGCGTTACTCCTTCGACCAGCCCGTCCTCCCCGACGAGTTCGCCGTCCTCTTCGTGGACGAGGTCTACGTGGACGACTACCTGGGCGCATTCAGCCTCCTGACGCCCGAGGATGGGTCCGTCGTTTCGCCGGGCGAAACCGTGCGCTTCACCTGGGAGGAATCCCTGTACGGCGGGCACGGCCAGCTCCTGTACACGCTCTATCTGGCCCGCGACCCGGATTTCGGGGAGGTCTTCGGCTTCGATACCGGTCCCGACGCGGAAATGGAATACTTTTTCGGCACCGACGAGACCGGTCCCTACTGGTGGAAGGTCCAGGCCCGGGAGACGGACCTCGGTCTCACCCGTGAGAGTGAGGGGGTCTTCACCCTGGAGGTCTCCGCTTCGGAAATCGTCGAGTCGAGCTGGGGGGCCATCAAGGCCGGCTTTTAAATAACGGGGACCGCGTCCCTGTCGAGCGGGCGGCGGAATTTTCCGTCGCCTTTACTTATTGATATTCCACGCTTTATTGCCTGCGCACCCCTCCGATAAGGTTGACAGAGGCCACTGCGGGTGATATATTATCATTAGAGTTAGATTGGCGCTTTTATGCCTTTCGACCCGGGGAGGAGCCATGCGCAAGACGATGCTGCTCTTGTTGGCCGCGCTGACGGCCGCGTTGGGTTACGCCGTCGAGGCCGGCGGGTCGGCCGCGGCGGTCGCGCCCCGCGTGGCGTACCCGGATTTCGGCCGCCTCGTTGTCGGCGACGGCGCCGGGTACTACTTCTGGGATTCCAACGAGGACTCCGAGTGGGCCCCCGTGTACAACTGGATCGACGCCGGCGGCGGGACCGACCTCGGCATCGGTGACGAGGCCAGCTTCACCGTGACCACCCCCTTCGACATCCGCTTCTGCAACCGCGACTACGCGGCCGGCTCCACCGTCTACGTGGGGTGCAACGGCGCCCTCTCCTTCCGGAACCCCGGCATCCCCGGCGCCAACCAGGACATCCCGGACACGACCGCCCCCAACGCCCTGGCCGCCGCCGCCTGGGACGACCTGCGCGGCATCTCCGGTGACCACCTCTACAGCTACCTCGACACCTCCGGCGACCTCGATATCTGGGTCCTGAGCTACGACCCCTGGCACCGCTACCTCTCCGTGGGGCCGTTCCGGTTCCAGATGCAGATTTACGAGCAGCCCATGGCCTGGATAAACAACACCGTCGAGTTCCACTACCAGACGGTGCTGGCCTCGGGCATCAACCTGGGGCACAGTGCCACGGTGGGGCTGGAGAACTGGGGCGGGACCGAGGCCGCGGCGTACTCCTACAACTCCAACCTCGAGGCCGAGTTCGCCGTCCGGTTTATCGACACGCGCTGGGTGGACGACGCGCTCGGCGCGTTCCACCTCCTCACGCCGCCCGACGATTACCCGTTCTCCATAGGTGAAACCATCCACTTCACCTGGGAGGAGCCCGAGTACTCCGGCCACGGGGTGGTCGAGTATAAACTCTACCTGGCCGACAACGAGGATTTCGACAACCCCATGATATTTGACCGTGGGGGTAGCCCGTGGTTTGATTACATCTTCGACTATGGTGACGCGGGAGAATACTGGTGGAAGGTCTACGCCGAGGAGGACGACATCGGCTTAAACCGGTGGTCCGAGGAGGTCTGGAGGCTGTATTACGGATGGGACGTCGCCGAGACCACCTGGGGGCAAATCAAGGCGGCGTTCTGACCGGCGGTTGTTCGGCCCGTTTATTGCGATGCCGTAGGGCGGCCCCTCTACGGGCCGCCGCGAATTGCGATGGCGTAGGGCGGCCCCTCTGCGGGCCGCCGCGTATTGCGATTCCGTAGGGGGGCCCAACAAAGCG
>CAZNZF010000078.1:0-9702 GCA_964577465.1 uncultured bacterium | reverse complement strand
GTGGACTCGGAACTGACCGCCGGGCGGCACGAGGTTTTTTGGAACTGCACAGAAATTACACCAGGCGTCTATCTTTTCCGCCTGGAAACGGTCGCCGGGTCGCTGACGAAACGGCTGTTAATCAGCCGCTAGAGCCGATTTGCCGTTGCGTGAAAAAAGGTGCGCCGGGCACCTTTTCTTTTAGGAATTTTCGTGCTAGGTTAATTTGCGTGAAATGGACTTTTTAGGAGGGACCATGAGAATTGTTAGTTTGTGCCTATTTAGCCTTCTCGCGGCGCTGACCCTCACAGCTTCGGCGCTCGACACCTTCCAGAACGACTGGTCGGCGGGCGGAGGCGTACCCGGTCCGGTGGACCACTGGGGGAGGAAGTTCGACACCGAAACCAACATCGACTACGCCGGCACCGCCGGTGAGCTTTCCCTGGCGTACCCGGAAACGGAATACATGGTAGAGAAAATCCTGGAGCACCCCCTCTGTGTCGTCGCCGCCAAAATCGACGCCGATGACGACACGGACGTGGTAATCTGTTCCATGGACTACAGCATGGTCAACTGGTTCGACAACCTGGACGGCGTGGGCGGCAGTTGGGATTTCCACAACGTGGTTTGGGCCGGCGGCCAGTGCCTCGAAACGGCCGACGTGGACGGCGACGCGGACAACGATATCTTCATGGCCAACTCCAGTAGAATCACCTGGCGGGCCAACGACGGGTCCGGCATCTTTACGGGCAGCATACTGGCCATGGTGGACGGCGTGTCCTCCCTTTTCAGCGCCGATATCGACGGGGATGACGACGCGGACATCGTCGCGGCTATGGGCGCGTCGGGGGCGGTTACGTGGTGGTCGAACGACGACGGCGTCGGCGGGAGCTGGACGTCCCACTCAGTCGCCACCGGCTTCACGGGCGCCTCGGAGGTCTGCGCGGCCGACGTGGACGGCGACACCGACCTGGACGTCATCGCCAGCGGCGACGGCTCGGTGACCTGGTGGTCCAACGACGACGGCGCGGGCACCTCGTGGACCGCACACCTCGTTTACACCGACCAGGATATCAGCTCGGTGGCCGCGGCCGACATCGACGGGGACACCGATATCGACCTGGCGGTGACGTGCCACACGGGGAACCGCCTCGTGTGGTTCTCAAACGATGACGGCGTGGGCGGCGCCTGGACACTTAATGTACTTCAGGAAGACTTCACCGGCGCGGAGTCGGTGAAGATTGCGGACCTGGATGGCGACCTCGACATGGATGTGGCCGCCGCGGCCGGCGGCGCGGGCGAGGTGGCGTGGTGGGAGAACACGGCGGGCGACGGTTCCGCCTTTACCGAGCACGTGCTCAGCGAGGAGCAGGCGGGCGCCAACTGCGTTTGCGTCGGGGACATCAACGGCGACGGCGTGGACGACGTCATCTGCAGCGCCCTGGACACCAGCGAAACACGCTGGTGGAACACCGTCCCGCCCGAGCCTGTGGGTAGGCTCGTTTCCTCGATTCTGGACACGTCCGCCGAAACGGAGTGGGGCTGGGCCGTGTGGGATGCGGATGCACCGGACGGCACGGATGTCACCTTCTCGGTACGGGCCTCGGACGACACCGGCGCCATGGGCACGTGGGCGGACTTGGTCTGGGGCGCCGACCTGAGCGACGTGCTCCCGACCGTGCAGGACTACTTCCAGTATCAGGTCACCCTCTCGACGGTGGACCTGCAGGTGAGCCCGACCTTCTCGTCGCTGACTATTTATCCGTTCTTCCACCTCGTGAGCCCGGCGGACGGGTCGGTGCTGGAAACGCTGATGGTGACGTTAGACTGGGACGACACGGTCCTCCCGGATTTCGCCTCCTACACCCTGTGGTGGGGGACGGACCCGACGTTCGGCACCTACACCGAGGTGACGGGTCTTACGGAGTCGACGTTCACCATCAACCTGGGAATCTCCGACGGCGACGTGATTTACTGGCGCGTGGCGGCGCTGGATTCGTCGTCGAACGAGTTCTGGGCGCCGGAGAAGGACTGGTCCTTCACGATAGACCTGGGCGTCGGCGTGGAGCTGGCGTACCTGGACGTCCGCACCGAGGACGAGGGCGTCCTGGTGGACTGGAGCTTCGAGGGCGAGATGCCGGCGGGCGTTCGGGTGCTGCGGGAGGTTGACGGTGAGCTGACGCCCCTCCACCGCGACGCGCTCCCCGGTTCGGCGACGCGCTATCTGGACCGGAACGCCGAGCCGGACGTCGAGTACCGGTACTGGCTGGAAGTCATGACCTCTGATGGCATTACGACGCGCTTCGGTCCCACCGACGAGATCCGGCTCAAGCCCGAGGCGCTGGTCTTCGGCTTGGACACGCCCTACCCCCAGCCCGCGGACGGCTCGGTACACCTGAACTTCACCCTGCCCAAGGACGGCCGCGTGGAGCTGGTCGTTTACGACCTCGCGGGGCGGCGCGTGACGACGGTGCTGGACGCCGAGCTGACCGCCGGTCGGCACGAGGTCGCCTGGGACTGCTCGACGGCGTCGGCGGGGGTGTACCTGGTCCGCCTGAGCGCGCCGTCGGGTGTTATCACCGACCGGGTGGTGGTCGCCCGCTGACGAAAGCCGTCGCTTGATTTACGAAGGGGGCCTCCGTCGGCCCCCTTCATTTGACTTTTTTACAAAATGAGTATTACATTCCAAATAATAAGTAGAAATCCATGTCTATAATTTCAAGAGGGGAGGAATTATGAAACGGGTTCTAGTGGTACTCTTGGCAATCCCGCTAGTCTCGCTGGCCGTCGAATCGGCGGAGCGTGGCTGGTCCGGAGGGGTCGGCGGACCGTTTCCGGCGGACAACTGGGGGAGGATGTTCGAGGCGGAGACGGACCTGGATGTGGCCGGCGAGGCCTGCACCATCACCGACATGGGCAACTACTACGAGGTGGTTTTAGACTTCAGTGGACACTCCCACTACGAGGTGGGCGAGGCGTACGGCGAGGCGCTGGTGGCGATTGCACCGGACTGGGAGGCGAGCTGGGATACATTTTGGTACCAAGCTTGCGGCGGTGACCAAGAAAGCTACGATGAGAACATCGGGCAAGTCGAGCTGCTGCTGGACGCCGTTCCCACCGATTACCGGGACGAGGTCGAGGGGATGGCCTCGGTCTTCGGTGGAGGTGAGAACGACGTGATGAACGACGGTCTGGTGTCGCTCAACGAACTCTATGGGCTGCAGATGATCTGGGACGTAAGCCAGGACTCGGCCTGCAGCGGCCTGGGCGTGTACGGGTCGCGGACCGGGGATTCCAACCCACTCTTCTACCACAACCTGGAAGCGCTGGGCGATTACCCCTGGTTCTGTAACAACCACGCCGTTACCTTCATAAAGGACGGGTCGAGTTCCGTATGTCTAATCGGAACCTTTGGCATGCTAAGCGCCTTCCACGGCGTCAACGACGGCGGTCTCTTCGCGGGGGCGACAGAATCCAAAACTGGTGCGCCTATCGACTGGGACAACGCGCATACCATGTTCGACCACCGTTACGCCCTGGAGACCTTTTCCACGTTGGAGGAGTGGGCCGATTATGGCAGCGACCCGTCCTGGGTTTACGTGGTAAACCACAACATCCTCCTCGCCGACATTGGTGGGGTCCAGGTGCTGGAGAACAACTTCTCCGGCTCCGGCGGCGACATGCACCGGGCGCTCAGGGACGAGGACTCGGCGCTGAATCCCGGCGTGACCTGGGATATTGACGATGCAGTCGGTGTAGTCAACTCCTTCGTCTTTCTGGGCAACCACGACAACCACACGGGCGATCCCAGTAACTACGCGCGCTGGCAGACGCTCAAGGACAAGCTGGACGAGTACGGCCAGGTGATAACCTTCGAGGAGATGAAGGAAATCGCCACCTACGGGCCGGGATACCACGCATCCGGCTTTCTGATGGGTTTTAGCATCTATCAGATAGTCGTTTTCGAGCCGGTCTCGATGACGCTGGAGGTTTACTTCCGCCAGCCCGGTGTGCCGGACCCGGTCTTCGACATTATTGACCTTGATTACCTCGACGTGGAGCTGGCGTATGTGGGTGCGGAACCGGAGGACGGGGGGATACTGGTCGGTTGGAGCTTCGAGGGCGAGATGCCGTCAGGCGTGCGGGTTCTACGCGAGGTGGACGGGGACATCTCTCCGCTCCACGCCGATACTCTCCCCGGCTCGGCGAGGCGCTACCTGGACCGGGACGTGGAGCCCGGCGGGAGCTACGTTTACTGGCTCGAAGTTACCGAAGCTGATGGAACGGTGAGCCGTTTCGGTCCCACGGAGGCGGTCCGCATCGAGACGGAGGGGCTGGCCTTGTCTCTGAGCGAGCCCTACCCCTCGCCGGCGTCGGACGCGGTAACACTCGCATTCACCTTGCCGGACACCGGGCCGGTGGAGCTGACGGTTTACGACCTGGCCGGGCGGCGGGTGGCCACCGTGCTCAACGCCGAGACGACCGCCGGGCGCCACGAGGTTTCGTGGAGCTGCGGCGAAATCCCCTCCGGCGTGTACCTCTACCGCCTGGAAACGAGCGCGGGCTCGCTGACCCGGCGGCTGGTCATCAGCCGGTAGCGTGCGGGATAAATCGCAGGCGGGCCCCGGGGCCCGCCTTTTTTAGTTTTCAGGGGACGGTCATTTTTCTATGACCAGGAACGTCGTCCGCCCGTCGCGCCACACGAGCACCAGCACCGGTTCCCCCTCGACGATCTTACCCGCCATCGCCTCGAAGCCGGCCGTGTCCGCCACCTCCTGCCGGTCGAACTGGAGGATGACGTCGCCGGAGCGCAACCCGGCTTTGTCGGCGGGGGAATCACGGAAGACGCGGGTGATGACCACGCCCTTATCCTCGTCGAGCCCCATCTCATCGGCGAGCTCGGGATCGAGGTTCTGCACCTCGATGCCCAGGGAGGCCACGGCCCGCGATTCGCTCTCCGCGCCCCGGGACTCCTCGTAGTACGCGGTGAGGTCGGGGGGCCGCTCGCCTATCGTCACGTCGATTCGCCTCTCCGCGCCGTTGTGGTTGACGAGGAACTCGACCCGCTCGTCGGGTTTCAGGAGGGCCACGCGGTTTTTCAGCTCGTTGGCGTCCTTGACCTTCACCCCGTTCATCTCCAACACCACGTCGCCGACCTCGATGCCGGCGTCCTCGGCGGGTGAGTCGGGCAGGACCTCGGCCACCAGCGCGCCCTTGGTTTCCCGGAGGTCCATCGCCCGCGCCACCTCCTCGGTCACGTTCTGGATGGACACCCCGAGCCAACCGCGCACCACGCTGCCCGTCTCGCGCAGGTCCGCCACCACCCGCCGGGCCATGTTGATGGGGATGGCGAAGCCGATGCCGATGTTGTACGACTCACCGGTAAATCCGCCGCCGGAGCGGATGGCCGAGTTGATGCCGATGACCTCGCCGTCCAGGTTGACCAGGGGGCCGCCCGAGTTGCCCGGATTGATGGAGGCATCGGTCTGGATGAAGTCCTCGTAGTTGGCCAGGCCCATGTTGGTGCGGCCGGTGGCGCTGATGATGCCGGCGGTCACCGTCTGCTGGAGGCCGAAGGGGCTGCCGATGGCCAGCGCCCATTCCCCGACGCGCACGGTGTCCGAGTCGCCCAGCCGGGCCACCGGCAGGTCGTCCGCGTCCTTGAGCCGGAGCAGGGCGAGGTCGGAGTCGGGGTCTATCCCCACGACCTCGGCGTCGAAGGCCCTGTCGTCGGCGAGGGTCACCTGAATCTCCTTGGCCCGGGCGACGACGTGGGCGTTGGTGAGGACGTACCCCTCCGCGTCGATGATGAAGCCCGACCCCGCGGCCTCCTGCTCGGGGGGCGCCTCGAAGCCCCAGGGACCGAAGAAGAAGCTCAGGCTCTTGTCAGTCTCCGATTTTACCTCGATGTAAACCACGGCGGGGCTGACCTCGGCCGCCACCGAGGTGAAGGCCTCCTGGATGGAGCGGAGGATGTCCACTCCCGACGGCTCTTCGGCGAGGCATGCCGCGGCGGCGAGAAGCACGATGGCGGTGATGATGGCCGTTCTACGCATTCCGGTTTCTCCTTGGAAAGTCGGGTCGTATCCGCCATTCCATACGCCGGAGTGTTTTTTTCCGTTCCCGGCGTAATTTTGCTTTTTTAATCCACCGGCCCGTTGACACACTATATATGGTATGCTAATCTCGAAAATGGCCCAAATGTGGTAGACGGGGGCCGCTGGGGGCCCCGTAAAGGTGGGCCGCAGGGGTTATCGGGCGGGGGGCGGAGTTTCCGAGCAAGTAGGCCGTAGGAATTGCCAGGGGGTGTTGGAGTTTCAGGGGGCGACGCAGAAGTTACCGCTGGGGGCCGTTGGAGACCTCGGACGGTTGGACTGTAGGGATTTCCGGGTGGGAGAGTCGGGGTTTCCAGGGAGTCCGTCGGAGGCTCCGGGCGGGGCTAATCCGCGTGTTAAGTGGGTATCCGGGACGACGTTGCAGTCGCCTGTCGCCGTCATCTCCCTGGTCGCATCCCCGGACCAGCCGGTGAGACGGACGGTGAAGTCCACCGTCGGGAGCCGTCGCCTCTTCAGAAAAAATGAACCCCCTCCCGCGGACCCCCGAAAAACGTGCACAGAGCAAATTTCCAGGAGCGGTGACCGTGACCGGCGCGCCCGTCGCCGAAATTTTCTCCTCCCTGGCCGGCGAGGGTCCCCACGTCGGCCGCCGGCACATCTTCCTCCGTCTGGCCGGTTGCGGGATTGGCTGCGACTACTGCGACACGCCCACGGACCCGCAGGCACCGGCGGAAATCGAGCGGGCGCCGGGGGAGGTCGTTCGGCTGCCTAACCCGCTGGCGGTGGAGGATACCCTGAGGGAAATCCGGGGTCTGGAGGAGCGGGCGCCGGGACACGCCCACATCGCCGTCACCGGCGGGGAGCCGCTGCTCTACGCAGAATTCCTCCGGGAGCTGCTTCCTCTCGTCCGGGAGATGGGCCCGCCGGTTTACCTGGAGACGGCGGGGGTCCACCCCGACGCGCTGCCGCCGCTGCTGCCGTTCCTGGACGTCGTGGCCGCCGACATAAAATTGCCCGCCCACTGCGGGAGGGCGTACTGGGACGAGTCGGAGAAATTTCTGAAAATCTGCGCCGGGGCCGACGTCGAGCTGCTGGTCAAAATCGTCTTCGGTAAAAAGACCCCCTGGGGTGAGGTGGAGCGGGCGCTGCGCCTGGTGAACGGGATCGTACCAGAAGTAGAAGTGACACTTCAGCCCATCCACGGCGCCGACGGCCGTCCCGAGCTCACCGGGGCGGAAATGCTCCGGGCGCACGAGCGGGCCTCGGCCGTCCACCCGCACCTGCGCGTCCTGCCCCAGATGCACCGACTTATAGGTATCAAATAGCGATTTTACGAATTGCGTGACCGACCACCTTTATTGACTGCTGGAGTCACCATGCCGCTGACGCTGTCCGAAAACGCCGTCACCGTCCTCGAACGCCGCTACCTCAAACGCGACGACGAGGGCCGGCCGGCGGAAACCCCCGAGGAGCTCTTCCGCCGCGTCGCGGGGACCATCGCCTCGGCCGACGAGAACTACGCCGACCTGACCCACTCCGTGGACACGGGCGCCACGACGGCCCGTTTCTACGAGATGATGGCCAACCTCGAGTTCCTGCCCAACTCGCCCACGCTGATGAACGCCGGGCGCGAGCTGGGGCAGCTCTCCGCCTGCTTCGTCCTGCCCGTGGGCGACTCGATGGAGGAAATTTTCGACTCCATCAAGCACACCGCACTGATCCATAAATCCGGCGGCGGGACGGGCTTCAGCTTCTCCCGCCTGCGCCCGAAGAACTCGCTGGTGGCCAGCACCATGGGGGTGGCCTCGGGGCCGGTGAGCTTCATGAAGGTGTTCAACGCGGCGACGGAGGCGGTCAAGCAGGGCGGCACGCGCCGCGGGGCCAACATGGGCATCCTGCGCGTGGACCACCCCGACATCCTCGAGTTCATAGACGCCAAGCAGGACCTGGCCCAACTCACCAACTTCAACATCTCGGTGGCCGTAACCGACGCCTTCATGGACGCCCTGGCCAAGGACGGGACCTACCCCCTCGTCACCCCCAAGGACGGCGAGGTGGTCCGCCACCTGCGGGCCCGGGAGGTTTTCGACAAAATCGTGCGCAACGCCTGGGCCACCGGCGAGCCTGGTATTGTCTTCATCGACCGCATCAACGCCGCCAACCCGCTACTCGAGCTGGGTGAAATCGAGTCCACCAACCCCTGCGGTGAGCAGCCGCTTCTGCCCTACGAGTCCTGCAACCTGGGCAGCCTGAACCTGGGCCGGATGACGAAGCGCGTCGGCGATTCCTACGAGATAGACTGGGACAAGCTGGCCCGTACCATCCACGACTCCGTGCATTTCCTGGACAACGTCATCGACCTGAACAGCTACCCCCTGGAGGAGATTTCCCAACAGACGCGGGCCAACCGCAAGATCGGCCTGGGGGTGATGGGCTTCACCGACATGCTGGTCCGGCTGTGGGTCCCGTACAACTCGACGGAGGCGGTGAAAATCTCCGGGGACGTGATGTCGTTCATCCAGGCCGAGGCGGTGAAGGCGAGCGAGAAGCTGGCCGAGACGCGCGGGCTTTTCCCCAACTACCCCCAGTCCTCCTTCGCCCGCGAAAAGGGCCCCAAGCTGCGCAACGCCGCGTTGACCACCATCGCCCCCACCGGCTCCATCTCCATCATCGCCGGCTGCTCGTCGGGAATAGAGCCCTACTTCGCCCTGGCCTTCTACCGCCGCGTGCTCGACGACGACAAGCTCCCGGAGATAAACCCCTTCTTCCGGGAGGTGGCCGAGAAGCGGGGTTTCGCCTCGGACGAGCTATTCAGGAAGGTGGCGGAGGATGGCTCCGTGGCGGGGCTGGCGGACGTGCCCGAGGACGTCCGACGCATCTTCGTCACCGCCCACGAAATCGAGCCCGCCGACCACATCCGCATCCAGGCCGCCTTCCAGAATCATGTGGACTCGGCCGTGTCGAAGACCATCAATTTCCCCACGAGCGCCACCGAGGACCAGATAAAAGAGGCGTACCGGCTGGCCTACGACCTGGGGTGCAAGGGAATCACCGTCTACCGCGACGGCTCGCGCGACGCCCAGGTGCTCAACATCGGTCGGGAGGAGAAGAAGGTCGATGTGAAGCCGCGTGAGCCGCGCCCGCGCCCCATGGTCACCCAGGGCCAGACCATAAAGATGACCACCGGCTGCGGAACCCTCTACGTGACCATCAACGAGGACGCCGAGGGCCTCTGCGAGGTTTTTGCCCAGATGGGGAAGGCCGGGGGGTGCGAGGCCAGCCAGAGCGAGGCGGTGAGCCGGCTCATCTCCACCTCCATCCGCGCCGGTGTGGACGTGAATAAAATCGTGGACCAGCTCCGCGGTATCCGCTGCCCCTCGCCCATCTGGCACGGCGGCGAGCAGATACTCTCCTGCCCCGACGCCATCGCCCGGGCCATCCAGTACTACCTCGACCCCGAGAAGCACGGCTTCGGCGGACGCGCCGCCAAACAGATGACCTTCGAGGCCATCGAGGGCAATGTGCCGGTCGAGCCCGGCAACGGGAACAACGGCGGCAAAAAGAAGGCGATGCTCCCGGTGAAGTCCGCCTGCCCCGACTGCCACGGCCAGCTCTACTTCGCCGAGGGCTGCCTGATATGCCCGGCCTGCGGCTATTCGAAGTGCAG
>CAZNZF010000077.1:6594-9756 GCA_964577465.1 uncultured bacterium | reverse complement strand
CCCGTCGGCACGCCGCTCCCTAAAAGGGAGAGGGGACATGTACCCTCTACTCCGCGCCGTAGCGCAGGTAAACCCCCGGCTGCGCGAAGAGCCACCCCGCGTAATCCTGCAAATCCCCCGCGGAAACCCCCTCCACCTCGTCGGTGAAATCATCCTCGAAATCGTAGCCCAGCCCCGCCAGCTCGTACACGGCGGCGTCCAGGAGGCGGTCCGAGGGCCGCGCCAGGTCGATGACGTACCGGCTGACCTCGAGCATGGTCCGGCCGCGCGCCAGCTCGTCCTCCCCCACCGGCTCCGCGCAAATCCGCGCCAGCTCCTCGTCCACGATGTCCACCGCCTCGGCGGTCTTGCCCGGCTCCGTGCCGAGGTAGAGCGCGAAGGCGCCCGGCTCCACCGCGAAGACGGGGAAGGCGTGCACGGCGTACACCAGCCCCGCCCCGCGCAGCCGCATGTGCAGCCGCCCGTTGGGCAGGTAGATTCCCGAGAGCACCGCGTCCAGCAGCCGCATCCGGTAGCGGTCCCCGCCGCCCCAGCTCATCCCGGGCCACAGCCAGTACAGAATCGTCTGCTCCCGGTCGGAGTCGAGCGCGAGGTCGATATTTTCCCCGGGGAACACCGGCGGGCCGTAGTCGGGCAGGGGCGTCCCCGCGGCCGGGACGTCGTCCCACAACCCCTCGACCAGGTCCTCTATCTTCCGGGCGTCCACGTCACCGGCCACGGCGATGAGCATGCCCTCGGGCCGCCGGATGAGGTCCCGGTAGTCCAGCAGCCGCTCCCGGGTGAGCGCCGAGACGGTTTCGGGCGTCCCGCGCTGGTTGTGGGAGTAGGGGTGAGTGCCGAAGAAGGCCCGCTTCGCCTCCCGGAAGGCCACGGTGAAGGGCGCCTCGTCCTCGGCGGCCAGCTCGTCGAGGAGCCTTTGGCGCTCGGCCTCGACGCGGTCCGGGGGGAAGGTCGCGTCGCGCAGACAGTCGGAGATGACCTCCAGGGCCAGGGGTGCGTCGGCGGCCGGGACGTGGGCGGAGAGGAGGCCGCAGTCGCGCAGGCCCTGGCTCCCGATGGACCCGCCGCGGTCCTCGATGGCGGCCACCGTCTCCGGCCCGGTCCGGGTGCCGGTCCCCTCCAACAGCATCCGCATGGCGAAGTGGAAGGCGCCCTCGTCCTCCGGCGCCTCGACGCGGTAGCCGCCGTCCACCAGGGCCCCCACCCAGACGCTCCCCACGCCCGGGTCCTCCAGCACCAACAGGCGCAGGCCCGAGCCCAGGGTGGTCAGCCGCATCCGTCCGCCCCCGCCGCCGGCCCCCAGCTCGAACTCATACTCCGGCGGGTAATCCCGGGCCAGCGTGTTCGACGGGGGGTAATCGGGGGAGAGCCAGACCGAGTCCGCCGCCGGGGCCTTGCCCTGATAGACGAAGTAGGCGTCCGGCTCGCCGGGCTCCACCTTCCCCATCGATTCCACCGACGCCGCCAGGCCGCGGGCCTCCGCCGACAGCGCGCACTCGACCAGGTCCCCCCGGCCCAGGCCCTCCTCGAAGAGCCCGAGGTCGAAGTCCCCGGCGCTCACGGGCCACACGACGGCCGCGTAGAGGTTGTCCGGGGTGAAGTACCGCCGGGCGACGTCGCGCACGTCCTCGGCGGTCACCGCCCGGCAGCCGTCCACGTAGTCCGCGGAGAACTCCAGGTCGCCCAACAGGGCGTCGGTGCCCAGCCGCGACGCCCGGGTGTCCAGGCTTTCGCCGTCGAAGATGTAGTCCGCCGTGAGCATGTTCTTCACCCGCTCCAGCTCGCCGGGGTCCGCGAGGGTGTCGGCCAGGCCGGTCACCTCGGCGTAGGCGGTGCGGTAGGCCTCGGGGAGGCGCTCCGGGTCGGCGGCCAGCAGCACCTCGAACTCGCCCGCGTCGTAGGACGGGGTGTAGCTGTAGGCGCCGAAGTCCGTGGCGAGCTGCCGCTCTTCGAGCAGCACCCTGTAGAGCCGGCTCGTCCGGCCGGTGGTCAAAAGGTGCATCGCCACGTCCAGGGCGTAGAGGTCGTCGGCCCAGATGGGCACGGTGCGGAAGCCGAATACGAGGTACGCCTGGTCGAAGGTGGTGTACTCGACGGAATAGCGCGGACCCGGCAGGTTCACGGGCCGCTCCACCGTGGGCAGCGGCACCCCCGAGCGCTCGGCGCCCCCGAACTCGGCGGCCACCTTTTCCGTCATCTCCCCCGCGTCCAGGTCGCCGGCCACGACGACCACCATGTTCTCCGGCGTGTAGCGCTCGGTGTAGTAATCCAGGAGGTCGGCCCCGGTCACCGCCTTGAACAGGTCGGGGTAGCCGATGACCGGGTCCGACGCCGGCGAGCCGGGGTAGATGGTGTGGGAGAAGCGGTACCAGGCGCGGGTGTCCGCCTCGTCCAGGTTCATGTTCATCTCTTTGAGGATGATGCCGCGCTGGCTGGCGATGGCCTCGTCGGTGAACACCTGCCGCAGGAGCGTCTCCGCCATGAGCGCCACCATGCCGTCGAAGTGCTCCACCGTCGTAGTCTGGTGGTAGCAGGTGTGGGCGTTGGAGGTGTAGGCGTTGGAGATGCCGCCCAGGGTTTCGTCCCAGGTGTCCAGCTCCTGCTGGGTGTAGCTTTCGGAGGCGTCGCCGTGGAGGTGCTCGTAGTAGTGGCTGATGCCCGCGCCCTGATAGGGGCCCTCGATGACCCCGCCGGTCCGCACGTAGACGCGGATGGTCACGGTGGGGTTGGCGTGGGCCTCGGCGGCGATGATGACCAGGCCGTTGTCGAGCTCGGTGCGCAGGACGCGCTCGGCGAGCGTGGATACGGCCGTGAGCAGCAGCAGGATGATGACCAGGGTTTTGCGCATGGGGGGCTCCGGGAGGGTGGGCGATTCGCGGGTATTATAGCGCAAAAATTCGCGGGGTTGCATATACGTCCCGCGGGCGGTTGTGGCCCCTACGTCATCGCAAACGCGGGTGAGGGTTGCATATCCCTTCCCCCCTTTGGGGGGAAGGTTAGGAAGGGGGGTGCAGCGTCCCCTCTCCCTTCCAGGGAGAGGGCTAGGGTGAGGGTAAGGGTTTGTACGTCAAAGCGGCGGGGTTAGGTATCTGCGGCCGAAGGCAAAACCCCGCCCTACGAATACGGCACGAATCACGCATCAACCTCGTAGGGGCCGACCGA
>CAZNZF010000077.1:3080-6494 GCA_964577465.1 uncultured bacterium | reverse complement strand
CGCATCAACCTCGTAGGGGCCGACCGACGGCAAGCCGTTCAGGTCGGCCCGCGGGGGATTACCTTCGGTCGCAGATACATCCCACGGGGCCGCCCTACGTCGGCGCAGGCGGCAAGGGTAGCCGTATCAAAAAGGGCGGGGTACGGAGCCCCCGCCCTACGGAATTTATTCCAATCACGCACCCGGAAACCCGACCACTCCCCTACGTGTGATACCCCATCAGCTTGCGGGTCACGGCGTTCTCGAAAATCTCCCCGCGCCCCTCGATGTCCTTTTCGGTGCCCGCGTTGTACGCCTTCCGCGCGGCCTCGATTTGCGGCATGAACATCGACAGCACCAGCCCCATGGCCCGCGCCTGCTCCAACGCGTCCGAGTCGGCCTCGGCGATGATTGTCTCCACCAGCTTCTCGGCCAGCGACCTGGCCCCCTCGACGGTACTCTCCTTGGCCACGCGGGATACCTCCCCGGTTCAGCCCGTCCGACCCCTCAGCATAAATATAGCCGGTAAAACGTGAAAAATCAAGGTTGTGCGCGTTTCCGCCGCTTGAAGAGACGCGCCAGCGGCCCCTCGGCGGTGAAGAAGCGGATGACGGCCGCGACGGCCCCCCGGGAGGCGAGGTTGGCGTCGTTGACGGCCCGGCGGATGAAGGCCGCCGCCAGCCCCAGGAATACGATGTTGGGCAGCCACATCGCCAGCCAGGGGTCGAGGATGCCCCGGTCGCCCAGCGCCTCGCCGCCCACCAGGCAGATCCAGTAGAAGATGAAGAAGCCGATGCTGGTGACGAAGCCCACCCCCTTGCCGGCGCGGCGGATCATCACCCCCAGCGGCGCCCCCACCAGCACGAAGGCGATGCAGGCGAAGGATATGGAGTACTTCTTGGCGATTTCCAGGGTGTAGCGGTTCATCTCCCCCTGGAGGGTGCGGCGGCGGATGGCCAGGTAGCGCTCCTCCCGGGCGACGCGCTCCGCGGCGGTCAGGGTGCGGTCGGTGCCCCTCTCCGAGTCGGCCGCGAGGTCCCGCGCGGTGGGGATGGGTTCCGGCTCCACCGTCGGGGCGGGAACGGGCGGGGCGGATTCGCCCTCTTTCGGGATGGCCCCGCCCTCGATGGCCAGCTGTTGCTCGCGGGCGTCGAGGTAGAGCGACTCGGAGCTGCCGACGTGCTGCGGCCCCGGTTGCGTTTCCCCGGCGACGGGCGGCGGCTTTTCCTCGACGGTCCCGTTTCCGCGGGCCTCGCCCAGCGGCTCGAGCTCCATCTCCTCGCCCTCGAAGATGGACGGGCGGCCGCCGTAGTCGAGGCGGTCCGGCCCCGACGCCGCGTGGGACGTAATCCCCCCGGAGGCCGGCCGGGGCTCGCGGATGCCGTACAGCCGCCGGATTTCCTCCGGGGTGTACCCCCCCTGCGCCAGGCCCAGGGCCGTCAGGAGCCGGTGGCGGGATTCGGGCTCCTCGCCCGCGAGGATCTCGCGCTTGCGGATCTCCGCCGCCCGGTACAACAGGTACTGGTCCAGGAGCGACTCGTTGACCCGCGCGGTCATCATCGCCACCGACATCTCCCGGTCCGAGCGTTGCTCGCGTTCCTCCCGGGTGAGCTCGGTGTCGGCGTTTATGTCGATGACGTAGTGGGCGAACTTGAGCGTCTGGAACGAGTCCGAGCCCGGCGGGGTGATCTGGATGGTGCCGTCGGAGAGAAGGAGCCGGACCAGGCCGCCCTCGCCGGTCTCCAGGACGCCGTGCGCGGCGCTGATTTGCTTCTCCAGCGCACCGCCCCGGGGGATGTTGATTTTCACCCCGGTGAGCGTCATGTCCCGGTCGTCCATCTCCTCGATGTAGATCTCGTAGGGGGCGAAGTCGGTAATCCAGACGCCGGGGCGCAGGCTCACGTCCGGCCGCTTGTTCTGAATATCCAGCAGCAGGTTCTTGAACCGGTGGTTCGCCTCGGGCAGCACCAGGTCGTTGAAGAAGAACATCCCCACGGCGAAGATGCAGGCGAAGACGACGCTGGGGGTCATGAGCGACAGGAAGCTGGTGCCGGTGGCCTTCATGGCGGTGATTTCCGAGTCGGACGACAGCCGCCCGAAGGCCATCAGCGTCCCCACCATGAGCGCCATGGGCACGTCGTAGGCCAGCACCGCCGGGAGGTAGAGGACGAAGAGCTCCAGGGCGTACCGGCCCGGCACCCCCTTGGTGACGATGAGCTCCATCATCTTGAACACCTGGCCCAACAGGAGCACCAGCGTCGCCACCACGAGGGCGAAGACGAACGGCCCCGCGTGCTCGCGCAGGATGTAGCGGTAGAGCTTCCAGGGGACGGACATGGCGGTTCTCCGGCGCGTTCCAGGTGGAATATAGCACCCCGGGAGAGGTCCCGGCAAGCGCGGGGCGGCCCGTATCTGGTATCATGACCGCGCCATGACCGCCGTCCGCCTCCAGAAACTCATCGCCGCCGCCGGGGTGTGCAGCCGCCGCGCCGCCGAGGAGCTCATCCGCGCCGGGCGCGTCCGCGTGGACGACCGGGTCGCCGAGTTGGGCGCCTCGGCCGACCCTAAAACCCAGACGGTCACCCTGGACGGTCATCCGCTGAAGCCCCCCGCCGAGCACGGGTACATCGCGCTCCACAAGCCCCGGGGGGTCATCGTCACCCTGCGCGACGAGAAGGGGCGCGACGACCTGGTGCAGCTCCTGGCCGGTTACCCCCGCCGCGTGTTCCCCGTGGGACGGCTGGACCGCCGGAGCGAGGGGCTGCTCCTTCTGACCGACGACGGCGACCTGGCGGCCCGGCTCCTGCACCCGCGCCACCACGTCCTGAAGCGCTACCTGGTCTCGGTGCGCGGGTCGGTGAAAAACGCCGACCTGAAAAAGCTGGCCGAGGGGGTGGAGCTCGAGGACGGGGTGACGCTGCCCGCGGGGGTGGAGATCCTCGAACGGGGGGCGGACCGGTCCCGTTTCGCCGTGGAGCTGTACGAGGGGCGGAACCGCCAGATTCGGCGGATGTGCGAGAAGCTGGGCTACCAGGTGCTGCGCCTGGTGCGGACCCGGTTCGGGACGCTGGAGCTGGGTAAGCTGGCCCCCGGTGCCTGGCGCGAATTGACGAAGGGGGAGGTCCGGCGGTTGCGGGAGGAGGTCCGTGGGGCGCAGAAGCGGATAAAGCGGGACGGCGGTTGAGCCGACGGCTTGGGGTGAGGGTCGGCGCGGCCCCCCTCTCCCCGTGGGAGTGGCGCGCCGACGGGGATGGGGGTGAGGGCTTCCATTGAATAAAAAACGGCGGGGATGGAATCCCCGCCCTACGGCATCGCAAACGGACACGGCGGCCCGTAAAAGGGCCGCCCTACACCATCGCATATTACGGGTGAGGGGTGTAGCGGCCCCCCTCTCCCCGTGGGAGTGGCGCGCCGACGGGGATGGGGGTGAGGGCT
>CAZNZF010000077.1:0-2980 GCA_964577465.1 uncultured bacterium | reverse complement strand
TCCATTGAATAAAAAACGGCGGGGATGGAATCCCCGCCCTACGGCATCGCGGCGTGTAACGGGCCGGTAGGACGGACCGCCACCCGGTTGACACACCGCCCCGGCGCGGGTACAATCGCCCGGCCCGTGAACACCCTTTAAATATGCCCCTGTACGCCTATCTGGGCACGGAACCGGACCTCGACCCCTCGGTCTTCGTCGCCCCGTCGGCGGACGTCATCGGCGACGTGCGGGCCGCCGCCGACGCGAGCATCTGGTACGGCTGCCTCTTGCGCGGGGACATCGCCCGCATCGAAATCGGCGCGCGCACCAACGTCCAGGACCTCACCGTCGTCCACGTGGATCACGACCAGCCGACCATAATCGGCGCCGACGTGACCATCGGCCACCGGGCGGTCATCCACGCCTGCACCATCGCCGACGGGTGTCTCATCGGCATGGGGGCGGTCCTCCTGAACGGGGCCGAAATCGGCGAGGGCTCGCTCATCGGGGCGGGGTCGCTCGTTCCGCCGAGGAAGAAGATACCGCCGGGCTCCATGGTCCTGGGGGTGCCGGGAAAAGTGGTCCGCCGGTTGACCCCCGAAGAGGTTCTTGGTCAGAAAAAGCACGCCGCCGGGTACGTGGACCTGGCGCGGACGTTCATTACCGGGGAGCGCTGAGATGGGAAAACAGAAATCGCAGGACGAGCGCGCCGAGGACCTCCGCGAGCTTTACTCCAAGGCGGACGCGCACGACAAGAAGCGGCGCAACCTGATAATCAACATCATCGTCGGCGCCATCGTGGCGCTGGCGGTCATCGCCTACTTCGTCATCACCGCCGGCCCGCCGGTGTCGCGCACGGCCCTGCGCCTGGCCCAGGGCATCCAGAGCTACGGGCTGGCCTTCGAGGGGCACCAGGAGTTCCCCGAGGGCGAGAACTCGAAGCCGGTGTGGGTCGAGCCCACGCCCGAGGAGACGCAGCAGCGGCTCTCCGAGGCGCTGGCCATCTTCAACGAGGTGGCGCAGGACCCGGGGAGTGATTTCGACCGCGACTCCGCCGTCCTCTACGTGGGCATGTGCGCCCTGCACCTGGGGAACCTGGACCAGGCCGAACAGAAGCTGACCCAGGCCGCCGAGAGCGAGTTCGACCCGCTCCGGCAGCAGGCGCGCTACACCCTCGGCTCGGTGATGCTGGAGCGGGGCCAGCTCCCCGAGGCGCTGGAGTACTATCAGGGCCTGGCCGCCGAACCGGACAACTACCTGGCGACCGCGGCGAAGATGGAATCCGCGCGCATCCTGGCCTGGCTCGGGCGTCCCGACGAATCGCAGGCCGTCCTGGAGGGCATCGTCGAGGCCGGGCCCGAGGACGGCCCCGACGCGCGGATGGCCCAGTGGATGCTGGACCAGGGGCTGTACCTGACCCACCTGGTGGACCTCATCCCGCTCGGCGGCCCGGCGGTGCCCGGGCCGACATCCCCCGCGGAGGCCCCGGTGGTGCCGGAGCCGACCGCTCCCGTCGAAGGCGCCACCCCCCCGCAGTAGGGGTTGGCCTGTTCGGGGCAAGGGGTTTAAACCCCTTGTCTTTCCTTTACGCGCTGACGGTTGGCCCGAATCTTGCTTAAACATAACGGCGGTGCACGGACCGCCGTTCGCTTGATTACCTCCGGCCTTCCTGTGCTATACTTCCTAAAACGTCCGCCCCCTGCACGCCACCTCGCCCGTGCGTCATCCCGGAGGGCCCCTTGCCCGAACTGCGGCGCGACCCCATTATAGGCCGTTGGGTGATCATCTCCTCGGAGAGGGGCAAGCGTCCCTCCGACTTCGCCCCCGTCCACGAGGAGGGCAGCGGTCAGAGCTGCCCCTTCTGCGAGGGCAACGAGGCCCTGACCCCGCCGGAGATTTACACCGTCAACGCCGACGGCGCGGACGGCCGGGAGCCCAACACCCCCGGCTGGCAGGTGCGCGTCGTGCCGAACAAGTTCCCCGCCCTGCGCATCGAGGGGGACCTGGACCGCCACGGCGTGGGCATGTACGACATGATGAACGGCGTGGGGGCCCACGAGGTCATCATCGAGAACCCGCGCCACGACCGGCGGCTGCACCAGCTTCCGCCGAAGCAGGTCGAGCTGGTCGTCGGCAGCTACCGCCAGCGCATCGTCGACCTCACCCGCGACCCCCGCTTCCGCTACATCCTCGTGTTCAAGAACGAGGGGAAGGCTGCCGGGGCCTCCCTCCACCACTCCCACTCCCAGCTCATCGCCACCCCCATCGTCCCCAAGCGCGTCTCCGAGGAGCTCGAGGGGGCGAAAATCTATTACGGCTGGAAGGAGCGCTGCGTCTTCTGCGACATCATCATCCAGGAGATGGAGCAGGCGGAGCGGGTGGTGTGCGAGAACGAGCAGTTCATCTCGCTGGAGCCGTTCGCCCCGCGCTTCCCCTTCGAGACCTGGATTCTGCCCAAGGTGCACCGGCCGCTTTTCGAGCGCGACAACGACCTGGGCCTGCTGGCGGAGATTCTGTCGGAAACCCTCCGGCGGCTGGCGGTGACGCTGGACTCGCCGCCGTACAACTACCTCATCCACAACACGCCCACCAACGGCCGCGGGACGGACCTTCTGGCCTACCACTGGCACATCGAGGTCATGCCCAAGCTGACGAAGGTGGCCGGTTTCGAGTGGGGGACGGGCTTTTACATCAACCCGACGAAGCCGGAGGACGCGGCGCGGTATCTGCGCGAGGCGGTGCTGGAGGAGATCACCGAGTAGGGGCCGGTGTGGGTCGGCCGGGTATCTATGCCCGTCGTATCGTTTATTGATACGTGCTTGAATGTAGGGCGGGGCCTTTAGTCCCCGCCGTTTCCGATTGCGATGCCGTAGGGCGGGGAATCCTTTCCCCGCCGTTTCCGATTGCGATGCCGTAGGGCGGCCCCTCTGCGGGCCGCCGCGTATTGCGATGCCGTAGGGCGGGGAATCCTTTCCCCGCCGTTTCCGATTGCGATGCC
>CAZNZF010000076.1:3858-9839 GCA_964577465.1 uncultured bacterium | reverse complement strand
AGGGGGGGAGGGGATAGGCACCCCTCTCCCTAGCCCTCCCCCCAGAGGGGGGAGGGGATAGGCACACCTCTCCCTAGCCCTCCCTCCAGAGGGGGGAGGGGGCCGGAAGGGCTAGAAGTCGTCCAGGCGCATGGGCATGATGAGGCAGAGGTACTCGTCGGAGCCCTCGCCCTTCAACAGGCCCGGCCGCAGGTTCTCCAGGAGCAGGAGCTCGATTTCCGGGGCGTCGGTGGCCTTGAGGGCGTCGCCGACGTAGCGGGCGTTGAAGCCGATTCGCAGCGGCTCGCCCTCGTAATTCGCCTCGACGGTCTCGACGGCCTCGCCCTGCTCGCTCTTGCCGGTCACGCGGATGACGTTCCCGTCTAGCTCGTAGGCGACGCGGTGGGAGGTTTCGTCGGCCATGAGCGCCACGCGGCGGGTGGCGTCCTCGAAGAGGCCGCGGTTGATGCGCGCGCGGCGCGGGAACTCCTTGGGGATGAGCTTGTCGTAGTCGGGGTACTCGCCCTCGATGAGGGAGGCGGTGAGGATGGTGTCGGCGAAGGCGGCGACGATGTGGCCGGGGCCGAGGGAGAGCTCGACCTTTTCCACCTTGGCGGCCAGCTTGTCCATCTCGACCACGGCCTTGGTGGGGACGATTCCGGCGAAGTCCAGCTCGGGGCCGGAGTCCAGGGTGCGGACGCTCTTGGCCAGGCGGCGGCCGTCGGTGGCGACGAAGGTGAGCTCGCGCCCCTTGGCCACGACGTACGCCCCGTTCAAAAAGTAGCGGGTCTCGTCGTAGCTCACGGCGAAAATCGTCTGGCGGATCATCTCGCGCAGGGTGTCGGAGACGACGGTGAGGGAGCTTTCGGGCGAAATCTGGGGGCGGGGCGGGAACTCTTCGGCGTCGATGCCCACCAGGGAGAAGCGGGAGTTCTCGCACTTGACGGTGCAGCCGGTGCCCTCGGTGGCGAGGGTCACCTGGGCCTCGGGGAGCTCGCGCAGGATGTCGGTGAGCTTGCGGGCGGGGAGGGTCAGCTCGCCGCCGGCGGAGACCTGGGCGGGGATGTTGCAGCTCACGCCGACCTCGAGGTCGGTGGCGGTGAGGTGGAGGCGGCCCTCCTCGGCGTCGGCCTTCACCAGCACGTTGGAGAGCACCGGGAGAGGCGGGTTCTTCTTGACCACGCCGGCCACCATGGCCAGGGTGTCGAAGAGGATGCCTCGGGAACAACTGAACTCCATCTAACTCCTCCCTGCGTGGGAGATATTTACCGGTATGTTCCGCCGTGGAAGCTCACCCGGTCGGGCCCGTCGAACTCGTCCCCGCCCGGTGGCCCTGAAGCGTGCCCTGACGTGCGGATGTCGTTACCGGGGGCGATGTCGCCCGTCGCCCAAGTTGTATACCGCTCGGGACCGGCCGGACTGCGTTAAATCACCGGCACCGGGGTTCAGGGGTATTGTACTAATCCGGGGCGCCATCCTCAATAAAAACCCACAGGACGAGGTCGTCGCCGCCGGGGTCCTCGTTCGGGCCGAGGCCGGCGAGGTCGGTCTGCCATTCGCCGTCCTCGCCGGCGGTGGCGATCCAGACCCCGCGCGCGTCCACGCCGTACTCGAGGGGGTTGCCGTGGACGTCGGTGGGCCGACCGTCTTTCAAAAAGCGCTTGTCGCCTAGATAGGGGCCGGTCCAGTGGAACATGCCCTCCGCCGCCTGGCCCACTCCCGCCGGCTTTTGAAGGAGTTCCTCCAGCCCAACCGGCCAGCGGCCCACGTCGGAGTGGAAGCGCTCGACGGCCCCGGAGACCTCCTCCAGGCGCTCGACGTCGGGCGGCAGCTCCCCGGGGCGGGTGAGCCAGTACCCTAATGCGAGGCCCACCAGGACCAGGACGGCGATGCGGCTCACCGACTTCCACCGTCCGCCGCGCGCCTCCAACTCGGCCGCGCATTCGGGACAGACGTTGCGCCCGTCCAGGCGGGTTCGGCATTCGGAGCAGACCAGGCGTCCGCAGTTCATGCAGACCCCGACGGCCGGGCTCTCTGGATGTTCCGGGCAGCGACCCTCACCGGGGCTTGCCGGCGGACCCGTCGCGGGATGGGGAACCATCGTCGGCAGTATAGCATCGGGGGTGGGACGTGTCAAAGGGCCCCGCCCGTGTGCTATCATTGTCCCCGACCGGGAACCCGAAGGCTCCCCCGGAACGTTTGGTTGTCGAACCCCCCACCCGAGGACGGGTCATGCCCCGAGCGAACGACGAAGGGAAGAAGCGGGAGATGCCCCGCTGGTTGCAGGTCATCACCTGGCCATTCCGCAAATACCGCGAGCACCACCGGCGGCTGTCCAAGACCCTGCGCTTTTTCGAGGGTCTGGCCGTCGCCCTGGTCATCGCCCTGATTCTGCGCGAGGTGGCCATCCAGGCCTCCTGGGTCCCCTCCACCTCGATGTACCCCACGCTGGAGAAGGGGGACTTCCTGCTGGTGAACCGGCTGGTGTACCTGTTCAACGACCCCGAGCCCACCGACATCATCGTCTTCCGCCACTGGACCTACGACCCGCGGACGCTCGCCGAGGTGGAGACGGACTTCATCAAGCGCTGCATGGCGGTGCCCGGCGAGTACTTCATGTTCCACGGCGGATTCCTGTGGAAGGACGACGACGCGGACCACGCCGCCGCCCGGCCTCTGGACGAGAGCGCGTACCTGCGGCCTCCTTACATCGGCAAGACCTTCCTCCCGAAACCCTTCGAGACCGACTTCCGCTCCGGGAAGCCGTTCGAGGACGGGGTGTGGTATCAGGTGCCCGCGGACCGCTACCTCATGCTGGGGGACAACCGGACCCGCTCCGCCGACAGCCGCTACTGGGGCTATATGGCTAAGGACGACATCAAGGGCAAGGCCTTCGTCATCTACATGAGCTTCGCCGGTCCCGAGGGCACCAACGAGCAGATGTACCTGGACCTGCTGGACCTCCCGTACTACGTGACGCACCTGCGGCTGGACCGGATGATGGACACGGTGAAGTGACCCGTCGTGGAAGATTCCCCACCGAGGGTGCCGGAGACCGAAGGGGTTGAGGTGGAGGGCGGCGGTCCGGCCCCCGCCCGGCGGCGCCGCAGGTTCCTGTACTTATTGGCGGCCTTCGGCGCGGCGCTCGTCATCGCCGTCCTGCTGCGATTGTTCGTCTTCCAGGCGAGCTGGATCCCCTCGGGCTCCATGCGGCCCACGCTGGTCGAGGGGGACTTCATCCTGGTCAACCGGCTGGCCTACCTGGTGCGGGAACCGCGGCGGGGCGAGGTGGTCGTCTTCCGCCGCGACGGGGAGGACTACGTCAAGCGGCTCGTGGCCCTGCCCGGGGACCGCTTCAGCTTCGCCGACGACTACCTGGCCGTGAACGGGGAGCGGGTGGACGAGCGGGCGTACCTGGCCGAGGGCGCCTGGGGCCGGACGCGGGGCGGGGAGCGCTTCGGCGGGGATGAGCACGTCGTGCCGCCGGACTCGTACCTGGTCCTGGGGGACAACCGCAACTCCTCCGACGACGGCCGGGGGAGCCTGGGCTACGTCCACCGGGACGAAATCATCGGCAAGGCCTTCATGATTTACCTCTCGGTGAACCTGCCGCAGATGCGCCACGACGGGGAGTCGTGGCCGGCCGTGCTGGGCTACGTGCGCTGGGACCGGATGCTGGACGTGGTGCGCTAGGGGGCCGGCGGGGTTGAGGGCTGCGATGGCCCCTTCCCCCTCTGGGGGGAAGGCCGGGAAGGGGGGTACAGCGGTCCCCTCTCCCTCCGGGAGCGGCGCGCCGACAGGGTTGGGGGTAAGGGGGGCGGATGGCCGAGCGGGACAAGACGCCGTTGTGTACGGCCCGCCGCCTGGGGCAGGCGGTCCTCGTCGCCCTGGTGCTCGTCGTCGGCGTCAGGGGATTCCTCTTCTGCCCCTACGAGGTCTCCTCCCACTCCATGACCGACACCCTGTTGCCGGGGGACCTGGTGCTGGTGGACAAGGTGGTCTACGCCCGCTCGGGGCCGTCCCGGGGCGACGTCATCTGCTTCGCCTCCCCCACGGGCGGGGGGCGGGATTTCTTCGGCCGGGTCATCGCCCTGGGCGGGGAGACGCTGGAGCTGCGGGAGGGGCTGGTCTTCATCGACGGGGCCCGACGGCCTCTGCAAGAGCCCTACGTCGGCCGGGCCCAGAGCGAGGACTTCGGGCCGGTCGTCGTCCCCGAGGGGTGCCTGTTCGTGATGGGGGACAACCGCGTGGACGCGCGCGACAGCCGCATCTGGGGGCCGCTCGACGCCGGGCTCGTGCTGGGCCGGGTGGTGGGCGTCCTGTTCTCCGACGACCCCTACGCCGTGGACAAGGACCTGGGCCTGTCGGGGACGGTGCGCTGGGAGCGGACCTGCCGGGCGGTGGAGTAGCCGTGCGGAAATTTTTACCGGTGGTGGGGCTGGCCCTGCTGTTCGGCGGGTGCGCCGAGCCGCCCGACGCGGAGGTGGCCTCCGTCGCGGCCAGCATCTACGCGGGGACCCCGCCGGAGAAGGCCGTCTTCGAGGCCGGCCTGGACACCGCCGCCCTGGTCCGCGCCACCCGGCGGCTCCTCGACGACCCCGCCCGCCTGCGCGATTTTCTGGCGCTCCTGCGCCGGGAGACGGAGTAAATGGCCCGTGCACTTTTTGTTTTAGCGCTACTAGCGCTCCTGGTCGCCGCCTGCGACGAGGAGCACCCGGCGAGCCTCCGGGACGCGTACTTCGCCTACCTGGACGCCCGCTCGACCCGGGGGGATACACGACAGGCGCTCGAGGGGCTGGGCTGGACCGTCGACGAGCTGGAGTCGGCCGTGAACCGGCTCCGCTCCGAGGACCCCGAGGGCTTCCGGGCGCTCATGGACGCCTACCGGGCGTCGCGGGGGCTGCCGAAGGATGAATGAGCCGACCGAGCCCGTACCGAATTCCGCTCCCGTTATAGCCAAGGAGGTGCCGTGTCGCCTGCCAAGCGCCTGTTCCTCATCCTGAGCGCGATTTCCGTCGGGGTAATCGTCGTCTCCCTCGGGCTGTACTACGGCATCCGCGATGCGTCCGGGCCGCTCCCGCTCAAGGAAGTCCTCTTCGGCATGGTGGACCTCTCCATCGAGCGGGGCCCCCTGGACGACTACCAAATCGAGGAGTACCTGGAATCCGTGGGCTGGACCTCCGAGCGCCTGGATGCGACCATGCAAAACATGTCCGATAGCGACCCGGAGGTCTTCTGGGAACTCATCGGCAGCCTGGATAACTACGCCCAGCAAAAGTACGGCGTGAGTCTCTGGGAGCTGGGGCTCGGCTAGGGGGCCCGGCGGCGGGGGGCGGCGGTTTTTCCGCGAGGGAGGGGGGCGGTGTGAACTCCGAGGATTTCGAGGCCCAGGCCCGGGCGCTGGCCCACGAGCTGCGCAACCCCCTGAACGCCATGCGCCTGAACCTGGAGATGCTGCGCGAGGACCTGCGCGCGTTGGGCGCCGACGCCGAGACCCTGGACATCGCCGACGCCATCGGGCGGGAAATCGACCAGCTCGCCGCCATCGCCACCGCCTTCCGCGACTTCGCCAGCTCCCCGGCGCTGCGGGTGGAGGAGGTGGAGCTGGCGGAGCTCTGCCTGGACCTGGCCGCCTTCATGAAGCCGCAGCTGCGCGAGTCCGGCGTGCGGCTGGAGTGCGACTGCCGGCCCGCGCCGGTGGAGGGCGACCGGACGATGCTGCGCCAGGCCGTGCTCAACCTGCTGTTGAACGCTTTGGCTGCCTGTCGGGAAGGCGGCCTCATCCGCTGCCGCTGCCGGTCCGATGGCGCCGGGGCGCGGGTGACGATTGCCGACGACGGCGCCGGCCCCGGCCCGGACCCCGAGGCGCACTTCAAGCTCTTCAGCTCGACCCGGCCCGACGGGACGGGAATCGGGCTGCCGCTGGCGCGCAAGGTGGCCCGGCTCCACGGGGGGGACGTGACGCTGGCGGCCGGTCCCGACGGGGGCGCCGTCGCCGAGCT
>CAZNZF010000076.1:0-3758 GCA_964577465.1 uncultured bacterium | reverse complement strand
ATCGTCGACGACGACCCGGAGGTGAGCCGGGCGCTGGAGCGCACCCTGGGCCGCGCCGGTTACCGCACACTCGACGCCGCCGACGTGGAGGAGGCCCGCGAGGCCCTGGCCGTCAACGAGGTGGACCTGCTCCTGGTGGACCTCGTGCTCCCCTCGGGCTCTGGGCTCGAGCTCATCACCCGGGCGCGGATGCGCGACGCGGACCTGGCGGTCATCGTGCTCACCGGCCACGGCTCCGTCCAGAGCGCCGTGGAGGCCATGCGGGTCGGGGCCTACGACTACCTCACCAAGCCGGTCAACCCCGACGAGCTGCTGCTGCAGATCGAGCGCGCCCTGGAGAACCGGCGGCTGCGCCGGGACCTGGAGTCCCTGCGCGGGCGGCTGGACGAGCGGCTGGGCGGCGAGGGCATCATCGCCGTCAGCGCGCCCATGAAGCGCATCTTCGAGATGGTGGAGCAGCTCGCCCGCACCGACATCACCGTCCTGATTACCGGTCCCTCCGGCTCGGGGAAGGAGCTGGTGGCCGACGCCATCCAGCACCGCGGCAACCGCCGCGACGGGCCCTACGTCAAGCTGCACTGCGCCGCCCTCTCCGAGGGGCTGCTGGAAAGCGAGCTCTTCGGCCACGAGCGCGGGGCGTTCACCGGCGCGGTCAAGCGTCACGCCGGCGCCTTCGAGCGCGCCAACGGCGGCACCCTCTTCCTCGACGAAATCAGCGAAATCCCCCACGCCACGCAGGTCAAGCTCCTGCGCGTGCTGCAGGACCAGCGGTTCGAGCGCGTGGGGGGCGAGGAGACGCTGCAGGTGGACGTGCGCCTCATCGCCGCCACCAACAAGGACCCGGCCGAGGAGATGCGCGCCGGGCGCTTCCGCGAGGACCTCTACTACCGCCTCAAAAAAGTCCAGCTCTACGTCCCGCCGCTCACCGAGCGGCCCGAGGACCTGCTGCCCATGATTTCGCGCTTCATCGCCCAGGCCGCCCGTCGGCACGACCGCCCCGTCACCGGCGTCGAGCCCGCCGCCCTGGACCTCCTTTTGACCTACGACTGGCCCGGCAACGTCCGCGAGCTCTCGAACACGGTGGAGGGGATGGTGGCGCTGGCGCGGGGGACGGAGCTGACGGTGGAGGACCTGCCGCCGGAAATCAAGGACCGCGTGGCCGCGATTCGGCCCTCCTCCATGATTCGCGTCCCCGTGGGCTGGACCATGAGCCAGGTCGAGCGCGAGGTCATCCGCATGACGCTGGCCAAGAACGAGGGCAACCGGACGCTGACCGCGAAGGTGCTGGGCATCGGCCTGCGAACCCTCCACCGCAAGCTGAACGAGTACGGGCTGAAGTAGGCGGTCGTCGTCTCGAAGCAGGTGGGGTTTGGCCCCGCCTTTTACGTCGGCGGCGAGGAGGTGTACGCTTTATTTTTATTAACGTTGTTGTCCGGCGGTTTTATGTATTTCCATAAAAATCCCTGTAAATTAAATCGCCAATCCCTCGGCCGTCAGTAGACTTCTCAAACCGTTTGACGTTATTCGAAAATAATTTTTACCGGTCTTGACACCCGTGAATTTTAGTGCTAACAAACTTCCAGGAAAAGCACAAATAGCGGGGGTGGAGTGAAAATGAAAGCCCTTTGCCCGGCGGCACTCCTTTTTGTCCTGGCGACCGCATCTGTCGCCGGCGAGTGGCATAACGAGGTGGTCGACGGCGAAAGCCAGGTCAACTTGATTACCTCCCTCGCCTTGGATAACGAGGGCAGACCGTGTATCTTGTACTATGATGAAAACGAAGAGGCTATAAAATATGCTTCATTTAATAATTCTATCTGGAATATTCAAACGATAATATCGGGCAGCTCGAGTTATAGCAATTGCGACCTGGCTTTAGACAGTGAAGGCAATCCGCACGTCGTATTCGAAGGTAGTGGAGAGAATTCCATAGTATATGCAAGTCAAGGGGAAACCGACTGGGAATTTGATACTATCGCCTCCGGAGAGGGTCTGGCGATTTATCTTTCTCTCGCCCTTGATTCGGATGACAATCCCTATATAGCATTTTATAACTATACACTGGAAAACCTCAATGTCATCTTCTGGGACGGAGGTCAATGGGTAACTGAAACGGTGGACTCCGAAGGGACCGTAGGCTGGGATAATTCACTCGCCTTCGACAGCGACGACCATCCCCACATCTCATACTACGATTTTACTAATGGGGACTTGAAATACGCATACTTCGACGGTTCCGACTGGCATATCGATATTGCGGATTTTCAGCAGCAGGTCGGTGCCTTTTCATCTCTATCCATCGATTCCAATAACCTGCCTCATATATCTTACAGATACAACAGCGGCTCGACGGCAAATCTTAAATACGCCCACTGGGACGGCGCGCAGTGGAGCACAGAAACGGTTGACGATGGAGGATATCTCTGGTATCCGTCCTCAATCGCCTTGGACCCGTCAGATATACCTTATATAGCGTATTTAGATGGTCTGACGGATAAGTTGAAATGCGCCCATTGGAAAGGCGATGAGTGGCAGATTGATATAGCCGATGATTCTTTTTTATCCGGATTTTACCCGTCAATTGCCGTGGATTCCCAAGGTCAGCCCTGTATAAGCTACCAGAACTCGGAAACCTATTGTCTGAAATTCGCCTGGTACGAGGTATATTTCCGTCTGTTGAGTCCCGGGCGGGGGGAGGTCATTTACACGTCCACCCCCACCCTGGACTGGTCGGATGACGGCGCCCCCGGCCTAGAAAGCTACACCCTTTGGTGGGGGACTGACCCGGAGTTCAATACATATAACGAAGTCACTGACATAACAGAGTCGCAGTATACCATTCCCGGCGGTATCACCAACGGGGACCGCATCTACTGGCGCGTGAAATCCCTCGACGGCGGCCAGGAGCGTTGGGCCGAGGAGCTGGACTGGTACTTCGACGTGGAACTGTCGGCTTTCCACCTCCTGACCCCCGTGAAAGGCGAGGTCGTGGATGCCTTCCCCCTGACACTCGATTGGGAGGACCACCAAATACCCGGACAGGAATCCTATACCCTCTGGTGGGGTACCGACCCGGACTTCGTAACGTATAACGAAATCACAGGCATCAACGATTCGGAGTATACGTATTCGGGCGGCTTCGAAGACGGGGCGCGGGTCTACTGGCGGGTTAAATCGCTGGATGACCAGGGCGGGGAGTACTGGGCCGCGGAGCTGGACTGGTACTTCGACGTGGACCTGGGCGTCGGGGTGGACGTCGTCGACTTCGGCGCCCGCTCCACCGATGAGGGGGTGCTGGTCGACTGGCGCATCGAGGGCGGGGAGCCGGCCGGGGTGCGCGTCCTGCGGGGTGCCGGCGAGCCGGAGGCCATTTCCGGTAGTCTGCCCGGCGGTTCATCGAGATACCTGGACCGCGACGTGGAGCCCGGTGGGAGTTACGTCTACTGGCTGGAGGTGACCGAGGCGGACGGGACGGTGAGCCGCTTCGGCCCCACGGAGGCGGTGACGATTCCCGAAGAGGCGTTTACGTTCCTCCTCGACGCGGCCTACCCCAGCCCGGCGCGGGGTGCCGTGAATTTCGCCTACTCGCTTCCCGCCGACGGCCGGGTCGTGCTGGCGGTTTACGACCTGTCGGGGAGGCGGATTGCGACGCCGGTGGATTCGGTGCAGACCGCGGGGCGGCACGAGGTTTCCTGGAGCTGCGGCGAAATCCCCTCCGGCGTGTACCTCTACCGCCTGGAAACCGGCGCGGGGACATT
>CAZNZF010000075.1:0-9899 GCA_964577465.1 uncultured bacterium | reverse complement strand
CCCCGCCCGCGGGCCGACCTAAACGGTGCGCCGTCGGTCGGCCCCTACGAGGTTGATGCGTGATTCGCGCCGTTCGTAGGGCGGGGTTTCCTAACCCCGCCGCTTCCACCCCCCTCCCTAACCCGTAAGCACACTTCCCCCCAACGGGCGGAGTGAACGCCGCTTGACAGCCGCGCGCGGAATGTTTACCATCAGCACGCACTTCAACGCCCATCCACACCTCCCCGAAATAAAACCACCCCCCCTTATCATTTCTCCTGGCAGAGTTTGCGCCTAGCAATCCCCCCGTTCCGCCGCCGGCGTGAATCGCCGCGCCGCCACTTTAGAGGTGTCCCATGGAGCTCGCCGAGCTGAAGAACAAGAAGGTCGTCGAACTGCAGCACCTGGCCAAGGAGCTGGGCGTCACCGGCACCAGCGGCCTGCGCAAGCAGGAGCTCATCTTTCAGATTCTGGGCGCCAAGACCGAGGGCGACGGCTTCGTCCTGGCCGACGGCGTCCTGGAAATCCTCCCCGAGGGCTTCGGCTTCCTGCGCTCGGCGGACTACAACTACCTCCCCGGCCCCGACGACATCTACGTCTCCCCGAGCCAGATCAAGCGCTTCGGCCTGCGCAAGGGGGACATCGTCACGGGTCAGGTCCGGCCGCCCAAGGACTCCGAGCGCTACTTCGCCCTCATCCGCGTCGAGGCGGTCAACTTCGAGAGCCCGGAGACCGCCCTGGAGAAGGTCGTCTTCGAGGAGCTCACCCCGCTCTACCCCGACAAGAAGTTCGACCTGGAGACCCCGGACGGGGACCTCTCGATGCGGGTCATCAACCTCATGTGCCCGATTGGCATGGGCCAGCGGGGGCTCATCGTCTCGCCGCCCCGCGCCGGGAAGACGATGATCCTGCAGAAAATCGCCAACTCCATCACCACCAACCACCCCGACGTGTACCTCATCGTGCTGTTGATCGACGAGCGGCCCGAGGAGGTCACCGACATGCAGCGCTCGGTGAAGGGCGAGGTGGTCTCCTCGACCTTCGACGAGCCGGCGGAGCGCCACGTCCAGGTGGCGGAGATGATTCTGGAGAAGGCCAAGCGGCTGGTGGAGTGCTCGCGGGACGTGGTGATTCTTCTGGACTCCATCACGCGGCTGGCGCGGGCGTACAACGCCGTCGTGCCGCACTCGGGGAAGATTCTCTCCGGCGGCGTGGACGCCAACGCGCTGCACAAGCCGAAGCGCTTCTTCGGCGCGGCGCGCAACATCGAGGAGGGCGGCTCCATGACCATCATCGCCACCGCCCTCATCGACACCGGCTCCCGCATGGACGAGGTCATCTTCGAGGAGTTCAAGGGCACGGGCAACATGGAGCTGGTGCTGGACCGCAAGCTGGCCGACCGGCGCATCTGGCCCGCGGTGGACCTGAATAAATCCGGCACCCGCAAGGAGGAGCTGCTTCTGTCCGAGGAGGAGTGCGGCAAGCTGTGGGTGCTGCGCAACGCCCTGGCCGGGCTGAACACCGTGGAGGCCATGGAGATGCTGCTGTCGAAGATGAAGAAGACGAAGGACAACGCGGAGTTCCTGCAGTTGATGACGCAGCTCTAGGGGGGGTTCGTCTGTCCGGTTCCGACTATGTCGTAGGGCGGGGGCTCTGTACCCCGCCCGTTTTAACCTCACCCCGGTCCATGCCTGTATTTGCGATGATGTAGGGCGGCCCTGCAGGACAAGTCCTCCACGGGCAGCCGCGTTTTGTGATGGCGTAGGGGCGGTCCTTCCACGGGCCGCCGCTTCCGGCTACGATGACGTAGGGCGGGGGCTCCGTACCCCGCCCGATGGCGCGAAAACGGGCGGCATACTCCAGCTGCCGCCCTACGTTGGGAATTGCGTGTATCCTATGTAGGGGCGGGTGTCCACGCCCGCCCGCGTGTCGGTGTTTTCTGAGGTATAATCACCGGGGGAAGAACACGGAGCGCGCTTGACTCTCGACGCACGCTACGGCGGAACGGATCCCGGCCACTTTCGCGGCTACGAGCCGTACCTCTCGGGGTGCGGGCTGGTATTGGACTACGGCTGCGGCGCGGGCAACTTCCTCGCCTGGGCCGCCGGGCGAGGCATCCCCGCCGAGGGGTACGAGCCGGTCCCCGAGGTCGCCGCCGAGGCCCGTCGGCGCGGCTTCACCGTCCACTCCACCGAGCCCGACCTCGCCCGCTACGACGCCCTGGTGATGGTCTGCGTCATCGAGCACCTGCCCCCGGCGGAGTTGCGGCGGATTTTAGAAAATTTCCGGGGGACGGTGGTGGTCCAGGCCGACGAGCCGCGCCACCGCGAGCCCTGGTACCTCTTCCGCCGGCGGTCGGATTTTTGGGACGACCCGGAGCACGTCCGCCCCTACACGCCCGAGGCGCTCCGCCGTCTTTTAGGCCGGTGCGGGTACGAGGTCGTCGCCCGGGGACGGGTGAAGCCGCCCCGACCCAGGCCCTGGCAGCTTCGGTCGCTGGCGGTGCGGTTTCGGCTCTTCTGGCGGGATAAGCTCTTCGGCGTCTGGTGCCCCCACTTCGCCGTGGGCGTGAAAAAATGAAAAACCTCCGGGGAGGGTCATCGTGAAGCAGGCCATCTTTCCGGGCACCTTCGACCCGGTGACCAACGGCCACCTGGACATCGTGCGGCGGGCGCTGCACATCTGCGGGAACCTGGTGGTGGCGGTGGCGGGCAACCCGCCCAAGGAGCCGCTGTTTTCCACCGAGGAGCGGACGGCGATGATGGCCGAGGCCGTCAGCGGCCACGGCGACCTCGTCCGGGTGGTTTCCTTCCCCGGCCTGTTGGTGGACTTCGCCCGCGAGGTCGGAATACACCTGGTCATCCGCGGGGTGCGCGGCGTGTCCGACTTCGAGGACGAGTTCCGCATGGCGCTGGCCAACCGCCGCCTGTTCCCCCAGTTCGAGACGCTGTTCCTCATGCCCTCGGAGATTTACACGTACCTCAACTCCAGCCTGGTCAAGGAGATAGCGCGGCTGGGAGGCGAGCTGTCCCACTTCGTCCCCCCGGCGGTGGAACGGGTATTGCAGGAGAAGCTGGTCGCCAACGGCGGTCGAATCTGAGGTTCTCATGGCCCGGCGGATAACGCTCCCGGTGCTTTTGCTCGCCCTGGTCGCCGCCGCCTCTAATCCCCTCGCGCCCCTCCCGGGCAATCCCCTCCTGATCGACCCGACGCCCCCGCGCCTTCTGGAACTGACCCTCAAGGGGCAGAACGGCCTGGGGCCTCTGCCCGAGCCGCCGCCCTCGGGGTCCGACCTTCTGCACCTGGACCTCGTCCTCGAGTTCTTCCCCGGGACCGGGACCCTCGCCGGACACGCCGACTGGCGCATCACCCCCTCCGAGGGTCCCCAGGCGGAGCTGGTCCTCCAGCTCTGCGAAGGCCTCGCAATCACCGGCTGCCTCTACGACGGCGCCCCGGCGGACTTCGCCCGGACGGAGGACGGCTTCTTCTCCGTGAAACTGGACCCGCCGCTGGGCGCGGGGGAGGAGGCGGTGGTCTCCATTCACTACGAGGGCCATCCGCCCGACAACGAGCCGCTCACCATCGAGCCGGGCCGTGTCCGCTGCATCTCCCACGAGTCCTCCGGCACCACGCACAACTTCTACCCCTGCTACAACTACCCCTCGGACAAGTTCACCCTTACCGAGCGCTACACCGCCCCGGCGGACCTCGAATGCCTGGGCAACGGCGTCCTGGTCGAGGTCACCGACGACCCGACCCGCGGCACCCGGACCTGGACCTGGGATTCGGCCTACCCCACGGCTCACTACCTGGTGTGGGTCCACGCCGAGGACGGGCTCGCCCACGGCGTCCTGCGCGAGGGGCCGGTCCCGCTGGACTTCTGCTGCTACGCCGACGAGTTGGACTGGGCCCTCCACGACTACGCCGTCTTCCCGGCCATGTTCGACGACTACGAGGAGCACTTCGGTCCCTACGGCTTCGAGCGGCTGGGGCAGCAGGACATGTCCCGGGGGATGGAGTTCCAGACCCAGAGCGGGGTGGAGACCGACGGCGCGTACGGCTTCGAGTGGCTCGTGGCCCACGAGAACGCCCACCAGTGGTTCGGCAACCTGGTCACCTGCGCCGACTGGCGCAACACCTGGCTCAACGAGGGCTTCGCCAGCTACTGCGAGGCGCTGTGGGCGGAGAACCCCGCGGCCCACTACGACGCCCGGCAGACCCTCCGCGAGCACCGGGAGTACTACTTCATCGAGGACGCCCGGCGGCGCTACCCCATCGTGGACCCCGAGGTTGACTTCTCCGCCACCGTGTACAGGAAGGGCTCCTGGATCGTGCACATGCTGCGCAATCTGATGGGCGACGACGCGTTCTTCGCCGGCGTCCGCGCCTACCTCGACGCCCACCGCTACGGCTCGGCGGTCACCGCCGACCTCCAGGACGCCCTGGAGCCGTTCTACACGGGCGAGCACCATCCCGGCGACCTGGGCTGGTTCTTCGACCAGTGGTGCTACATGGCCGGTTTCCCCGAGTACCGCTGGCGGTGGTGGCTCGAGGGCTCGGTGCTCCACGTCGGCGTGGACCAGGTGCAGTGCACCCTCCACGAGACGCCCTACGTGTTCGAGACGCCGCTGGAGCTCGACGCGGTTTACACCAACACCGACACGGAGCGTCTGGTCTTCTGGAACGACGCGCGGAATCAGGAGTTCACCGCCGAGCTGGAGCGGACCGACCTCTCGGGCCTCGTCTTCGACCCCGACGAACGGCTCCTGTGCCGGAGCTCCGAGTCCGGCCTCTGTGTGGCGCTCGACGCCGGCGTCCTGCACGACGGGGTCGAGGTCTCCGGCGGGGTGCTGGCGGGCGAGGCCGAAACCGCCTGCCTCTACCGCGTCCAGGACCCGGACGATTCGCCCCTGGCCTGGGACGAGACGGACTTCACCGACTGGACGCTGTTGAATATCTACGACGACCCGGGGACGTTCACCTTCACCGACCGGCGGATCCCGTCGCCCGGCGTGTGGAGCTGGCTGCTGCTGGTCGTCTCCGACGAGGGGGAGGCGTACTTCCAGACCGAGCCGGTGCAGTGGGACGGTCCGCGTCCGCGGGAGGTGGCGCTGGCGAATCCCTGGCCCTCGCCGGCGGCGGGCGCGGTGAACGTGCGCTTCGACCTGCCGGAGGCGGGCCGGGCGGTGGTGTCCGTTTACGACCTCGCGGGACGGCGGGTGGATACGCTGGTCGAGGGGGAGCTGGCCGCGGGGCGGCACGAGACCGTTTGGGACGCCGCGGGCGCGCGGCCGGGGGTGTACCTGGTGCTGCTGGACACGGATTCTGGCCGGGCGCACCGGCGGCTGGTCGTCGCGCGGTAATATCCCCTCCCCCCCTGGGGGGAAGCGCGCTTACAGGTTAGGGAGAGGGGTTGACGCGGCGGGGATTAAAATCCCCGCCCTACGCCATCGCATTTCGACCATGAAACGTAGGGCGGCAGCTGGAGTATGCCGCCCGTTTTCGCACCATCGGGCGGGGTACGGAGCCCCCGCGTAGCCGTCCTCCCCCTCGACCCGTGGGAGAGGGGCGGGCCGACCTGAACGGCGCGCCGTCGGTCGGCCCCTACGTCATCACAGCCGGAGTGTTAAAAACGCGGCGGGGATTAAAATCCCCGCCCTACATTTAACAAACGCGCAATTCCCCGTAGGGGCGGCCGACCACGGCCGCCTGCCGATATGCTAATATGACCTCGGACGAAACCGGAGGTCAGCCATGCGTCACGTACTTCTCGCCGTCATGCTCCTGGCCGCGCTGTCGACGGCCCACCCGCCCGTCGAGCCCGCCGACCCCCAGGACTGGTGGAACCAGGTCCTGGCCGGCCGCGCCATCAAGGCCGCCCAGCAGCCCCCGCCGCCCACCGACGAGGACGTCTCCTACCACACCGCCGAGTACTACATCTCCCTGACCCTCGACCCCGGCGGCTCGCCGCTCATCACCAGCGCCTTCGCGGACCTGCAGATCGTGAGCGACCAGGACGACCTCACCGAGGTCGTGCTGGACCTGGTGGACCTCAACGTGAAAAACGTATACGACGACTATTCCACCTGCGACTACACGTACTCCGACGACCTGTTGACGGTCTCCCTGAACGACCCCCTGGACGAGGGCGAGGGGACCAGCATCTACGTCTCCTACGACGGCACGCCCACGGACGGGATGTGGTACGAGACCGACAACGGGGGCATCGTCTACACCTGCGGCTGCCCCTTCGCCAGCCGGAACTGGTTCCCCTGCCGGGACTGGAACTTCGAGAAGGCGCCCTCGACCACCGTCGTCACCATCCCCACGGCCTACGACGTGACCTCGAACGGGCACCTGGTGTCCAATCAGTCGATTGGCGGCGGGATGCACCGGGTGACCTTCCAGACCCGGGACCCCATCGCGCCTTACCTCATCATGCTCTCCGCCACGAACTACTCGCACTACAGCGACGACTTCCACGGCGACGTGACCGTCCCCATCGACTACTACGTCTACCCCGGCATGGAGGACGACGCCCACGCCGACTTCGACTACACCGTGCCGACCTGCATGGGGTTGTACGAGGACCTCTTCGGGAGCTACCCCTTCGAGCGGGCGGGGTACTGCGTGAGCCCCCTGCCCTACGGCGGGATGGAGCACCAGACCTGCATCTCGCTGTTGGCGTCCCTGGTGAACGGCTCCGGCTCGAACTACATCATCTTCGTCCACGAGATGTCGCACCAGTGGTGGGGCGACGCGGTCACCGCCCACACCTGGAAGGAGTGCTGGCTCAACGAGGGCTTCGCCACGTACTGCGAGGTCATCTACGACGAGGACCAGGACGGCGACGCGGGGCGCCGGAGCCGGCTCCTGATTCAACGCGGCCGCTACGACGCCGGCGACTACAACAACCGCTCGCCCATCTACGACCCCGACCCCCTCTTCGGCAACCTGCCCTACAACAAGGGCTCGTGGGTGCTGAACATGCTGCGGCACCTCATGGGCGACGCCGACTTCTACGCCTGCCTGGCCGACTACCAGGCCGACCGCCGCTACTCCTGGGCCACCACCGAAATCCTCAAGGACAACACCGAGGACTTCTGGGACGGGAACGAGCACCACCCCGATTCCGACATGGACTGGTTCTTCGACCAGTGGGTGTACCAGGCGGGCCACCCGGAGTTCGAGTGGTGGTGGTGGACCTCCGGCTCCGGCGCGGACACCGTCCTCCACCTCCACCTGGACCAGGTCCAGTCCACCGAACACGACACGCCCTACGTCTTCGAGGTGCCCGTGGACTTCGGCGTGGACTACGCCACCCGCGCCGATGAGGTCGTCACCGTGTGGATGGACGAGCGGAGCCAGGAGTTCTCCTTCGACCTGGACGACGACGTGGATTCGGTCGAGCTCGACCCCGGCTATTGGCTGTTGTGCGACTCCGAGGACCACACGGCGGTGGACATGGCCGAGGCGCACGTGAGCCCGGCGGGGGACGGCCTGCTGGTCGCCTGGGAGACGGGGGGGGACGTGCTCGGGGTGGAGCTCTACCGGCGGGACGGCCTGGGGGAGACGAAGCTCCACGAGCGGCTGCTGCCGGCCTCGGGGCGTTTTCTGGACCGGTCGCTGCCGGGGTCGGGGAGCTACTCCTACCGCCTGGTGGCCCGGTCGGCCGACGGGCGGGACCTGGAGTTCACCGCCGGGCCCGCGGACTGGCTGGTTTCCGGCGAGCCGTTGGCGCTGTCGGAGCCGTACCCGAACCCCGCGGCGGCGGCGGTCACTATCGCCTATAACCTGCCCGCGGAGGGCGCGGTGGAGCTCACCGTTTACGACCTGGCGGGGCGGCGGGTGGCGACGCTGGTGGAGGGCGACCTGGCCGCGGGTCGGCACGATGTTTCCTGGGACGCGGGAAATTTCCCGGCCGGGGTGTACCTGATGCGGCTGGTAGCCGATTCCGGTTCGCTCACCAAGCGCGTGGTCCTCGCGCGGTAAAGTCCCCTCTCCCTTTCAGGTAGAGGGTTAGGGTGAGGGTAAGGGCCGGGAATGTAAAAACGGCAAAGGAAAACAACGCGGGCGGGTGTGGACACCCGCCCCTACATCTTTAAAATCAAAGCCGACCGACCGGCGGGCCCTTGACAGGTGTAAATAATTGGTCTAGTTTACAAACGAGAAAAGTGTATTAATCGATTTGGAGGCGACATGCGTTACTTGACGGCATTGGTGGTCATTCTCTGGGTCTGCGTATCGTCGGCCGAGGTGATGGGTCAGCGGACGGAATGGAGTTACGACGAGAACGGGAACTACACCCCCGTCACCGAAACACAATTCCTCCCCGGCGGCGCCTTCGCCGGGACCGACTACCTCCCGCCGCCGTCGGATGACGGCCTGCTCTGGCACTACAACGCGCCCGAGCACTGGATAAAGACTGCCGAGATAGGCGACCACAGCCAATACCTCTTCGCCGGGAGCAGGACGGGCCAGGAGGACTTCCTGGGCTTGTCGATGTTCTCCATGGGCGGCGACGGCGAGCCCCTCTGGCAGTACTTTGAAAAAATAGGGTCGTATAACGTCTGCTCCGCCCGGAACGCCGATATTTTCTACGGCGGTTTTACCAACTCTCGCCCCTTCGACGACCGAGACATGTTTAAAATCTACAAATTCCACGCCGGGTCCTCGACACCGGACTGGACCTACGACGCCCTCGCCGCCGGTTACTACCCCTCCGAGTTCCTGGACTTGTACAGTGACATTTTCTCCTGTTCGGCCGACGGCTCGGTCATGTCGACCAGGGTGAGCGACGGCGACTCGCTGGCGGTGCTCTTTTTCCATCCGGACTCCCCGGAACCGTTTCAGGTGTTCGAGGATGAGGATTCCCCGAGTAAACATTGGTTCGACGGGCACGCCGAGACCCAGATGAGCCCGGACGGGTCCAGGTGTTTTTTTGTCACTGATGCGCTTGTGCTTTATCGCTACGACGTTGAGAACGGCAAACTGGAATACAAGTGGACTTTCCCACACCCAGACTGGACGAGCAGGATTAGTCCGGACGGTTCCGTAGTCGTCTTGGATGAAGGTATAGCCGCGCCGATTGATGTTTACCGGTGGAACGGCGACTATTACGAACTGCAGTGGACCTACGACCTGCCGGGAAGCAACATGGCGTGGGAGTGCGGCATCTCCCGGGACAACCAGCGCTTCGTCGTCGGCTGGTCCGATTCTGCTACGACCCAGATAATCGTCACCGGCTGTGATATAGACGACCCCGAGCCGGCGTGGATTTATGAGAGCCCTGTCTACAGGGATGATTGGGACAACTACCCCACCGACATTGAGGTGTCCGCCGACGGAGAGTGGGCGGTCGTCGGCATCTCGGGCACCTCGGACGCCGGCCCGCCCGAGACGTGGGTCTTCAAGTTTTCCGACCCCGAGGAGCCCGCATTCACGATTGACAACCGCGGGGCGGTTCTGTCGGTGGACATAACGTCCGGCGGCACCTACATGGCCAGCGTGTCCCAATGCGAAAACCACGGGTGGTGCTGGGGCGACTGCGACATCTACGCCGCCTACCTGGACCCGTCGTCGGACCTGACGCCCACCACTTTCTCCGCCGACTCCGCCGAGGACGGCGTCCTGGTCCGCTGGACGGTGGAGGAGGGCCGCGGCGTGAGGCTGCGGCGGGCGTCGGGCGATGCTTTTGGAAACGCCACGCTGACCGATGAGTTCCTGCCTCTGAGCGGGATGTATCTCGACCGCGGCACCGAGACCGGACGGACCTACGAGTACTACCTGCGGGTGTACACGGACGACGCGCTGTTCCACGAGTACGGCCCGGTGGAAGTGGAGTGCGCCCCCGCGGTCGATTCGCTGGCGCTGTCGGAGCCGTACCCGAACCCCGCGGCGGCGGCGGTCACTATCGCCTA
>CAZNZF010000074.1:5000-10048 GCA_964577465.1 uncultured bacterium | reverse complement strand
TTCGAAATGTAGGGCGGGGTTTCCTAACCCCGCCGCGTTTTACCCGCTCCATGACCCATCGGCGCGCCTATTTTCAACGGGGGTAAGAGAACCGCGGCGGCCCGCAGAGGGGCCGCCCTACACGTTCCCAACCCCGACCCTCACCCCAACCCTCTCCCCAGAGGGGGGAGGGGATTGGCGGCAACCCTCACCACCGAGCTGCGATGATGTAGGGGCGGGTCTTTAGACCCGCCCGCGGGATACTGGTCAGCGTAACTCGAAGAGGTAATCCGCCCGGAGGCCGGTGTAGAAATCGGAGAGGGCCGCGCCCTCCACGTTGTCCAGGTTCTCCGCGTCGTGGTACCCCACGGTGAACGTCGCGGCGAAGCTCCGCGTCGGGTGCCAGGCGAAGTCCAGCCGGTAGTCCTGCGATGACTCCACGACGCCGGAGGGGAAGGTCTCCTCGGTGAAACCCCTGGCGGCCCAGTCGTCCTCGATGCGCCCCTCGCCGTGCCGGTCCAGCGTCGCGGTTACGTCCAGCGAGAAATCGGGCCCGAAGCTGTAGGCGGCCAGCACCGACCACCGGTCGGTGTCGTTGCCCCGGGGGAAGCCCAGGGGCCGGCCCAGGAGGAGGAGCCGGTCGTAGGGGGGGACGACGTTGTACACCCAGTTCCAGACGCGCACGTACTCCAGGCCGAGTGAGAATCCGACCAGCCCGAAGGGGTCGGCCCAGCTCACGCCCGCCAGGAAAGCAATCTCCGGCGGTTCCTGATCGTTTTCGTACTGGTAGTCGTCCACCATGAACTGACCCCAGAGCCGGACGCCCTCGAGCGGCCGGGCGTCGAAATCCACGAGCCAGAAGGGGTTGTCGTTTTCGGCCGAATCGGAGAACTGCTCGATGTAGTGCAGCGTGAGGGGATTCAGGTACGCCAGGCTGAAAGGCCGTCCCTCGCCGCCGTAAACCGTGGCCTCGCCCAGCCCCACCTCCACCTCGGGGACGATTTGCCAGGAGAGGCGGTGGCCCACCAGGTAGCGGTTGTAGCTCACGCCGCCCGTGACGAGTGGGTCCAGGCCGGCGTGGAAGTAGCTGAACTTCAGGTTCCAGAAGTCGAAGGCGTAGCGGAAGCCGTCCAGGGCCGGGCCTTTCCCCGACAACAGGGTGGAGCCGCCCAGGCTGTAGCCCCACTGCAGCGGCTCGCGGCCCGCGGACAGGTTGAACCACTCCGTGGGGGTCCAGCGCAGGTAGCCGTAATCGAACTGGACCGACAGGCCGCCCTTCCACTCCATGCCGCGCCAGTCGGGGTCGTCGAGGCCGTCGGTGTCCACCTCGCCGCGGGCGCACAGCGCCACCTTATCGCCGTAGCCCGCGCCCAGGAGGAGATAGCCGCGGGCGCGGTACGAGGCGCCGGAATCGGGCGCGGAGAAGTCCGCGGGAAGGACCGCCCCCGCGGGGAGGGTCAGCCCGGCGGAATGGTATCCGGTGTCGCCCACCACCCGGGCGCCCGCCTCGAGGGAGACGTCGTCCCGTTGGCGCTCCCGGTCGAGCTCGTCGGCCGGCCCGCGCACCCGGCGCCACAGCTCCACCTCGGGCTCGAACTCCTCCACCAGGCGCTCCACGAGCCCCCGCACGGACACCGGCAGCCAGACGTCGCCCCGCTCGAGGTCCTCGGTAATTTTCCCCGCGCAGGCCGCGAAGTAGGCCCGGTCCCACGGGCGCTCCGAGACGTGGTCCCCCGGCCAGAGCCCCCGCTCGATGAGCCGGTCGGCCACGCCGTAGGCCCAGTGGTCCAGCGGCACCGTGGCCGCCGGCAGCGCCGCCGCGGCGACCAGGGGGAATAAAAGCACCAGCGCCAATCCGCGCATCGGAACCCGCCCTCCGTCAGTACGCCCCCTTGCCCGTGACCACGCGCCAGAGGGTCTCCAGGATTATCCGCATGTCGAAGGCCAGCGACCAGTTCTCGATGTAGTAGATGTCGTACTCGACCTTGTCCTCGATGGAGGTCTCGTAGCGGCCGTTGATTTGCGCCCAGCCGGTGATGCCCGACTTGACCTGGTGTCGGACCAAAAAGCGCGGCACCTTCTCCTTGAACTCCTCGACGAAGTGCGGCCGCTCGGCCCGCGGGCCGACGATGGACATGTCCCCCCGGATGACGTTGAAGAACTGCGGCAGCTCGTCCAGCGAGAACCGGCGCAGGAAGCGTCCGATGGGGGTCACCCGCGGGTCGTTTTTCTCCGTCCACACCGTGTCCGACTCCCGCTCGCTCTGCACGTACATGGTGCGGAATTTCAGGAAGGTGAACTCGGCGAGGTTCAGCCCCACCCGGCGCTGCCGGAAGATGACCGGCCCCGGGCTCGACACCAGGACCAAAACGGCCGTCAGCAGGTAGAGCCACGAGAACACGATCACGAACAGGACGGAGAAGACCAGGTCGAAGGCCCGCTTCAGGAACCGGCTCCACAGGGAAAGAAGCGGCACCTGCCGCACGCCGATGAGGGGGATGCCGTCCATGTCCTCGATCTGGGCCCGGTTGATGGAGCGCCCGATCAAGACCTCCATCAGGTCCGGCACCACCGAGGCGTTTATCCCCTCGCGCTCGCAGACGTCGAAGAACTCGAACAGCCGGTGCCGGTCCTCCACGGGGACGGCAATGAAGACCTCGTCGGGGCGCACCTCGGCGAGGATTTTGCCCAGGTCGTCGTAGCCGCCCAGGAGGTTCTGTCCGGGCTCCGCGGAATCGCCCAGAAAACCCGCCAGCTCGTAGCCGTACTCGGAGTGGCTCCTGAGCTTTTCGGCCACCTTCTGCCCCAGGGGCCCGGCGCCGACGACCAGCACCCGGCGCAGGTCCACCCCGCGCCGCCGGACGCGTTCCCCCACCCGCCGGACGACGCTCCGAAAGATGCCGACCAGAACTATGTCTATCGCCCAGAAGAAGGTCATCAGCCACCGCGAGAGCGACTCGGTCTGGATGATGAACTTCACCCCGTAGGCGATGAAAAGGACCAGGGTGACGTTGCGGACGATGGCGAAGAACTCGCCGTAGCGGCCGTGGAGACGGCGGCGGGTGTAGAGGCCGCTGGCGGCGAAAACCGCCACCGTGGACACGACCACCGTCAGCGCGAAGGGCAGGTAGGCGAAGAAGCTGGGGATGTCGTCCGGCAGGCCGATGATGCCGCCGCCGACCTTCCAGCCGAAGCGGAGCTGGTACGCCAGCGCCACGGAGGCGAAGGAGAGGACCAGGTCGCCGGCGACCAGGACGACGGCGGTGACGCGGTCGTGGCGGTGAAGCAAACGGGCCTCCGGTGGAGATTCGCGCGGAAAGGGTAGCACAGGCGCCCCCCCTTGGCAACCTCAACCCCGCCCGGCGCCGACGCCCCTGGAAACGGGGGCCGATTTGCGCTATACTTACCTAACTTTCAAAATACGCTTGAAACCCGGATTTCAAGGCCTCGCGCGCCTTGAACCGAACCGGGAGGTTCCCATGCGCCGCTGGATGAGTCTCGTTGGATTAGCCGCCGTCGCCCTCGCCGCGGGCGTCCTCTACGCCCAGGACGCCGAGGCCGACGCGGTCTTCACCTACGTGGACGGCGACGTCGTCAAAAAGCAGGCCGAGCTCGAGGAGTGGGAGCAGGCCCTGTTGAACTCGCGCGTCTCCAAGGGCTACCAGGTCCGGACCTACGTGGAGTCCCGCGCCGAGCTGACCCTGAACGAATCCAGCGTGGTCCGCCTGGCCCCGCGCACCACCATCGACGTGGTCAAGCTCTTCGAGGAGAGCCGCGAGGGCTACAACGACACCCTGTTCCAGGTGGAGGAGGGCGACATCTGGGCCGCCGTGGAGGGCCTGGGCGGGGACGACTCCTTCGTCATCACCTCGGACATCATGGGCACCGCCTGCCGCGGCACCACCTACCGCGTCAACGTCGCCGAGGACGGCACCACCATGCTGCGCGTGTACTCCGGCGCCGTGGAGCTCTGGGACCCCATGATGGCCATCCTCGGCCCCGGATTCTGGGAGACCGAGAGCAAGGGCGGCGAGGGCGAGGGGCGCTACGAGGTGGTCGGACCCCACGAGGTCGCCGGTCCCCACGAAGTCTCCGAGGAGGAGTGGCGGCTCCAGCTCATCAGCGGCATGCAGCAGATAATAGTCGGCCCCGACGGCAAGATCGTCCAGCGGGGCGCCTTCTCCGCCTCGGACCCCCTGGAGCAGTCCGACTGGGTTCAGTGGAACCACGAGCGCGACGCGGCCAAGGACCGATGACCGCGTACCGGGATATACAAAGGGAGGGCCGCTCGGCTCTCCCTTCTTCTTTGGTGACCCCAACGAGGATCGAACTCGTGTTACCGCCGTGAAAGGGCGGTGTCCTAACCACTAGACGATGGGGCCCTCAACCCCCCCAACCCCCCCATCTTGGGGGGGCAGTCTCGCGGGGGAGTTTATTTTAGATTTAAAGCAACCGCCGCGTGCGGCGCGTTTGTTCAATTACAACGACTTTTCCCCCCAACCCCCCTTAGGGGGGCACAGACGCGGGGGGAGTTTATTTTAGATTTAAAGCAACCGCCGCGCGCGGGGCCTTTACAAAATTCTAACGGTTCTCCCCCCCATCCCCCCCATCTTGGGGGGGCAGTTGGGTATGGCAGCTAAAGCCGAGGTTTTTTAACCCCATCCCCCCCATCTTGGGGGGGCAGAGTCGCGGGGGGAGTTTATTTTAGATTTAAAGCAACCGCCGCGTGCGGCGCGTTTGTTCAATTACAACGACTTTTCCCCCCAACCCCCCTTAGGGGGGCACAGACGCGGGGGAATCTATCTTAATTCGCAGGCAATCGCCGCGTGCGCGGTCAAGTTCAATTCCGGCGGGCGGGTCGCCAGACCCGCCCCTACATCATCGCAATTATTAACGAAACCGCTCCCCGCGGGACCGGGGTCCAGCGCCCCGCGCTGGTCAGGTGCCTTTTTTAACAGAACCCGGCCTCGCTCGCGGCGCTTGCTCTCGGATTTAATAAACCTCTCCCCGCGGAACAGTGTCCAGCTTCAAGCTGGTGGTGAGGCGCCTGGGGATCGAACCCAGGACCC
>CAZNZF010000074.1:0-4900 GCA_964577465.1 uncultured bacterium | reverse complement strand
ACAGTGTCCAGCTTCAAGCTGGTGGTGAGGCGCCTGGGGATCGAACCCAGGACCCACGGCTTAAAAGGCCGTTGCTCTACCGACTGAGCTAGCGCCTCGCGAGCGGGGGAAAAATAGCACGTCGCGGGTGAAAGGTCAAGCCGGGTGGGGTTCCGGCGCATTTCTCGGGGGCCGGGTCATCGGGCCGAGAGCATCTGGATGACCTCGTCGGCGCGGCGGAGGCGGGCGGCCACGACTTGGAGCAGCTTGACCGCCATCTGGGCGTTCCCGCGCAGGAGGTTGAGGAACTCGTCGCGTTCGAGCTTCCAGACCTCGCAGTTATCCACGGCCTCGACGCCGGCGGTCCTCGGTTCCTTATCGAGGAGGGCCAGCTCGCCGAAGAACTGCCCCGGTCCGAGCTCGGCCAGCTCGCGGGCCCCGCCGTCCTCCAGCCCGAGCCAGACACGCACCACGCCCGAGGCGATGTAGAAGAAGTAGTCGCCCGGCGAGCCCTGCTCGAAAATCGTCTCCCCGGCCTGGAAGTGGTCCTTGGTCATCAGGGCGGCGACGTCGGCCAGCTCGGTCGGCGAGAGGTCCTTGAAAAAGCTGGACCGGGCCAACTCGTGCGGTTTCACGGCTTCCCCTTCCCTTGGGAATCCCGGGAATCGTAGCTCCGGCGGGTACGGCGGCGGTCGCGGTGGCGCTCCAGGGCCAGCTCCACCAGCCGGGACACCATGTCGTTATAGTCCAGGCCCGACGCCACCCACAGCTTGGGGTACATGCTGATGGGGGTGAATCCGGGGATGGTGTTGACCTCGTTGACGTAGAACCGCCCTCCGGCGCGTTCGAGGAAGAGGTCCACCCGGGCCATGCCGGAGACGTCGAGGGCCTTGAAGGCGGCGACGGCCAGGCGCCGGGCCTCGGCGGTCTGGTCGGGGGTGAGCGGGGCGGGTATCACGAGCTCCGAGTCGTCCACGTACTTGGCGTCGTAGTCGTAGAACTCGCGGGCGGGGAGGATTTCGCCGGGGACGCTGGCCTCGGGCGCGTCGTTGCCCAGGACGGCGCACTCGATTTCGCGGGCGTCCAGGCCGGCCTCGACGATGACGCGGCGGTCGTAGGAGGCGGCGAGCTCCAGGGCACCAGTAAGCTCCGCCGGGCCGTGGACCTTGGTGATGCCCACCGAGGAGCCCAGGTTGGCCGGTTTGACGAAGAGGGGGTAGGACAGGGCGGCCTCGACTCGGCGGGCGACACCGGCCGGGTCAGCCTCCAGCTCGACGCGGGTGAGCCCCAGGTGCGGACCGACGGGCAGCCCGGCGGCGGAGAGGACCGCCTTCGCCGCGAGCTTGTCCATGGCCAGGGCCGAGCCCAGCACCCCCGCGCCCACGTAGGGCACCTCGGCCAGCTCGAACAGCCCCTGGAGGCAGCCGTCCTCCCCGTAGGTGCCGTGGATTATGGGGAAGACGACGTCGGCCTCGGCGAAGGGGGAGGACGGGTCCGCGTTTTCGTCGATGGGCTCGGGGAGGGGAATCGCCGGGGTCAACCCGGCGTTCGGGTCCTTCCCGCGGCGGGGGAGGAAATCCACCCGGCTTTCGAGCTTATCGAGTATTCCCGGACCGGCGAGCCAGCGGCCCTCCCGGGTGATGCCGATGGGGATGACGGTGAAGCGGTCGGGGTCCAGGGCCTCGATGAAGGAGCGCGCGGAGGTGAGGGAGACCTCGTGCTCCCCCGAGCGACCGCCGAAGACCAGGGCGATTTTAATTTTTTTCATCATGGTGCAATCGACCGGCGGTACGGTTCACCGTCGCGCGCGGACCTTTCCCCGGTCCGTCACAGGTTCACGAAGTCGGCGTCGGCGCCGCAGGCGGAGCAGCGCTCGGCCGAAAGGGCGGAAACCTCCACCCGGTAGCCCGAACGGCGGACCAGGGTCGCCCCGCACTTGGGGCAGCAGGTGTCGGCGTATTTGGCCTCGACGGACACGTTCCCCAGGTAGACGTACTCGAGCCCCGCGTCCCGGGCGATTTTCCAGGCGCGCTGCAGGGTGCTCTCCGGGGTGGGCGGCGCGTTGAGTTTCCACGCCGGGTGGTAGCGGGAGAAGTGCAGCGGCGTGCGCGGGTTCCGCTCCGCAATCCAGCGGGCCAGCTCCCCCAGAAGCTCCGGGGAGTCGTTACGGCCCGGGATGACGAGGTTGGTGACCTCCACGTGGGCCGGGGAGTCCATCGCCCGCTCGATTATTCCCAGGACCGGCTCCAGCTCGCCCCCGCACAGCTCACGGTAGAAGGCCGGGTCCATGGACTTGAGGTCGAAGTTGAAGGCGTCGATTACGCCGAGAAGCTCTTCGAACGGCTCGGGCTCGAGGTAGGCGTTGGAGACGCAGACGGTGGACAGGCAGCGGGCCTTGCAGGCCCGGGCCGCGTCCATGATGTACTCGAACCAGACCAGGGGCTCGGTGTAGGTGAATGCGACGCCACGGCAGCCGGGCCGATCGGCCATCCGCGCCAGCTCCTCCGGCGAGATGCGGCTCGTGGGCGCTTCCATCTGGCTCGAGGCGTAGTTCTGGCAGAACCGGCAGCCCAGGTTGCAGCCGTTGGGCCCCACGGAGAGTATGGTCCAGCCGGGGTAGAAGTGGTAGAGCGGCTTCTTCTCCACGGGGTCCAGGTTGAGGGCGATGGTGCGGCCGTAGGCGGCGGCCACGAGCCCCCCGGAGACGTTCTCCCGCAGGCGGCAGGTCCCCCTCTTCCCCGGCGCGATGCGGCAGCGTTGCGGGCAGAGCGTGCAGCGGACCGCGCCGTCGGTGTCGGGCTCCCAGTACCGGGCTTTCGGGGCCTCCATCAGTCCACCACCAGGTTGTTCTTCAACAACAGCTCGGCCCAGCGCAGGTCCTCGGGGCTGGTTATTTTGAAGAGCTGCTGGTGGCCGGGGATTAGCTTCACCGGCCGTCCCGCGCTCTCCACGAGCTGGGCGTCGTCGGTCGCCCCCGCGAGCCGCTCCTCGTCCTGGTCGTAGACCTGCCGCAGAAGCCCGTAGCGGAAGCACTGGGGAGTCTGAACCAACCAGACCCGGCGCCGGTCCACGGTCATCTTCACCGTGGTCATGCGGGTGGCGAGCTTGACGGTGTCGGTGGCCTGGAGCGCCGCCACCGCCGCGCCGTTCACCAGCGCCGCCGCCGTTATGTCCTGGAGGACCTTCCGCGTGACGAAGGGCCGCACCGCGTCGTGCACAATCACCAGGTCCACCTTGCCCAGGGACTTCAGCGCGTAGCGCACCGACTGCCAGCGCTCGTCGCCTCCGGTGACCACGGTGAACTGCCCGCCGAGCCGGGCGACCTCGAAGCCGGTCCGGCCCTCGAAGCCGCGGGGCGCGGTGACCACCAGGCGGTTGAACTCGGCCCGTTCCAGGAGCCGCTCGGCGGCCCGGTGCAGGACGGTCTGGCCGCCCAGGTCGGCGAACTGCTTGGGCTCCAGGCTGCCGAAGCGCTTGCCCAGGCCGCCCGCCGCCAGAATCAAGCCCACTGAAAGCGACATCGTAGGGGTTACCTCCCCTTCGATTTTACTACAACGCCGACCTCCGGCCAAGCGTGGGTTGCCCCGGCGGTCCGGCTGCGGTAGAATGATCACTGGACGTCCCTCGCCCACCTTCTTTTCCCGGAGCCCGTCCACGTCATGGAGACCATAGGGCTGGCGCTGCTTCTGGGCCTTTCGCTGGGTCCGACCTGCCTGGCCACCATCTCGGCGCTCTACCTGCCATTGCTGTTGGCCGAGGACCGGAAGGGCTTCGCCGGTTCCTTTAAGCTCTTCCTCGAGTTCAGCCTGGGTCGGCTCCTGGGCTACCTGACGGTGGGGCTCATCGTGGGTCTCATCGCGGAGCTCCTGCATCCCGACCTGCGCCAAGTCCCCTGGCTCCCCGGTGCCTCGGAGATCATGGCCGGCGCCCTCATGCTGGTTTACGGGCTCTGGCGGAGCTTCCCCAAGGCCGGGCTGTGCAAGAAGCTCAACGAGCGCAAGGGTAAGCCGCCGGCCGCCTTTCTCATCGGCTTGGCCGCGGGGTTGTCAATCTGCGTGCCCTTCATCTCCATGATAACCGTCGGGGTGGCCTCGGGGGACCTGGTGCAATCGCTTCTACTCTTCATCGCCTTTTTCTTCGGGACCTCGGTCTGGTTCATCCCGCTCACGCTCATAGGTCCGTTGAGCAAATCGGCGCATCTGAGGAGGTTCGCGAGCTGGGCGGCGGTGCTGGCCGGGGCGGTCTTCCTGTTCATCGGCGTCTGGCACGTCTCCACCGGCACGCACTTCTAGTGGGCGTGGCCCCGGATTTCCGGGAGGTGTACCGCGCGCTCCTGGCCCGCTTCGGCCCCCAGGGCTGGTGGCCCGGCGAAACGTCGTTGGAGGTCTGCCTGGGGGCGGTGCTGACCCAGAACACGAACTGGGGGAACGTGGAGCGTGCGCTGGCGGCGCTTCGGGAGGCGACGGGGCTGGATTTCGCAAAACTCCGCGCGCTCCCGGAGAGTGAGCTGGCGCGGCTGATCCGCCCGGCGGGGTTCTTCAACCAGAAGGCCCAGAGGCTCCGGCTGCTGCTGGAATGGCTCGACGGGCGCTGCGGCGGGGACTTCCGCAATTTCGAGGCGATTCCCACGCCGACACTGCGCGGCGAGCTCCTGGCCCTCCGGGGCATCGGCCCCGAGACGGCCGACTCGATTCTGTTGTACGCCCTCGCGCGGCCGGTCTTCGTGGTGGACGCCTACACCCGCCGCGTGGCGGGCAGGCACGGCTGGGCCGACGCCCGCGCGGACTACGACGAGCTGGCGGCGCTCTTCACAGACCGCCTGCCCCGGGATCCGGCGGTGTACAACGAGCTCCACGCCCTCTTCGTCCGCCTGGGCAAGGAGCACTGCCGCCGGAGGAACCCCCGTTGCCACCCCTGCCCG
>CAZNZF010000073.1:0-10163 GCA_964577465.1 uncultured bacterium | reverse complement strand
CAATCGAAAGGGGGCCGACGGGCGGCCCCCTTCGTTCATCGTTGAACGGATTCCGTCAGCGGGCGACGACTACGCGGGTAGTCAAGACGCCCGCGGGCGCGCTCAGGCGGACCAGGTACACGCCCGGTGACGCCGCGGAGCAGTCCCAGACGACCTCGTGCCGTCCGGCGGTAGTGTCGGCGTTCAGGACTGTGGCCACGCGCCGCCCGGCCAGGTCGTAAACGACCAGCTCCACCCGGCCGTCCTCGGGCACGGTGAAGTCGAAGTGGACCCTGCCGTCCGCGGGCTGGGGGTACGGGGTGTCCAGACCGAAGACCAGCGCCCCGGGCTGAAGCTCAATCATGTCGGTGGGGCCGAAGCGCTCGACGACGCCCAGGGCGTCCACGGTCTCCAGCCAGTAGCCGTAGTTCATTCCAGGCTCCACGTCGCGGTCGAGGTAGACCGTCGCGCCGCCGGGCAGGCCCCCGGTGAAGAGGTACTCCGGCGGTCCGCCGTCCACCGAGCGCAGGACCCGGATTGCCACCGGCTCCCCGCCCCCGAAACGCCAGTCGACCAGGACGCCCTCGCCGGAGGCCGACGCGCCGAGGTCGGCCAGAATAATCCCCACGTACTCTTCGGTGGTGAAGCTGAAGGGGTTGGGCACCATGGAATCGGTGAAGTGGTAGCCGTCCTCGGACACGGCGTCCAGAAGCTCGAAGGTGTAGTTCGTCTCGTACTCGAAGAACTCGTGGGCCAGGTGCAGGGTGGCGTCGTCGGTCCAGGTGAGGTCCCACCCGCCCGGGTCGGGGGCGCAGTTGAAATCCACCAGCCCGGTGTCGGAATCCATCGGCCGGTCGAAGACCAGGATGACGTCCAGCCCGACGGGGAAGTCCACGGCCCCGTCCGCGGGCGTGGTCTCGATGAGAATCGGCCAGGGCGAAACGGTGCGGAACTCGAAGGGGTTGGGCACCGCGGCGCCGGCCAGTTGCACCCCCTCCGCCGATTTGGCCGTCAAGAGCTCGAAGGTGTAGAGGGTGTTTTCGGTGAAATTGCTGTGGGAGAGGGTGAGCACCTTGTCCCCGCCCGACCAGGCCCGCGTCCAGCCGCCGGGGTCGGGGCCGCAGTCGAAGGTGAGCGACGAGGGGTTCGTGTCCATGGCCCGGTCGAAGGTCAGCACCACATCCTTCCCGAGGGGCACGTTGGTCTCGCCGTCCTCGGGGTCGGTCTCCACCAGCACCGGCGCCTGGGGCTGAGTGGTGAAATCGAAGGGGTTGGGGACCGAGGCGCCGCCCAGCGGCACCCCGTCGGACGAGTGCGCCTGGGTGAGGGTGAAGGTGTAGTCGGTTTCGTAGTCGAAATCGTCATGCGAGAGGGTCAGCACCTTGTTTCCCGAGGACCACGCGCGCGTCCACCCGCCGGGGTTCGGGGTGCAGTTGAAGGTGAGTTGCGTGGGGTTGGTGTCCATGGCGATGTCGAAGGTGAGGACGACATCCTTGTCCACGGGCTGCATCTGCGCGCCGTCGGCGGGGTCGGTGTCGATGAGGTAGGGCGGCCGGTGCTCGGTGGTGAAGTCGAAGGGGTTGGGCACCAGCGAGCCGTCCAGGGGCTTCCCCGTGCTGGAGTGGGCCGAGGTGAGGTTGAAGGTGTACGACGTGCCGTAGTCGAAGTCGTTATGGGACAGCGTCAGCACCTTGTTCCCCGAGGACCAGGCGCGCGTCCAGCCGCCGGGGTTCGGGGTGCAGGTGAAGGTGAGCTGGGAGGGGTTCGTGTCCATCGCGGTGTTGAAGGTCAGCACGACGTCGGCGTTCAGCCCCACGTCGTCCTGGCCGTCGGCGGGGCTGGTGGCCAGGAGCATCACGCTCCCGCCCAGGGCCTGCTCGATGTTGATGAGCCCGTAGCCGTACTCCTCGTCCCAGCCGGAGGGCCCCAGGTCGGTGGCGGTGGATTGCAGGGTGGCGCGGATGTTGGCGGGACCGGTGATGCCCTCGGAAATCATGAGGCCCACGGCGGCCGCCACGTGGGGGCAGGCCATGGAGGTGCCCTGGAAGAACCAGTAGTTGAAGTCGGCGTCCAGGTCCACAGGAAGGTCCAAATCGTAGTACGTCTGCTGGAGGACGCCGTCGGGATAGCCGTCGTCGTTCAGGTCCACGGTCACGTCGCCGCCCGGGGCCATGATTTCCTGGTCGTCTCCGTAGTTGGAGTAGTACGCCCGCTCGGCGTCGTAGTCCACCGCCCCGACGCAGATGACCTCGTCGTAGCCCGAGGGGTAATGGGTCTGGGTGGTGTCGTCGTTCCCCGCGGCGGCCGCCAGCACGATTCCGGCGTTGTAGGCGTCGATGCACGCCTGGTGCAGGACCGAGTCCGACCCGTAACCGCCCAGGCTCATGTTGATGACATCGGCCGAGTGTGTCCGCGCCCAGTCGATTCCGTCGGCCACCGACCAGCCCTGGCTGGAGCCCTCCCAATCCAGGACCTGCACCGGCATAATCCGGCAGTCGAACGCAATCCCCGCCGTCCCGACGCCGTTGTCGGTGTCCTGGGCCAGCGTCCCGGTGACGTGGGTGCCGTGGCCGTTCTGGTCGTTGGGGTGGCTGTCGTCGTGGATGAAATCGTAGGGGCTGACGAAGGTCACGTCGGAGAGCTCGGGAGCCCGGGGGTAGGTGCTGCCGTCGACCTCGGACTGCTCGTAGCTCGGGACGGCGTACTCCTCGTAGGCCACGCCGGTGTCCAGGACGGCGATGATGACCGAGGAGTCGCCGCCCCGGTTGATGTCCCAGGCCTCTTCCAGGTAGATGAAGTCGTCCTTGTTGAAGTGCCACTGGTACGGGTAGTAGTAGTCGTTGGGGGTCCACTCCAGGCGGTAGATGAAGTTGGGCGCCGCGGCCAGCACGCCGGGCCGGAGCTCGAAGCGCCTGGCGTACTCCTCCTCCCGGCCGGCGGGGACCGACAGCAGCACCCTCTCCGGCGTCACCTCGCTGCGCCTCTCCAGGCCGATGGACGGCCCCACCTCCCGGGCGGCGGCCAGGACCTCCGCGTCGTCCATCACCCACGTGAACCAGACGATGACCTCGCCCTCGACGAACCGGCTCACCGTGGGGTTCGGTCGGGTCGGCTCGGCGACGAGGAGGCGCTCGGCCCGGGCCCCCGCGGTCAGGAGGAGTATCGCCAGAAACGCGTACACCAGCTTGCGCATCACACCCTCCCCGAAACCTATCCCACCTTCTTTATCTTAGGATAATTCGCGCCGTGAAATCAAACGAAAATGGGAGCGCGTCCCACGGAAGGGGACGAAGACCCGCCTCTATTATCCCCCTCCCCCCTTTGGGGGGGGGGGGCGCGCCGACGGGTCAGTCACCCCTACGTCACCGTAATTCGCGGCGACCCGCGGAGGACTCGTCCTACGGGGCCGCCCTACGCCATCGCAATCGCAGGTGAGGGCTGCCTTAAAAAAAGCGGCGGGGATAGAATCCCCGCCCTACGGAATATACGTGCATCACGCATCAACCTCGTAGGGGCCGACCGACGGCGCGCCGTTCAGGTCGGCCCGCGGGCGGGTCTAAAGACCCGCCCCTACATCATCCAGCACAGGGGTGATGAGTGCGATATCCCCTCCACCCTCTGGGGAGCGGCGCGCCGACGGGCTAGGGTGAGGGGGTACAGCGGTCCCCTCTCCCTTTAAGGGAGAGGGTTAGGGTGAGGGTAAAGGTAGGGAACGTATAAGCGGCGGGGATGGGAATCCCCGCCCTACATTACGGACCGCCCGGCACCCTACAGATTCCGCAGGGTGAAAATCAGCCACTCGACCTGCACGAGCAGGAAGACCGCCAGGGCGACGTACAACCACCTCCGCCGCCGACGGTTCTCCCGAAGCACGGCCAGCCTGTCGCCGCCCGTCAGCCAGGCCAGGCCCAGAACGGCCAGCAGGGGCTGTATCGCCGTGTTGTAGGTGGGGTGGGCGAAGGAGACGAAGAAGGGCAGGGCGTAGACGACCGCCACCGTCAAGATTATCGGGAGCACTTTATCGCCCAGCCGCCTCCCGACGCCGGCGAAGAGGGCGGTGATGGCCGTGCCGGTGAGTCCGAGGTAGACCGCCGCGTCCGCGCCGCCGCAGGCCAGGTAGACGGGCGCCGGTGCCCGGTAGATGGCGTGGAGGACGGAGCCGCAGTCGGTGGGGAAGGAGAAGTACATCCGCAATCGGGAAAGGCTGCGCAGGAGGAAGAGGTCCGGCCTGTCGAGCACGTGCGCCAGAACCGCGCGCCAGCAGGCCCTGTCCTGCAGGTGCGCCGGCAGGGCCCGAACCGAATTCCACAGACGGCTGTACGCCTCCGGGACGCCGGGGTCGCCCTCGTAGTGGGAGGCGAAATACCCGGTCTCGTAAATCGGGGTGTAGGGGTTATTGCCGAAGAAAAGGTTGTGCGCGTTGGCGTAGTTGATGAAGACGAAGGTGCCGGTGTCCAGGGAGGCGTAGAGGACCCAGCCGCCGACGATGGCCAGCGCCGGAAGGGCGACCCGGACCGCCGCGGAGGGCTCCCGCCGCAGGATGCCCACCAGCAGCGGCACCGCCGGAACGAGGAGGATGGATGAGGACCGGAGCAGGGCCGTGACGCCCAGGAGCACGCCCAGGCCCCACATCGCCCCCCGGCTCCCGTCCCTCGTCGCCCGAATCGCCAGCCGACAGACCCAAATCAGGCAGAGCGCCGTCGGGAGCTGCGTAAACGGCTCCACCGAGTGGATGACGAACAGGGGGTAGAACGAGAACAGGATGAGGAAGAGGTTGGCCGTCCGGCGGTCGGTGAGCTCGCCCACCAGCCCGCGTCCCGACAGGGCGAAGCCGATCCACAGGGGGAGCATGGCCAGGCGGGAGACGGTGGCGAGACTCCCGAAGGCGAGCTGAAACCCGGACAGGTAGAGCGGAAATACCGGGGGCCAGTAGAAATCGAAGCCCAGGCCGCCGGCCAGTCCCGCCGCGGCGCGGTGATAAAAAAGGGGGTCGGAGAACAGCCCGACATCGGTGAGGAGAAGGGCCACCGCCAGGCGCGCGGCCGTTCCCAGGCCGAGGGCGAGCCAGAAGGTCCGCCGCTCCTCCAGCCAATCCCAGCGGTCTCCGCCCGGCTTCATGGGGACCTCACGAGTCGAATGTCTCTGCATCTTACGCTACCGCTCACCGCGACGGCAAATAAAAAAACGGACGAAGGTCCGTTTTCGTGGGATTACACGGGCCGGGATTACCACACCTCCGGCTCCGTCTTCGGCTCCGTGACGCGGAAGCTCGCGGCGACGGCCAGCACCCGCGGCGCGAAGGCCTCCCACCGCGGCTCCTCCGCCGCCAGTCCCAGGATGAAGTACCGGCCGCCCGCGTAGGAGTGGTACTCGCTCACCCGCATCGTCACCTTGTCCTCGAGGAAAGTGTAATCCAGACGGCGCCCCTCCACCCCGGCAATCAGGACCCGCTCCTCGCCGAGACGCTCGAAGCGCGGCAACTCGGCGGTGAGCGTTTCCACCTGTCGCGTCACGCTCGCCGGCAGGGGGACCCCCTCGGGCACCCCCTCGACGACGACGCGCAGCATCTCGCGGTGCTCCTTGGAGCTCATGACGACCGTGCCCCAGCCGTCCGGGGATTCCGACGCGTTGGCGCGCTCCCAGAAATCGCGGTCGTAGTAGAGGACGAAACCGAGCGCGTCGTTGAACAGGGGCCAGGGGTTGGTCGGCTCGAAGACGACCGTCGCCTGCTCCACGACGTCCTCCACCGGCTCGCCCGCCCGTTCACATGCGGTCGGAAAAAGCCCCAGCACCACCGCCAATCCGACCGCCGCCGCGAGTTTATTGCGCATGTTCCTCCGCTCCGTCAGCCGGTTGGTTCTACGTGCCCTCGCGCCAGGAGGCGAGGTACTTCCGCTGCCGCTCGGTCAGCACGTCGATGGCCATGCCCATGCTCTCGAGCTTGAGCGCGGCGATTCTGGAGTCCACATCGGCGGGCAGGGTATGGACCCGGCGCGCCAGACCGGTGGTCTTCTTCAGATACTCGGCGGCCAGGGCCTGTCCGCAGAAGGAGAGGTCCATCACCTTGGCCGGGTGCCCCTCGGCGGCGGCGAGGTTCACCAGGCGACCTTCGCCGATGACAAATACCGCATGCCCCTTCGGCAGGGTGTACTCGACCAGGTTGGGGCGAATCTCCCGCCGTTTCGTCGCGTAGGCCTGCAGCTCCTCCACCTGGATCTCGACGTTGAAGTGGCCGGCGTTGGCCACGATGGCCCCGTCCTTCATCGCGTCGAAGTGCTCCAGGGTGATGACGTCGCGGTCGCCGGTGACGGTGACGAAGATGTCTCCCAGGGGTGCGGCCTCGTTCATGGGCATCACCCGGAAGCCGTCCATGACCGCCTCCAGGGCCCTGACGGGGTCGACCTCGGTGACGATGACGCCGGCCCCCTGCCCTTTGGCCCGGGCGGCGACCCCGTGGCCGCACCAGCCGTATCCGGCGATGACGAAGACGCTCCCGGCGATGAGGGTGTTGGTGGCGCGCAGGATGCCGTCGAGCGTGGACTGGCCGGTGCCGTACCGGTTGTCGAAAAGGTGTTTGGTGTCGGCGTCGTTGACGGCGATGACCGGGATTTTCAGGGCGCCGTCCGCCTCCATGGCCCGCAGCCGGATGACCCCGGTGGTGGTCTCCTCGGTGGAGCCCAGGACGGTCTTCAACAGCTCGGGGTACTCGGTGTGCATGGTGGAAGCCAGGTCGGCGCCGTCGTCCATGGTGATGGCGGGACCGGCGTCCAGACAGGCGCGCAGGTGGGCGTAGTACGTCTCCGAGTCCTCGCCGTGCCGGGCGAAGACGTGGACGCCGTAGTCGGCCACCAGGCTGGCGGCGGTCGAGTCCTGGGTCGAGAGGGGGTTGGAGGCGCAGAGATAAACGTCGGCTCCGCCCGCCACCAGGGTCCGCATGAGGTTGGCGGTCTCCGTGGTGACGTGGAGGCAACAGGCCACGGTGAGCCCGGCGAGGGGGCGCTCCCGCTCGAAGCGCTCCCGTAAAAGGCGCAGGGTGGGCATCTGGCGCTCGGCCCACTCGATTTTGAGCGTACCCTCGGGGGCCAGGCCCAGGTCGGTTACGTCGTGATTCACGAAAAACTCCTCGTCAGCTTGTACGCCCGGTAAAGCGTCGCAGATTTGCTCCCAATCGCGGCAACTGGTACATGAGTTTGAAAGGAGTGTAGCTCAACCGCTTCCCGTCCACCAGGGTTTTATCCCCGAAAGCGGAAAGCGTGTGCAGACCGTGCGGGTATTCGGAGGCGGTCTGCGGATTGATTACGCTCACCGGTACCTCCGCGAACGAATCGGGGGTCAGCCGCGTGACCCGCATCAGCACCACCCGCCGGCCGTAGTGCTCGGCGCAGTCCTGCACGGGGCGATACAGAGCCCCTTCGTGGACGAACGGCGTACCCGCCGGACGGCTCAGGCGGACGTCCACCTTGACCGGGTTGTTCGAGCACGGCTTCCAGTCCCCCAGGAGCTCCCGGGCGTACCAGACGTGCAGCCGGATGTCGGGGGCGAACTCGCAGAAAAAAAGCCACCAGCAGCCCTCGTAAAACACCACGGTGGGGTCCACCGCCCGCACCCCTTCCACGAGAACCTTCTCCTTCGTCCAGCGGCGCGGAAACTCCACCGCCCGATAGATGGCCAGAGAGCCGCTATCGGTGGCCTCGGGCAGGCAGAAATGCTCACCGTCCCGGGCGATGAGGAAGGGATAGGATAGATGGTGTCCCTCGCGGATGGCGGGTCGAGGCGGGCGGGCATCGGATACACCGTCCCGCGGGAGCTCGACGTACCGTATCTCACCCCGTCCCGTCCGGTGGTCGTAGAATTCCAACAGGACGGTCCCCCCTCCACCGCTTCGCGCGACCCCGAAGCAGTCCGCCTGGAACCGCCCGTGCGGGGCCGCCGGCAGCCACGCAATCCCCCGCGGGACCGGGTCCTCGATGAAGCTGTGGATGGGCCGGTCCAGGAGCCCGACGTTCCAGGTCTCGTGCAGGAAGAAGTGAACCAAGAACCGTTTGACGAGGTTGGACATCAGCCGAAAAACGAAGACCGCCAGCTGAAGCAGGGACGGGTTGTACCGGATCGGCGCCTTCGTGCGGGAAGGCCGCGCGTCCAGATACCCGGCCTCGCCGTTGAGGATGTCCCGGCAGACCTGCAGGGGCATGATGGTGCCGGCGTAGAACGCCTTGTCCATGTTTCTCGCGTACGAGAGGCGGTCGGTGAGGTACACGTGGCGCTGGAGAACGATGCCGCCGTCGAGTCTGTGGGTTAACCGCTGCAGTATGGTTCCGGTGACCGGATCGCCGTCGTATATCTCCCAAAAGCAGGGCGGGGAACCGCGGTAGCGGGTTTCATCCCCGTGGTGGAAGGACCACACCCCGTAACGGGCCGCCTGCAGTATCCCGCCCCGGATGATGTTGAACCCGAAGCGGAGGATGAAATCCAGCCGATGACCGCGGATTGCCTCCAGGTCGTCCTCGGAGAAATACTGGGAGAAACGGCCCTTCGTGGTGACCCGGCACTGCAGCACCGGCACCCCGTCAAACGAGCGCGGAAGCCCCCGCATCCGGATGCTGGGGGCCCTCGCGAACAGTTTCTTGAAGACGAGGAAGGGGAAGTCCCGCGAGAAGAGGGCCCGTAGAAACCTCTTCAACCAGGGCCGTCCGGATTCGGCGTTCGTGATGACGAGGACCGGCTCTACCCCTTCGAGTCCCAGCAGGTTATCGATGCACTTCGCCTGCCAGTCGGCGAGCCGGGGTTCATCCACCATCACACCGAAACGGAGGCCCCTGGAGCGTGTGGAAGTCATCGGGAACGCATTCAAGAGGGGGGTCTGTATCCCCCCCCGTCAAGGCAAGGGGTTTAACCGAGCGAAGCGAGCTATGCCCCTGGCAAAACCCCTCATTACACGGCGTTCTGCAGGTCGGTGACGACGTCGGTTTTCTCCCAGGTGAACTCGGGCAGCTCCCGGCCGAAGTGGCCGTAGGCGGCGGTCTTTTTGTAGATGGGTCGGAGCAGGTCCAGCCGCTCGATGATGGCCTTGGGCCGCAGGTCGAAGATTTTTCTCACCGCGCGCTCGAGGGCGTCCTCTTCCACCTTGGACGTGCCGAAGGTCTCGACGAGGATGCTCACCGGCTGGGCCACCCCGATGCAGTACGCCAATTGCAGCTCGAGCGTGCGGGCCAGCCCGGCGGCGACGATGTTTTTGGCGATGTAGCGGGCCATGTAGCTGGCCGAACGGTCCACCTTCGAGGGGTCCTTGCCGGAGAAGCAGCCGCCCCCGTGGGCGCCGTGGCCGCCGTAGGTATCCACGATTATCTTGCGCCCGGTGAGCCCGGAGTCGGCCTGCGGGCCGCCGAAGGTGAACCTCCCGGTGCCGTTTATGTGGTACTCCGTCCCCGAGTCCAGCCACTCCGGCCCGATGACCTTGGCGACGACCTCGTCCTTGATCGCCCGCTCCAACTTCTCGCTGGAAACCTCCTCGTCGTGCTGCGCAGCGATGACCACCGTTTTCACCCGGCGGGGCTCCCCGTCGGAGTACTCCACCGTGACCTGCGTCTTGCCGTCGGGGCGCAGGTGGGGGACGACGCCGGTCCTGCGCACCTCGGCCAGCCGAAAAGCCAGCCGGTGGGCCAGGGACACGGTCAGGGGCATCAGCTCCGGGGTCTCGTCGGTGGCGTAGCCGAACATGAGCCCCTGGTCGCCGGCGCCCTGCTCGTGGTCGGAGGACTCGTTCACGCCCTGGGAGATGTCCGGAGACTGGGGGTCTATGGCCGAGAGAATCCCGATGGACTCGAAATCGAAGCCCATGCGGGCGTCGGTGTAGCCTATCTGCTTCACTATCCCCCGGACGATGCCCGGGATGTCGATGAAGCCGTCGGTGGTGATTTCCCCGGTGACGATGGCCAGGCCGGTGGTGACCAGGGTCTCGCAGGCCACGCGGGAATGTGTGTCCTGCTCCAACGCGGAGTCGAGGACCCCGTCGGATATCTGGTCGGCGATTTTATCCGGATGCCCCTCGGTGACCGACTCCGAGGTGAATAGGTGCGTTCTGTTCATCAATGCTCCCCCTGGGCGACCTTTAAAAAAAGTCTTGAATCGACCGCTGCAAGCCAAGGCAGTATATCACGATGCGGGGATATTAATAAAGGGTTCGA
>CAZNZF010000072.1:0-10187 GCA_964577465.1 uncultured bacterium | reverse complement strand
GAGGGCTAGGGTGAGGGCTTCCGTTGAACAAAGCGGCGGGGTCAGCCGCGCAGGCGGCCGAGCACCCGGCTCTCCACCCACCGGAGCTGGTCCAGGCCGAACTGCGCGTCGTCCTTGCGTTCGGGGAAGTCCTCCACGGTGGCCCGGAAGGCGTCCAGGGCCCTGTCGTAGATTTCCCTCCCCCCGGCGTCCCCGGCGGCCATGCGGGCCAGGCCCAGGTAGCCGTGGCCGAGGACGACCGAAAAATCGCCCCCCGAGGCGCACTCGGCGTCGTTCCCCTCCGCCCCGGCGTTCTCGACGGCGTACTCCAGGGATTTCTGGAAATCCTCCCGGGCGGCGGCCGCGTCCCCCAGCGACAGGGCGTGCATCCCGCAGGCCCAGTGGGCCATGGCGAACGGCCCGGCGCCCTTCTTCAATTCCTCACGCCAGGTAATGCATTTTTTCGCCAGCTCCAGGCCCTTGGAGAAGTGGCGCCGCTCGCGGGGCTCCTCGTCCCCCGGCCAGCACTCGGCCAGATTCGCCGACAGGTTGTAGCTCATCATGTTGGCGTAGTCGGTGCGTTTGGCCCGCGTCTCGGCGTCGGCGGCGGCCGCGGCCTGGCGCAGCCCCTCGGCGACGCCCTCCTCCACGACCGTCACCAGGCCGTCGAGGTTCTTCCCCTTCCAGTCCCGCATACTGAAGGCCTGGTTGCAGAAAGAGTAGAGCTTGCGGCGCTCCAGCTCGTCGTCGAAGCCGGCGACGAAGTCGATCACGGCCCGCGGGCCGCCCTCCTCCATCAGGCGCTTCAACTCCTCCCAGTGGTTCTCCGGGAATTCCTTCTCCGCCATCGTCCCCCCCTTTCTAGTCGGTCTCTTTCAGGAAAATGCCGCGCACCTTCTCCAGTTGCTCGGCGCCGAAAAGCGAGTCGTCGGCCGTCTCGGGAAAATCCACCGCCGAGTCCTGGAAGGCCCCGAGGGCCCGGTAGTAGAGCACCGGCCCCATGGGGTCTTTCTGAATCCACAGGGCGAGGCCCAGGTAGCCCGTGTTCAGTATCACGCAAAAATCGCCGCCGGGGACGCAGTCCGCCGAAAGCCCCTCCTCCCCGGCGCAGGTTTTCGATTGCTCCAGGGCGGCGGCGAAGTCGTCCCGCGCCTGCTCGACGTTCCACAGCGAGAGCTCGTGCATCCCCCGCGCCCAGTAGGCCAGCGAAAAGGCGAACGGCCCCTCGCCCAATTCCCGGCGCCAGGCCAGGCAGCGGTCGGCGAGCTCGAGGCCCTTTTCGAAGTGGCGCTGCTCGCGGGGCAGGTCGTCTCCGGGCCAGCATTCGGCCAGGTCCGCCGACAGGTTGTACGCCTCCACGTTGGCCCATTCGACGAGCTCCCGGCGGGCCCCTTCGTCGGCGGCGCGCTCGGCCTGGGCCAGCGCCTCGGCAATCCCCGCCTCGCCGACGGTCACGAGGTCGTCCAGGTTCTTCCCCTTCCACTCGCGGTAGGCGAAGGCGGGCCGGGCGAAATAAAACAGGGCGAGGCGCTCGGTCGGGTCTTCTAAATCCAGAATGTACCCGACCACCGCCCCGGCGCCGTCGGTCTCCATCAGCGCCTTCAGCGTCCCCCACTCGGCCTCGGGGAAGCCCTCCCCGGCGTCCGCGGCGCGGGCCGGAAGCGAGAGGAGCAGCGCGGCACCCACTAGAATGAAAGCAGCCTTCATCGTCCGTCCCCCTTCCGGCGGGCCTGATACGCCTGCCCCAGCGTTTCCCCCAGGTCGTAGTAGGCCCGTCCGTGGCCGTAGACCACCGACTTGAGCCGCTCCGGGTTCACCCGGCCGTCCTCCCCGGTCACGTCCCGGGCGACGTGCACCGCCAGCACCTCGGCCACGAAGAGGTCGTGGGAGCCGAGGGGGAGCGTGTGGCGCAGGGCGCACTCGATGCTGACCGGGAACTCGCCGATGCGCGGCGGTTCCACCCGCTCCGAGGGGACGGGGGTCAGGTGAGTTTCGGCCCACTTGTCCACGTCGCGCCCGGAGAAGGTGCCGCAGAAGTCCACCGCGCCGAGGTTCCCCGCGGCGGGGAGGTTGACCACGAACCCGCCGGTCTCCGAAATCAAACGGTGGGAGTGGCGGGTCGGGCGGACGGCGACGGCCAGTTGGGGCGGCTCGGCGCAGACGTTGGCCGCCCAGGCCAGGGTTATCAAATTCGCCCGCTCACCCACGCCGCAGCTAACCACCACGACGGGGGCGGGGTAGAGGTACGTCGCGGGCGCCAGGGTCAGCTTGTCCATCGGCCTACCGCTTTCGGGATTCCGCCGAGTCGGGCCGCCCGCCGATTCGGTTTCGAGGCCGACCCGTCACTATCGGGCGTTCCCATTCCCCCCCACGGGGAGAGGTCAGTCTATGGGCCGGGGCGAGGGGTGGCGGCCCGCTGAGGACTTATCCTACGGGACCGCCCTAAATCATCGCAATCAGATGCGGCCCGCAGGGGACTCGTCCCACGGGGCTGCCGCGCGTCACCGATATTGAAGGCGGCCCGTGGAGGACTCGTCCTACGGGGCCGCCCTACATTTATCGCCCGACGGCCCGCTCCCGCGCTACGAGGAGCTGAGCTTCTTCAGCTTGGTCTCCGCCTCTTTCAACAGCCGGCGGAGCCGCTCTATCTCGTTGGACATCTCCTCCCGGGACTCCAGCTCCTGCTCCAGGTTCTGCTGGCGGACTCCGAAGTCCTCGAGCTGGACCGAGAATTCCTTCATCTTCTTGTCCAGCTTGTCGGCCAGCTTGGCCTTCGACTCCACCTCCTTGAGGCTTTCGGTGAGCCCGCCCAGGGAGCCTCCCAGCGCGTCCAGGCTGTTCGAGAGGTCGGCCGAGTCCTGCCGGAGCTGCACCAGAATCGGGTGGTGCTTCTCGCTGGTGGAGGTGACGAGCTCCGTGGTGGTCCTGGCACGCTCCTCGACCTCGGCGAGCTTCTTGTCCAGCTTCTTGAAGGCCTCGATGCGGTTCTCCAGCGCCGAGAGGTCGGCGTCGAGCTTGACGGAGCGCTCGGTGGCGTTGGAGATGGTCTTTATCTTCGAATCCAGCTCGGCCAGGCGGGTGCTCTTCTCGGCGACGCCCCTGTCGGTGAGGTCGAGGTTTTTGTCCAGCTCGGCCAGGCGCGCCTTGAACCCCTCGAGCTTGGCCCCGTAAGCCTCGGCGGCCTCGGCGGCGGCGCGGATTTCCGCCTGGCGCTCGCCGATTTTATCCCCCGCCTCCTTGAGCTGCTCCAGCCGTTCGGCGTTGGCGGCGGCCAGGCGCTCGGTGTCCTTGACCCCCTTCAGGGACTCCTTGCGGCTCTTCTCCAGCCGTTCGCCGAGCCCCTCTATTTCCTTGGCCGCGCCGTCCAGCTCGGCGGTCTTGGCCAGGAGGGTCTCGACCTTGGTCCCCACGCCGTCCACCTCGTCCTTGGTGTGGCGGACCTCGTCGCCGGCGACGCGGCACCGCTCCAGGGAGATGGCGAGGTCGGCGAGCTTGGCGTCCAGCTCGTCCGCCTTGGCCCGCTGCTCGAGCTGGGCCTTGGACCGGCCGTCCAGGTCGTCGATCATCCGGTTGAGGTCGGCGATCTTCCCCTCGAGGGTCTTGACCGTCTGGAAGCGCTGCTCGATGGTGGCCAGGTGGTCCCCGACGAGGCGCTCACGCTCGTCGAGGCGGTCCAGTCGCTCGGCGAGGCTTTCGACCCGCTGGCGTGAGTTCGTGATGGTGGCGAGGCCGTCCAGGGCGGCCTTGGACGACTCGGTGACCCCCGACAGGCGCCCCTCGAGGTCGTTCACCGCCCCGCGCAGGCCCTGGATGCGGCCCTCCTGGGCGCCGACCTCGGTCAGACGGGCCTCGGCGGGTCCCAGCCGGGCGCTCAACGCCTCGAGGCGGTCGCGGAAGGAGCTCAGGTGGTTCTCCACGCTCTGAACCCGCTCGAGCTCCTCGCCCAGCCGCGCCGCGGTCGCCAGGGCGTCCTCCATGGCGGAGCGCTTGTCGAAGAGGCCCTGCAGCCGGTCGTCGAAGGAGGCGGACTCTAAACGGAGCCGGTTGAGCTTCTCCTCGAACTGGCCGACCTCGACGAGGCGCTCCCGGAGGGAGTTGACGCGGACGTCGATTTCGTCGAGCTGTTTGGCCTGGGAGGCGAGCTGGTGATGCTGGCTGGCGAGCTCGCGGCGGCCCTGTTCCATCTCCCCGAGGGCCGACTTGAACTGCTCGGCCAGCTCCCGGGCCTTGGCGCCCTCGGCCTGGGCCGTCTTCGTGGCGGCCATCACGTCGTCCACCTCGGCCTTGGCGGCCAGGATGGACTGCATCCGCTGCTCCAGGGCGTCGATGGCCTGGCGGGTCTCCGTGACCTGGGCCATCTGCTGGTTGATCTTGTTGACCTGGGCCTCGATGTCCCAGAAGACCACGTTGATGCGGGCCTGCTCCGCGGCCACCTTCTCGACGATCTCGCGCTCACGGTCCAGGCTCTTGAACTTGTTCTTGATGTACTCGACGGACTGCTTGAGCTCGTCGGCCTTGTGCTGGTAGGTGCCGATTTCGGCCAGGTCGTCGGAGATTTTCTTCGTGGAGTCCTTGGTGGCGTTGAGCTCCGCCGTCAGCTCGTTGAGCTTGGCGACGAAGCCCTCCGTCCGGTTGTCCACGACGGAGAGGTTTTCGGTGATGCCGTCGATTTTCTTGGCGGACTCCTCCAGGCGGGTCTGGAGCTTGGTTATCTCCTCCCCCTCGCGCTTGAGGTCGGCCAGGTTTTCGGCGACCTCGGCGGCCTTGGCGTCGAGCTGGTCCAGCCGGCTGGAGACCTTGGCCAGCTCCTGGTTGGCCTTGGCGACCCCCGTCTCGCTCTTGAGCAGTCGGTCGAGCTCCCCGCGGTAGCCGGCCAGGTTGTTCTCGAAGCCCCGCAGCTTCTCCTCGGTGTCGGCGATGACGGTGTCCAGCTTGCCCGCCACGTCCCGCACGCGCTTCTTCGACTTTTCGATGACCTTCGAGGTGAGACGGATCTCGTCCAGGTCGGCGGCGATCTGCTCCCGGGACCCGGAGACCTCGCGCAGGCCGTCGGTCAACTCCTGGATGTCCTTGCCCTTCTTCTTGACGAGGTCGAGGTTCTCCGCCGTCCGCTTGGTCTCGTTCCCGAGCTCCTGCAGGACGCCGTCGGCCCGGTTGAAGAGCTCGGTGAGCTTGTCGCGGATCTGCAGGTACTGCTTGTCATCGCCCTTGGATTGGGAAAGCGACAGGCTTGAGATGAGGTTCTCTTCCCACTGCTCTGGCTTTTCCGCGGGCTTTTCTTTCTTTCCCATAGGGGCCCCCTGGTATGGTCGGCCGATGGCGCACTCGAAGCAAGGGGTTATCTCCCCACCGGGCACGGCGAACCTCTCCGCCGGGCTTGGGCGTACCCCTTATCTTCCTTAAACACCTATTATTAAATGACTCCGGCGGCTGTTTGTCAAGACTTAATAGAACCGATGTCGTTGTCCTGACGCGGATTCCGGCGCTCTACGGCGCATTCCGGCCCCGGCGGCGCTACGGTTCCTCGTAGCAGCGGCCCTCGATGAAAAGCGGTATCAGCGCCGGGTCGAACTGCTCCCCGGCGTTGCCCTCCAGCTCCAGCAGCGCCCGCTCGGTGGTCAGGGGGTGGCGGTAGGGCCGCTCCGATGTCATGGCGTCGAAGGACTCGGCGATGGCCAGGATGCGGGCCGGGAGCGGAATCTCCTCCCCGGCCAGCCGGTTGGGGTAGCCCTCGCCGTCCCAGCGCTCGTGGTGGTAGCGGATGGTGCGGGCCGCCTCCTCCAGGTAGGGGATGCCCCCCACGAGCGCCTCGCCCACGATGGGATGCCGCCGCACCACGACCCACTCCGCCTCGTCCAGGGGGGTGTCCTTGCCGATTATTTCCTCGGCCAGGCCGACCTTGCCGATGTCGTGCAGGACCGCGGCGAACGAGAGCGAGATGAGTTCCTCGGGCCCGAGCCCCCGGGCCCGGCCCAGCCGAACGGCGTAACGCATCACCCGGTCCGAGTGCCCCCGGTGGTAGGCGTCCCGGGCCTCCAGCGCGTTGACCATGGTGCGCACCGTGGCCAGGTACGAGCCGGCCACGGTCGAGTGGCGGGCCAGCCGTTCCACGAAGACCGCGAGCTGGCCGCGGAGGGTCTCCAGCCGCTCGAGGAGCTCCCCCGCCGCCTCGGGGCGCTTCCAGACTAAAAAGACGTGGTAGGCGAAGGGGACCTCGCCGAAGGCCATCCCCACGCCGGAATCGGGCCTCAGGTCGAAGCTCGCCTCGAAGCGCAGGAAGTGCTTGTTCTGCATGGGCTTGATCGGGGTGTGGCGGGTGGGGAGCTTGCCCAGCTTGTCGAAGGCCTCCTCGAGCCCCGGGCGCCCGGGGAGCTCGACCCCCTCGGCGCGGGCCCCCAGCTCACCCGAGGGCCGGCGCCAGAGGGCGACCGCGGCGTCGGTGCCGAAAAGCTCCCCCAGGTAGGCGACCAGGTTCTCGAAGAAGGTTTCGGGGTCCAGCGCGGACCCGAGCCGGTTTTCCATCTCCCGCAGGCCCGTGAGCGAGGCCAGCTCCAGGCGCAGGTTGGTGTTGAGCGGGTTTTTGTCCGGGTCGGCGACGCTGAGCTCCGCGTAGGGCGCGAGCTGGAGCTTTAGCAGCCGGGAGAGGACGCCGAGGTCCACCTTCGCCCCGTCCCTCCGGTGGCAGATGATGACCCGCATCAGACCCGGGACCTCGGGGTGGAAGCTCGCCGCCTCGTACCCCCCGCCGCAGTCGATGACCCGGTCGTGGGACTTGGTGAGCTTCTCCAGGCAGGGCGAATCCGCCCGGGTGGAGAACGTGGGGCAGTGGTCCTTGGGGGAGCCGAGACGCTCGATGCCGGCCTTGGTGAGGACGACGAGCTGGGTGTGGGTGGCGAGGGCGAAGTCGTTCAGGAGATCGGAAAGCTTCATGGGTGTCACCTGTGGGGGCTGTCGTAATGTCTAACCCTATAAATATAGCACAGAAAAGCCGAAGAGGCTCACCGCAGTATCAACTCTTATCCGGGGCGACCGTTTCCCCGGCGGCCCGGTCCCGGAGCGCCTGCAACCGGGACTCACGCCCACGTCGTGGAGGTCCTTCGAACAGCGGGCGTAGAGGGCGGCGTTCAATGCGCTTCTCTAATTTCCTCTTGCGTTAATTCCCGGATGTAACCGTCCTCGGTGATGAGTGCGTCGAACCGTGTTTTGTCAAAATCCGAGTCGGGATACGGGGTTATCGCTATCAGGCGGATGTCGTAGAGGCCGGGTTCAACTTCCAATGACACATGGTCGCCCGGCTCAAGCCAATTCCCGTAGTATCCCCAGTGCCAACGCCAATACCCATCCGGCACATCCCCGTCTGTATCGTCAGCCCACCGGTAGTATATGTCGGTGATGCTGGACCCGTCTGTTGCGTTAATGACGGTTAGGTAGACACAGCCCGGTGCCGGGCCGCCATCGTTTTCCGTCGGTGAAGAGCAGGCCGGCAGGAGGGCGGCCAGGAAAACCAAGAGCGCCTTCGTCTTTCCCCCTCGACGCGGGAAGTCCCTCCGTGCCGTCCGGTATCACCCGAACCACGGCGTTCCGGCATCAGCGGCGGTACGCCTCGATGGCGCGGAGGTTGTCGTGGACGGTGGCCGGGGCGTGGAAGTTGCGCGGGGCGGAGTACTCGACCACGGGCCGGTCGTCGGTGACCGGCTCGAAGCCCCGCACGTAGGAGCGGAAGGCGGCATCGTCCAGGGTCAGCCGGTCCAGGAGCGCCGCCGGTCCCGGCACCCCCACCTCGGTCAGGGTGCGCACGATTTCCGGGTCGGCCGCCGCCGCGGCGAATCGCGCCGGGTTTACGACCAGCGGCTCGTCCGAGCCCAAGAGGACGATGTCGTTCCCGGTGAGCCAGAGCTGGACGTGGGGGAAGGCCCGGGCGAAGGAGGCGGCCAGCATCCGCACGTCGCGCACGGCGAGCTGGTACAGCGGTATCCACTGGGCGACGATTCCGCCGGGCTTGAGCGCCCGCTTGCACAGCTCGTAGTACTCCACCGTGTACAGGTTCACCACCCCGGCCACGGCGGGCGGCATCGGCTCGGCGGTGATGACGTCGTAGCGCCGGTCCGTGCATAGAAGGTAGTTCCGCCCGTCGTCCACGATGACCCGGGCCAGTGTGTTGTCCAGCACGTCCAGGTTGTACTCCGCGAAGAACGGGGCGCACTCCAGCACCGCCGGGGCGATTTCCACGCAGTCCACCCGCTCCACCGTGTCGTAGACCGCCAGGGCGCCGAAGGTGGACCCGGAGCCGAAGCAGATGACCAGCACGTCCCGCGGGTCCGGGTGGACCAGCATGGGCAGGTGGGCCAGCATCCGGTTCTTGCGCATGTCGCTCGCGGCGGTGTAGGTGGCCTGGTTCCCGTCGATGACCAGCCGGCGGGTGGTCACGCCGCCGTTGGCCGGGTCGTCGGCGTGCTCGCGCACCTCCACCGTCCCCGATTCGGTCTCGTCGTAAAAAAGGAGCGTCTCGCCCTCGCGGAGGAAATTTTCGCCCAGGCGGTCGAAGGGGAGCCAGAGTGCGCCGAAGGCGACGGTGGCGGCGCAGGAGGTCAGGGCGAGGGTCTTGTGTTCGAGCCAGCGCCAGGCCGCCGCCGCGGCCGCCACCACCGACAGCCCCGTCAACACGAGCAGGCTCCCCTGGAACCCCAACAGCGGTATGAGCCCGAAGCCGGTCGCCACGGCGCCCAGGATGGTCCCCGCCGAGTTGGCGGCGCAGAGCTCGCCCACCCGCCGGCCCACCCCGCCCGACTCCCGGGCGTAGAGCCGCACCGCCACGGGGAAGAGCATCCCCAACAGGAACGTGGGCAAAAGCATGACTATCAGGGTCAAGACCAGCGAGCTGGCCACGAGGGAGCCCCAGCCGGTGAGCCCCCCGGCGACGGCCTGGCTCGCGCGGCCCAGCGCCAGGGGCCAGTTGAGCGCCAGCCCCGTGGTCGCCAGCGCCCCCAGGCCCACGCCGATTTCCCCCCAGACGAAGGCCCGCTGTGGTTTCTTGATCCGCTTCACCAGCCAGGAGCCGAAGGCCCCGCCCAGCGCCAGCCCCACCAGGTACACCGCCAGCATGGCCGAGAAGGTGTACGTGACGTTGGAGAACCACAGAATCAGCATCCGGTTCCACACCAGCTCCAGCCCGAGGGCGGCGAAGCCGGAAATCGCGTAGAGCCAGAGGAGGAGGCGCCCCCGTTTGTCGGACGGCTTGGCCCTCTCGGCCGCCCGGGGCTTGAGCACCGCCGAATCCGCGCGCGACAGGGCGAAGGCCCCGCCCGCCGCCGCCAGGTTGATGCCCGCCGCCAGCACGGTCGAGCCCCAGAGCCCCAGGTGCTCGATGAGAAAGAAGCCGGTCGCCAGCGTCCCGACGACGGCCCCCGCGGTGTTGAGGGCGTAGAGGAGACCCGTCCGGCGGCCGATGGACTCCCGGGTGCGGCCGACGTGCCGGGCCAGGGCGGGCAGCGTGGCCCCCATGAGCGTGGTGGTGGGAAGCAGGACCAGCAGCGCCAGGGCGGCCCGCACCGCGGTGAACAGGAACCCGGAGCCGCCGGTGGAGCCGTAGAGCGGGACGTAGACGAGCCGGGCGAGCTGGAGCAGCAGCGGGACGAGGAGCCCGGTGGCGGCCACCCCGGCCTGGAGGAGGGCGTAGAAAAAGAGCGGCCGCCGCATCCGGTCGGCCACGCGGCCCAGGAGCCAGCTCCCCAGCGCCATCCCCCCCATGAACGCCGCCAGGACCGTCGTCGCCGCCTGGCTCGTCACGCCGAAGACGAAGGAGAGCTGGCGCAGCCAGACCACCTCGTACACGAGACCGGCGGCGCCGGAGACGAGGAACAGCCCGGCCACCGCCGGAAGCTGGAACTTTTCGAGCCTGGGGGTCACGGGGCCTCGGTTGCCGCGTTCGGAGGCGGGTGCGCAGTGCGGTGTATTATACACCAATCCGGCCCCCGGCCGCCCTACACATGGTGTTCGATGGTCGACTACGTGCGCTGACGTAGGGGCGGGCCTTTAGGCCCGCCCGCCCCTCTCCCTAACCCTCCCCCCAAAGGGGGGAGGGGATACGCCCCGACAATCACCCCGGCCCGTTGCGATGTCGTAGGGCGGCCCTGTAGGACGAGTCCTCTACGGGCGCCGCGTATTGCGATGCCGTAGGGCGGGGTTTCCCAACCCCGCCGCTGTTCCCT
>CAZNZF010000071.1:0-10200 GCA_964577465.1 uncultured bacterium | reverse complement strand
ATTGGGGGGTGGGGAGGGCCGGTTGCGGTGACGTAGGGGCGGGTGTCCACACCCGCCCGCGGGCCGCCCTGCAGGTCGGCCCCTACGAGGGGCAAAACGGGCGACCGTGGACGGTCGCCCCTACGGGCAATTGCGTGGTTCTAAATGTAGGGCGGGGATTCTATCCCCGCCGCTTTTACCCCTCACCCTAACCCGTCGGCGAACAGCTCCCTTAAAGGGGGAGGGGGCCATCGCAGCCCTAACCCGTGTTTGCGATGACGTAGGGCGGCCTCGTAGGACGAGTCCTCAGCAGGCCGCCGCGGGCCGACCTGAAGGTCGGCCCCTACGAGGGCGACGCGCGATTCAGGCCCAAATCGAAAGGGAGGGTCGCCGGACCCTCCCGCTGAAATTTCCGGCCCCTGTACCGCGACGGTCAATCGCCGTCGGCTTCGTCCCCGTCATCTTCGGCGGCGGCGGCCGCGGCGGCGTCACGGGCGGCCTGGGCCTCGGCCAGTTCCTTTTCCTTGGCCTCGATTTGGGCCTTGAGCTCCGCGTTCTCCGTCTCGGCGGTCTCCACCCGCTCGGCGGCGACCTCCTTCTCCGTCTTGGCCTCCTCGTACTCGCCCAAATCTCTCTCCGACGTGCCGCAGGCCGTCAGGAGCAGCCCCGGGATAAGCAGGATTAACCACCGCATCCCCGCCTCCTCGTGAAATGGTGAACGTCAGCCCTGGATGAACTCCTCCAGCTCGCACCGCACCTCACCGAACCAGGTCAGGCCGGTGATTTTCACGGGTATCTGGTACTCGTCGGCGCTGACCCAGATGTAAACCTGGCCGTGCTGGCGGAAGATACCGGTCTCCTCCTCCAGCATGGGCTGGACGAGGAAGCACTCGAAGGTGCCGGCCGGGACGGTGACGGTCTCCTTCCTGAGGACCTTGACCGTGACGGTCTCGTTCCGGGTGGCGTCGGCGTAGGGGAAAGACAGCTCGACGCCGACCCGGATGTCCTGGGCGCGGACGTGGTAGAAGGCGGCCAGCGCGTCGCACCCGCTGGCGATTATCCCCTCGCGCACGTCGCCCTCCCGGGTGATGGTGTGGTCCTCCTGGTCGTAGTAGAGCGTCTCGTCGGCCGCGTAGTCGCCCTCTACGAGGTGCTTCTCGTAGCGCCGCGTGCCGAGGAGGCCCACGTCGAAGAGGCTTTCGATGTCGTCCTTGACGTAGAAGAAGTCGCTGAAGGCGGTGCTCGAGCGCAGCTCCATAACGAGCTTCAGGCACAGGTGCCCCTCGTAGGTGACCTGCTTGACCACCTTCATGACGCAGATGCCGGCCTTGGTGTCGCCGTAGGAGACGCTGTAGATGAGCTTCTCGCCGGGGGCGAAGGGGAGGTCGTCCGTGCCGGCGAGGACGGGGAGCGCGAGGGCGACGAGAGCGGTCAGAAGCGCCGTCTTTTTCTTCATGTTGAGGCCTTTCGCGTCGGCCGGTTGCCCCCGTCTGTCGGATAAGGGGGTGGGGGCTCCGACGGTTGGCTAAGTATAGCGCTCAGTCGGGCGGGTTTCCAGTCAATCTCCGGGCGCGCGGTCGAGGATTTCGTGGTAGAGGGATTCGTACCGGTCGGCCATGCGCGGGACGGAGAACTCGTCCCCGGCCAGGAGCCGGGCCTTTTCGGCGCAGCGTCGCCGCAGGTCGGCGTCGGTGAGCATCCTCCCCAGGGCTGCGGCCAGGGCCGCGGGGTTGCCGGGGGGGACCGAGAGGCCGGTCTCCCCGTCGCGCACCAGCTCCGGGACGCCGCCCACGTCGCTGGCCACCACGGGGACGCCGGCCAGGAAGGCGTCGATGATTACGCCGCCCAGGCCCTCGGACAGGGAGGGCACCGCCAGGAGGTCCAGGGCCGGGAGGACGCGCTCGGCATCGGGGATGAAACCGGTCAGGACGACTCTCTCCCCGAGGTCGAGGCGGCGGATTTTATGCTCAAATCGGCGCCGGTCGGGTCCCTCGCCGATGAGCAGCAGCCGGTGCCGCTTATCGACCGCACCCCAGGCGTCGAGGATTACCCCCTGCCCTTTATCCCGGCGGGACAGGGCGCCGATGACCCCCACCCAGAGCGCGTCGGCGGGCAGGTCATACCCGGCGGCCAGATTTCTCCGAACGGCCGTTCGGTCCACGGGGGAAGGCGGCTCGGCGGCGGAGTGGATGGTCGCCAGCCGGTCGGCGGGGACGCCGTACTCGGCCATTTGCATCGTGATGTACTCGGATACGCCCACCAGCCGGGTCAGCCTCGGGGAGAGGAACCGGCGGCGCGTGAGCGGGTCGCGGCGGGGGAGGAAGGCCACACGGCGTGTAACGACCAGCGGGGGGCCGCTATCCCCTATGGTCGCTAAGGCGACGGCGTGGGCGTGGCCGTCGTGGGCGTGGAGGATGTCATAGGTGTCGCGCAACAGTGCGGAGAGCTTCTTTCGGGCGGACAGGTCGAAGACATTGGCGATTGAGAGCGGGTGGCAGGTGACGCCCAACTCCGCGGCCAGCGCGAAGAGCCTACCTCCGGGGGGCGCCGCCAGCTCGGGTTGAAACCCGCGGTGCCGCTGTTCCCGGATGAGCAAAAAAACCTGGTGCTGTCCCCCGCGCCAGGCGACGCCGGAATCCAGGTGGAGTATTTGCCGGGGGCATAGCTCGCTTCGCTCGGTTCGGGGGCCGTTCATTCGAAGGATAGCCCTTCCGAGAGCAGGGTCATGGGGTCCACGGCCCAGGTGGCGAGGCGGACCTCGAAGTGGAGGTGGGGGCCGGTGGCGACGCCGGTCTGGCCGATGGCGCCGATTTGCTGCCCCACCTCCACCATCTGCCCCTCGGTCACCGCGAGGGCGCTCATGTGGTTGTACAGGGTGAAGAGGCCGCGGCCGTGGTCGATGCAGACGAAATTCCCCCGGATGACGAACTCCCGGGCGAAGACGACCCTTCCCCGGGCGGCGGCGTACACCGGCGTGCCCTCGGGCAGGCCGCCGAAATCGGTGCCGATGTGGGACTCGCTCCCGCCGGTGGAGAAGTCCCGCTTCTCGCCGAAGGGGCTGGTGACGTATCCGCCGTCGACCGGGCGCCGGAAGGGGCCGGATTTCCAGAGCTGCTCCGGGCTGTATACCGCCACCGCCTCGTTGACCTGGGCCGACTCCCGCTCGATGGTCTCGGTGTCCAGCTTGCTCCCTACGTGGGGGGCGAGGACGATGTAGCAGGAGGTGAAGTTGCCCTTGTACACGGTGAGGTCGAGCTCGTCCGTCGTGGAGCGGCCGTAGGCGTCGGTGTAGGTGACCTCCAGGGGGACCGAGCCGGGCTCGGCGAAGAGCCGGCAGGCGGCCAGCGCGCGCCAGCGTCCGCCTTCCGTCGGGTAGAAGTTGAACGGCCGGTCGAAGAGCCTCCCCTCGGCGCCGGCCACCGTCCCCGAGAACTCCGCGTCCAGGACGATGGGCTGGCCCTGAAAAATCCTCTCCGGTGATACGGTCAGGTTCTCCAGCACGGCGGGCGGCAGTTCCACGGTGAACACCCGCCCCACGGCCGCCGCGGAACGGGCCTCGCGGTCCACGGCCACGGCGCTCACCAGGATGCCGTGTTCCCCCGCGCCCAGTTCGAGCGCGATGAGGGGGACCCGGAACCGCCCAAAACTCTTCAGCTCCACCGCGGGAAAACGCACCGGGTAATCGTCCACCCGGACCTCCACCTCCCCCAGTTCGCCCTCGGGGGCCAGGACGGTGAAGGTCAGCTCGCCGTCCCCGGTGAGCACCTCCCCCTCCAGGGGCGTGACCAGGGTGATTTCCGGGGGCGGAATCTCGAGCTGGCAGGCCGCGAGGGCGAGCGCGAGCAGGGGGATTATCGAGGGCAAGGGGTTTAAACCCCTTGTTTCTATATCGTTTTTAATCGACAAGGCGTCCGTCCTGGAGTTCGAGGGCCCGGTCGGCCCAGTCGGAAACCGATGCGTCGTGGGTCACCACGAGGGCGGTGAGCCCCCGGTAGGCGACCTGCGCCCGGATGAGGTCCAGCATCTCCCGCCCCGTGGCGCGGTCCAGGTTCCCGGTGACCTCGTCGCCCAGGAGGAGCCGGGGCTCGGTGGAGAGCGCCCGGGCCAGGGCCACGCGCTGGGCCTGCCCGCCGGAAAGTTTTGACGGGAGGCTCGACCCCCGGTCGATGAGGCCCATGTCGGCCAGGAGTTTTGCCGCTTTATCCCGGGCCTCCTCGAAGGATAAACCCCGCACCAGGAGCGGCACCGCCACGTTCTCCAGCGCCGTCAGGTGGGGGAGCAGGTTGTACGTCTGGAAGACGAAGCCCACCTCGCGGTTGCGGTAGAGCGAGAGCTCCCCGTCCCCCAGGCCGCCGAGGGATTTTTCCCCGACCCGGACCTCCCCCGCCGTGGGGACGTCCAGCCCGCCGAGGAGGTTCAACAGGGTCGTTTTCCCCGACCCGGAGGGGCCGGTTAAGGCCACCACCTCACCGGGGAGCACGGTGAAGCTCACGTCGGCCAGGGCGTGGACGGTCACGCCGCCCGCATAATCCTTCGACAGCCCCCGGACCTGGATGTAGGGCTCAGGCATTCCCCGCTTCCCCCAGTGCATCGTGGACGAGATTCAGCACCTCGTCCAGGGGCGGGCGCGATTCGGGCACCGGGTTTTCCCCGGCCAGCCTCGCGTACCGCCGGGCCGATTCCGCGTCGCCCGTCCGGGCGTCATGGAGGGCCCGGATGGCGTACACCAGCCCCTTCTGGTTGTCGAAGTCGTGCTCCTCGTAGAGCCGGAGGGATTCTTCGATCAGGTCCTTGGCCTTCCCGAGGCGGTCGTGGCACGTGAGCTGGTAACCGAGAAGCGACGCCGTCCGGGCTATACGGGGGAGATTCTTCACCCGGCGGGCGAAGACGAGGCTCCGCTCGAGATCCGTAATCGCCCGCTCCCCCTCGCCCAGCTCGATCTCGATCTGGGCCATGTTGAACAGCGCCAGAGACAGCCCGAGGTAGTACCCCATCGCCTCGTACTCCTCGGCGCAGCGGCGCTGGAGCTCCAGGGCCTCGCCGAACCTGGAGGCATCGGTCAGGATGACGGCGAGATTCATCCGGTTGTCCAGGACGAGGGAACGGTCGCCGGTTCTCTCCGCAAGCTCGATGGCCCGGCGGAGCTGGTGTTCCGATTCTTCTCGGAGGTACATCTTCGCGTAGAGGATGCCCAGGTTCCCGTGGACGAGGGCCATGGCCCGCACCTCCTCGTCGGTGCGGGGGTCCGGTAAAAGGGCGGCCGCCCGTTCGAGGATTTCCGCCGCCTGGTCCAGCCGCCCCGCGAACATGTCGGGGTAGGAGCGGATCGGCGCGATGCAGATTTCGAGGAACGGGTCGTCCCCCGCCGCCTCTTCGGCCCGGCCGACCCAGACCGGTATCTCCGGGATGCGTCCGAGCCTCAAGAGCGATTGAACGGCCAGACGGCAGACCTTCACCGCGAGACGGGGTTCGTGGAGTTCCATCGAGCTGGAGAAGGTTTCCTCCAGGAGGGGCAGCGACTCGTCGGACCGTCCCAGAAGTGAGAGGAAGTCGGCCAGCGCCAGACGGGCCTGGTTCGCCAACCCCGGGTCGCTCAACTCCCACGCGATTTCGAGGGCCCGTCTCGCCGAGCCCTGCGCCGGCGCGTAGGAGCCGTAGTTCTTTTTGCCCTCGGCGCTCTTCAGAAAATACCCGGCGGCCTCGGGTAGGCAACCGGCCCGTTCGAAGTGCACGGCGATTTCGCCCGGCGGCTCGTCCAGGTCCACCATCGCCCGGGCCACGTCGTGGTGGAGCCTCTTGCGCTGCTCGACCAACAGGGAGCGGTAGGTGACCTCGCGGACCAGGGAGTGGCGGAAGAGGTAGGCCAACTCCTCCCGGGAGTCGCGCACGGCGAGCCCCGAGGTTTTACCTTCGGGCGCGGTCTCGCCCAGCGCCTCGAGCCGGCCGGGTAACAGGGTCTCGATGAGCCTCTCGTCGAAGCGCTGGCCGATGACGCTGGCCAGGCGGAGAATCTCCGCGGAGGCCGGGCTCAGGCGGTCCACGCGGGCGAGGATGGTGGCGAAAACGTTGACGGGCAGCCGCTCCGGGATGTAACCGCGACTCGGGACCCACCGGTCCCCGCGGCGCACGATGAACCCCCGCTCGATGAGGTCCAGCACGAGCTGTTCGAGGAAGAAGGGGTTGCCCTGGGCCTGTTCCAGGACCCACAGGCGTATCTCCTCCTCCAGCGGGAGCCCGTCCAGGAGCTCGTCACCTATGCGCCAGACCTCGTCGCCGAGCTCCCCGAGGACCATCTCCTCGGCCCCCAGGCTGGAGAACGGCCTCTGAGCCGTTTCGGCAAAGCGGCCGTCCCCGCGGGCCGAGGCCACCAGCACCGGACCGCCCGTCCCGCCGCACGCCTTGAGCGCGGCTTCCAGCATGGCGCAGGAGGATTCGTCGGCCAGATGGAGGTCGTCGACGGCGAGAAAGAGACCGTCGTCGGCGAGTTTTTTCAAGAGGGCGGTGACGCCTTCCACCAGGCTGTTCTGTACGACCTCCGGGACGTACCCGGAGATGACGCGGCGGTCGAATTCAATGTGGAACAAAAGGGCGCCGATGACCGTGCGCCAGCGGCGGCGGTCCAACTCCGGGCAGGCCGGCAGCTCCGTCTCGAAGAGGGCGTCGAGACGTTCGGCGGTCGTGGCGGGAGGGTCTGTTTCCAGGACGCCGGCGAGGCTTCTGAAGATGCTCTGCAGCAGGCCGAAATCGCGGTGCATCTGGTCGACCTGTCCCGCGACGGTGCGGTATCCCGCGGCCCGGGCGCGGTTCTCCGCCTCCACCAGGAGGCACGATTTCCCGATTCCGGCGTCACCCATGATGTAGAGAACACCGGAGCCTTCCGCCAGCAGGCGGTCCACCCGCGACAGCTCCTCGCGGCGGCCGACCAGCTCGTACCGATGCCGGGTCGGCCTGAGCCCGCCGAAGCTCCCCAGGGCCAGCCAGGCGGTGACCTCGCCGGTCTTCCCCTTGACCCTCTTGCGCCAGGCCAGCTCGAGGTTGACGTCCGCGCTGCAGAGCCGGCAGGTATCCTCGGAAACCAGGACCTGCCCCGGACCTGCGGCCTCGAGGAGCCGGGCCGCCAGGTTCACCGGGTCGCCGATGGCGGTATACTCCCAGGCCGAGGCGCCGCCCACGGGGCCGACATAGACGTATCCGCCGGCCACCGCCGCGCCGGTCATCCCCAGCTCCCGGACCAGCTCCAGGGCCAGGTTCACCCCGCGGCGGGGGTCGTCGTCGTGGGCTTGAGGTGTCCCCAGGAGCGCGAGCGCCGCCTGACGCTCGTCGAAGGGGACGATTTTCGCCAAAAGGGCCTCGTAGCGTTCGCACCGGCGGTGGGCCTTTTTCACCAACTCGTCTAGTTCGTCCTGCGTCGCGGACCGGGGGAGGAGGGCGAAGACCGCCGTGGTGGGGCGCAGCCCGGCGCGGTGCGGCGGCGGGGCGGGACGGTCGGACAGGAAACCGGCGACGTCGTTCCCCGACGTACCGCGACCTCCGCCGTGGAGTACGGCGTACTCGCCGGGGCCGACGAGCCTCTCCGCCCGCGAGACCTTGACCACCGCGTCCCCGGTGAGGACGAGGTGACACCGGTCCGGGCCGACGCGCCACAGCTCGAACCCCATCCCCCGGGTGGCGGCGAGCGTGGCCTGGAGCCTGTACCGCCGGTTTCCGAACGTCTGTTCACCGAGGTCCGCAACGCGTCGGAGCATCCTTCTACAGGCCCTCTCGCCGGCGTCTGCGTTCTGGAAATACGCCCAGTAGGCGTCGCCGCCGAACTGGAGGGTGTGGCCGCCGCCCTCGGCCACCTCCTCGGTCAGGGCGCCGAAGAAGGCGTTCAAAAGGCCCGTGAGGTGCTCGTTGCCCTCGGGGCCAAGTCGGGTGAGCTCTTCGGTGAGGGGGGTGAAGCCCGTGACGTCCACGAGGCAGAGCAGGCCGCCGTCGGCCCGCCAGAGCCTGTCGGCGCCGTCGGTCATGGGCCCCCGCCTCTGCCCGCGCCCTCGCGGCGGACGAGCTCGGCGGCCCGGTACAGGGATTCGAAGGTCCCGGCGTCGGTCCACCAGCCGTCCACGATCCCGTGTTCCAGGAGGCCGCGCTCAAGGTAAGCGTTGTTCACGTCGGTGATTTCAAGCTCGTTCCGGGCGCTGGGGGAGAGGCCGCGGATGATGTCCCATACCTGTTTGTCGTAGAAGTAGACGCCGATGACCGCGTAGGGGCTGGTCGGCTTCTTCGGCTTCTCCTCGATGCGCAGAATCTTTCCCTTCCCGTCGAAGACCGGCACGCCGAAACGCCCGGGGTCGGGCACCTCTTTCAGCAGAATCCTCGCCCCGGCGGGCTGCGCCTCGAAGGCGCGCGCCTGGTCGCCGATGCCGCGCTGGAGGAGGTTGTCCCCCAGAATCACGCACATCCGGTCCCCGGCGACGAAGTGCTCGCAGAGCCCCAGCGCCTCGGCGATGCCCCCGTGGCCCTTCTGGTAGGTGTAGTTGAGATGCGCGAGACCCAGCTCGCGGCCGTTGCCCAGAAGCTCCAGGAACCCGCCGGCGTTCCGGCCGCCGGTCACGAGCATTATCTCGGTTATCCCGGCGCCTATCAGGGTTTCCAGGGGGTAGTAGATCATCGGCCGGTCGTAGACCGGGAGGAGGTGCTTGTTCGTGACCCGGGTCAGGGGGTCGAGGCGGGTCCCGAGGCCGCCGGCCAGGACGATGCCCTTCACGCTGCCCCTTTCTCAGCCGTCGACTCGGTTCCAGTCGAAGGGGATATCGTTGTCGCGGGGGTCGAGGCGTTGCTCGTCGGGGTGGAGGTAGTCGTAGGTTTTGGTGGGGATGTTGAGCACCAGGGCCGGTTCGGTGCCCAGGGCGGCGAAGCCGTGCTGCACCCCGGCGGGGATGAGGACGAGCCTGGGGGACAGGTTGCCGAGGACGAATTGGTTGACCGAGCCGTGGGTGGGGGAGCCGGGGCGCTCGTCGTAGAGCACGAGCCGGGCGGTGCCGGAAATGCACGAGAAGCGGTCGGTCTGGTCGCGGTGCGCGTGCCAGGCCTTGATGACGCCGGGATAGACGCAGGTGACGTACGCCTGGCCGAAGGGGACGTCGTCGCCGAAGAACCCGAAATCGTCGGCGCGCAGAATCTCCATGAGATACCCCCGGGCGTCGGGGTAGATGCGCAGCTCCTTGACCAGCACCCCCTCGATGAGCGCGAGGTCCACGCGGTGGTCGCCCTTTTTGGCTTCGGCGGGGTGGGTGGCGGGTCCCGTTATTACCGGGGCTTTAGTCCCCTCGCTTCGTGCTACCGACGGCCCCCCGAGCGTCTGGAGGATGTTCTCCATCTTCTCGACGGTCGAGTAGCGGACCTTCGGCTCGTTGGAGTACAGCAGCCGGCGGATGGTCGTTACCTTCAGGCCGCTCTTTTGGCTGATTTCCTCGAACACGCTCTTCCAGAAACGGGGGTTCTGACCCCGTTCTTTCGCTATCACACGGCACCGGTCGCGGATTTCGAGGGCCATCCGCTTGACCTCCTGCACCGTTACATTCTTCATCCAACCCCCAGTCCATTCGGGTGGCCACACTCGTAGAACGACGTAACTATAAAACAGCCGCCTCTTTTGGTCAACATGCGGACCCTTGCCCCGCGGTTCTCGGTGAGCTAGAATAACGGTGGCGTACGATACCGGCTATTTGTGGGGGAACATGGCCGCGCGCGTGGACCACAGGCTCTGCGACGGCTGCTCAGGGACGATGGGTCCGGAGTGCGAGGCGGTCTGCCCCGGGGACCTGATGACCCTGGACCCGCAGACGCTCAAAGCATTCTGCCGGGATATCTCAGCTTGCTGGGACTGCTGCGCCTGTGTCAAGGCGTGCCCCACGGGGGCCGTTACCCCGCGGCTCGATTACGCCCTGGCACTCTTCGGTATGAAGGTTTTCTGCGAACACCGTCCGGACGGCTGCCGCTGGGTCTTCACAAACGATGAAGGAGAGGAGACCTTCGATTTACCCGGGGACTAGACTCTCCTGGCCGGGTGAATATAAAAAACCGCCCCCGGCCGAGGGCTTTTCGCTGGGCTTTACCTCGTTTTAGGTTAGGCAGCCATTGTTTGCGGCGGGGATAGGTATCTGCGGCCGAAGGCATATCTGCGACCGAAGGTTATATGGGCCCGAAGGGATAACTGCGACCGAAGGTAATCCCCGCCCT
>CAZNZF010000070.1:7131-10717 GCA_964577465.1 uncultured bacterium | reverse complement strand
GCACGTGGCATGGTTAAGGCTTGATGAAATGGTCCACAATGTGAAAAGTTAGCAGTAAGGTAGTAATAAAATTCAATTATAAATTTGGGCATAATCCTTTTTATTTTATGTAGAACTTTTTTAGTGCTTAATTCACCTTTTTCAAACTGATCCATTTTATTAATATCTTCAGTTACAACATGTATTGTAAAGCATATCTCTAGAAGAGAGCGTAGTAGTACACCGTGAGGGATAAACAATCCGTAAGCTAGACAGTGTGTGGCACCTAACAGAACATTAATTGCATTGTTTTTTAATCCTGTAAAACCTTCATCATAAGTGTCTGATATAATTGATGTAGGATAACCCAGTTCGTAATACAAACTGATAAGAGCAGCTATATACTCTGATATTTGGAATAAATACTTTTTTGTCTTTTCTATAAATGTTGTCTTTACTGGATCTGAATATTTAGAAAACCAATCTAGAAGATAACTACTCTCAATATTATTTGGATTTATATGCAGTAAGCTAAAATACTTTTTACAACAATCTTCGTATTTCTTTCCGCTTCCGCAGTTACAGAGATTGCTTTCAATGCTCATTAATACTCATACCCCAACGTGAAGTGGAAGACCGCGTCCTGGAAGTCCGTGCCGTCCCAGGGGAAGGCCCAGTCCAGCCGAATCGGTATCCCCAACGATGCCCACCGTATCCCGAACCCGATGCTCGCCTTCAGGTCCCGGAACCGCAGGTCCGGCTCCGTCTCCCACAGCTTCACGTCGTCGCCGGTGTTCCACGCCAGCCCCGCGTCGATGAACCCCACCCCCCGGATGTCGCCGATGATGAACCCCGGCAGGAAGCCGAAGTCTATGCGGTCGACTACGGGGATGCGCAGCTCGAGGTTCGCCAGGGCGATGTCGTTGCCGGAGAACTCACTGTAGCCGAAGCCGCGCAGGTCGAAGGCCCCGCCCAGGTAGTACACCGGCTCGTAGGGGTCGCCGTCGAAGGTGAAAAGGCCGTAGAGGCGCAGGGCCAGGCCGGCGTCGGCCTCCTTGAAGAACTGCAGGTAGCCGCGCAGGTCGGCGGAGACCTCGTTGAACTCCCAGTCGGAGCCGAGGAAGAAGCTGGGCCGGTCGTAGGTGAGCTTGGCCCGGACGCCGGAGACGGGGTGCCAGTAGGACCACAGGGTGTCGTCGTAGACCAGGGATACGCCGGGGCCGATGATGTTCTGGTAGTCGTTGAATGTCGAGCCGTCGTAGAAGGTGAACTCGTGGGACCACTCGTAGCCGGTGATGGCGGCCTCGGCGCGCAGGTGCTCGGTGAGGGGGTAGGAGAAGCTCGCCTGGCCGCCGGAGATGCGCTCGCGCAGGTAGCCGTCGGGGACGAGGTAGTACTGGTTCCAGTTGAAGAAGCGGCCGCCGTAGATGGGCCGGTACTTCAGCCAGTAGTAGCCCACGTCCAGGTCCAGGTCCGTCAGGTCCGAGATGCTGCCCAGGCCGAACTCGACGAAGAGGCGGTGGTCGCCCAGGGTGTCGGAGCCCTCGAGAAGGCCCAGGGCGCGGAACAGGCCGCCCGTGGTGTACTCGGCGGTGACCACCCCCGAGTCGATCTGCAGGTCGTACTCCCAGGGGTGGAGGTCGCCCAGCTTGGAGAGGTCGCCGATTTCGGCCCCGGAGCGGATGGGCGGCATCCCGGAGTCCTCCGGGGCGACCTCGGCCAGCGTCGGCTCGTAGGGCCGACCCAGCGCGTCCGCCAGCGGCATCACGTACACCTGGTACGTCATGTCCTTGTACGAGTTGAACGAGAGCTTCCGCCCGTCGGCCGACACGTCGGGGTTGAAGACGTCGCGCAGGGAGTCGGTGAGCTGGGTGACGGCCCCGGTCGCCGTGTCGTGGAGGAAGATGTTGGACGGCCCGACGCGGTCCGAGGAGAAGACTATTCCGCTCCCGTCTGGCAGGTAGCACGGGTAGCGGTCCTCCGCGACGCCGGTGGTCAGGACGGTGACCTCCCCCGAGGCGAGGTCCATCTCGGCCAGGTGGGTGCCCTGCTCCTCTTCCAGGCAGAAGGCGAGGGCCTTCCCGTCGGGCGAGGCGGCGGGGTACAGCTCGACGTGGGGCGTGTCGGTGAGCCGTTCGAGGTGCCCGTCGGCGAGGCGCAGGTTGTACAGGTCCTCCTGGCCGCGGTCCTGCGCCGAGAGGTAGAGCGATTGCGAGTCCTGGGCGAAGGCCAGGCCGGTGATGTCGTCGAGCTCCAGGTCGGAGAACTTCCGGTAGGTGTACCCGGTGACGGCGTCTACGAGGTAGACGTTGAGCCAGCCCTCCTTTTTGGCCACGACGGCCACGGTGTCGCCGGAGGGTGAGAAGTCCAGGGTGGCGCCGCCGGCGGCCAGGTAGTCGTAGTCGCCGGCGTCGGTCAGGCGCTGGAAGACCTCGCCCTTTCCTGAGTCCACCAGGTACACGTTGGCGTCGTAGTCCAGGTTCGAAATCACGGCCAGGAGCTCGCCGGACGGGGAGAACCGCGGGCCGACGTAGCTGGTGTAGTGCTCGTCGATTTTGGTGACGCGGTGGGCGATGTCCTCGGGGCGGCGGCCCTCCACCAGCTCCACCCAGTACCGCCGCTTGAGGTCCAGGGTCCACTCCTCGTGGAAATCGCGCAGGTCGACCCCCACGGTCTTCTCCAGGGCCTTGGACACGTCGCGGTCCGGCTCGGCGGCGATGGCCTCCATGAGCTCGGGCAGCTTGTCCGCGCCGTAGTGCTCGACGAAGAAGTCCATCGCGCTCTGGCCCTCCTTGTACGTCAGGTAGAGCGCCCAGCCCGGGATGTAGTCGCCGTAGCGCAACTGGTCCAGGGGGACCAGGTGCTCGCCGAGGATGGCGTCGCGCAGGACCATGCGCCCGTCGGTGTCCCAGTCGCGCGCCTCGTGTTCGGCGATGCCCTCCATGAACCAGAAATCGGGGGTGCCCACCTGGGAGTTCAACAGCTCGCCGGTCATGTCGCGGTAGAAGTAGTAGAAGCTGAAGACATGGGTCAGCTCGTGGACGGTGGTGTCCCACATGCGGGGCTGGGAGCCCTCGAAGGGGATGACGACGCGGTTGCGGCCGGCCTCGGAGAAGCCGCCCACCCCGTCGGGGAGGAACCCGAGGTAGATGTTGGTCTGGCGGAAGTCGCGCCCCGAGGCGTACAGGATGAAGGGGATGCGGTGGACCGGCGACCTCCCGAAGTCCCCGGTGAGCTTCTTCCAGGCGGCCTCGGCCATCTCCGCCACCCCGCCCACCACGTCGGCCGTGTCGGGGTAGAAGTAGATGTCGAAGTGCTCGGTGGCGAGGATCTGCCAGTCGAGCTCGCGGTCGCGGACCTTGTTCTGGCCGAAGTAGCCGTACTGGGCGTGCGCACTGAAGGAAAAGATGAAAACTAGTAGCATGGCACGGACCAAGAGGCGTCTCACGGTCCTCCTTCTCTTCTCCCTTATGCCGATTAAACCGACGGCTTCCCTTTAAGCCTCACATCGCATCAACTCTACCATTTCGACTCGTAATCCTTATATACGTATCTGTCGATGAAGCCGTTCAACCCCCGCCCCGCCTCAGCTAGGGCGTGCATTTGC
>CAZNZF010000070.1:0-7031 GCA_964577465.1 uncultured bacterium | reverse complement strand
TTTGCATAATACCCTCCTCCACCATATTAGTTTGTAGTCACTAATGCTAATATATCAAAATTCGTTTATCTCTCTACTACGCCGATCCATTACCCGTATCATGCTGTCACAACGAGGTTCACGGTCAGCACCGCGGCGGTGAGAATTCCCGGGGTCTTCTTCACGGCCGCCCTCTGCTTGGAGATTATTTTAACGGGGTTGCGGGTCGGTGGGCCGGAGGCGTAATCCGGACGCCCCGGCGGCTCACGGCACGACGTAGCGGGTCTCGGCGCGCATGTGCGGCTCCAGGCCCAGGCGCAGGTCCTCGACCACCGGCAGCACCAGCGAGTTGAACACGCCCATGAGCTCGGAGCGGGTCGGGGTGCGGTTCGTGTTGTCCGTCTCCACCCGCTGGGATGAAACCCGGTGCCAGACGACGTCGCCGGTCTGGGCGTCGTAGGCGCGGACGGAGATTTCCAGGACGTACGCCGTCCCGGTGCGGCGCGTGTCGGCCTCCCAGGAGCGGCCCCAGGCCATGGACGGGCTCCGGTCCTCCTCCACGTCGTAGCTCTCGGCGAGGCGCTCGGCGTAGTCCTGGGCGTCGCGGCGGCTGAAGACGACCTTCCCGGTCACCAGCACGGCGGCGCCGGTCTCCCGCGTCCGCTCGAGCGCCTGCTCCAGGTCGTCCCCGGCGAGGTCGAACAGCGGCGCCGACGGGTCGGGCGCTTTCAGGTCCCGCACGACGGCGAAGCGTCCGCTCACGCTTATCCTGTCCCGCACGCGCTCCGCGGCCAGCGCACCGAACTCCATCTCCCCCCCGTAGGCGAAGTCCTGCACCGCCAGGCTGGGGTAGGCCGTCGGGTCCAGCTCGCCCTCGGCCCGCAGGTTGATGGTCAGCTCGTCCGAGGTGCGGCAGCCCGCCAGCGCCAGGGCGACGAGGGGGAAAATCAGCCTAATCCTCATCCTCGTCCTCCTGGGGGTAGAGCTCCGGGTGGGCCTTGCGGAAGGCGAGGAGGTTATCGCGGAGCTCGTCCGAGTCGGGGTCGAGGGCCACGGCCCTCTCGTAGAGCTCTTGGGCCGGAAGGGTGTCCCCCAGCGCCTCGTGGGCCACCGCCAGGTCGTTGAGGACGCCGGGGTCGTCGGGGGCCAGCTCGTCGGCGTGCTGCCAGCGGTCGAGCGCCTCGCGCCAGAGCCCGGCCTGCGCCGCCCGGTGGGCGAAATTGCGGTAATCGTCCAGTCCCGCCCGGTGCCCGCAGCCCGCCGCGAGCGTCAATGCCACGAAAACGACCGAAACGGCCGCGGCTCTCTTCATCGTTTACCCCGCTCTATCTGATATACGCCGGTCGGCCGCCCTCCGCCGAGCCCCATCTCAACCGGCCTCCCCGTCGTCCCCGGCCAGGCGGTCCGGGGTCAGCTCCTCGCGCGTGCCGTCGGCGTGCTCCACCGTCAGGGTGCCCTTCACCGCGTTCACCTGGCGCACGACGGCCTCGGCGCCGTCGGCCAGCGTCACCCGGCTGCCGCTGCGGGGCAGCCGCTTCACGGCGTCCAGGTAGTACTCGTACTCGTAGGCCAGGCAGCACATGAGCCGCCCGCACAGCCCGGAGATGCGGTTGGGGTTGAGCACCAGGTTCTGCTGCTTGGCCATCTTGATGGTCACGGGGTCGAAGGTGCGCAGCCAGTTGGAGCAGCACAGCTCGCGCCCGCAGGAGGCGTACCCGCCCAGGCGCCGGGCCTCGTCGCGGACGCCTATCTGGCGCATCTCTATGCGGGTCTCGAGGCGCCGGGCCAGAATCGCCACCAGCCGCCGGTAGTCCACCTTCTCCGGGGTGGTGAAGAAGAAGGTTACGGCGTCGCCGCCCACCGCGGCGGAGACGTCCACCAGCTTCAGCGGCAGCTCCTCCTTGAGCTCCTTGAACAGGCGCGCAGAGCGGCGCTCCAGCTTTGCCGCCTCCGCCATCCGCGCGACGTCGTCGGCGCCGATGGGGCCGATGACCCGGCACGGCAGGTGGTGCACGGTTTTTTCCACCAGCGGCACGCCGGTGCGGGTCACCTCGGCGAAGCGCTCCCGGCCGTCCACCACCACGCGCCAGCAGTCGCCGGCGGCGGGCTCCCCCTCGGCGCAGTGGCCCAGGAGCCGCAGGTGGTCCTCGCGCAGGCGGAACTCGGTGTAGAGCCTCATGTCGTTGCGCCTTAATCTACGTCGGGCGGCGCGATTCGATGCCCATTATAGCGGAAAAATTCGGCCGCGCCCGGTAAGCCTACCGAAGTGTCGCGGGGCCTGACCGCGGCAGTTTTCTATTTGGGTTGCGATGGTATAGGGCGGCCCCTCTGCGGGCCGCCGTGGGCCGACAGGTCGCTCGGTTCCTGCGTGGATTATGCGCGATTCGGGCTTCTCCCGCAGGGAGGCCAGACCCGCCCTTTCTTTTAAAAAGGTAGCCCTCACCCTTAATCCCTCTCCCACGGGGAGAGGGAGACCGCGGACCGCCGTTTTTTTACGTTCCCGACCCCGACCCTCACCCCGGCCCTCTCCCTGAAAGGGAGAGGGGGCCGCTGCACCCCTCTTCCCGGGATTCAGTCCAGGCGCAGGGCCAGGCCGCCCAGGACCGTCTCGGCCGTCAGGCGCAGGTTGGCGTTCCAGGCGGTTAAAAGTGCGGCGCGCTCCAGCTCCCGCGCGGCGTACGCGGCCCATTCGTCGTCGGGGTCCTCCCCGCAGCGCCTCCCGGCCAGACGGGCCAGCCCCTCGAAGAGCGCCCGGGCGCCCTCCCGGTCACCGAGCTCGGCGGCGACGGCGTACACACCGGCCAGGTCGCCCTTGGTAATTTTCTCCCACACCCCCGCGGCGGCCCGCGTCAGGGTGTCGTCGGCCGCCAGGCCCCGGGCCAGGCCCACCGAGCCCTCGGCGGTTTCGGCCGCCCGCCGGGCCTCCTCCGGCTCGCGGCCCTCCCCGATGAGGATGTCCGCGATGAGCCCCCGCGGCAGCCTCCCGCAGCGCAGGAGCTGGCAGCGGCTCACGATGGTCGGCAGGAGCGCCTCCGGCGAGTCCGCGGTCAGCAGCAGGACCGCCCCCGCCGGCGGCGCCTCCAGCGTCTTCAACAGCGCGTTCTGCGCCTCCGGGGTCAGCCGCTCCGCCCGGGGGATGAGCGCCGATTTCCGCCGCCCCTCGACGGGGGCGCGGCCCAGGGCGTTCACCAGCGCGCGCACCTCCGCTATGGAAAGCGACGCCCCCGCCTCCGGGAGCGGGAGGAAGTCGCCGAAATTCCCGGACGCGAACCGGCGGCAGGGGGGGCAGGCGCCGCAGCCGGTCCGGTTGTCGCAGGCCAGCGCCCGGGCGAAGTCGCGCGCCAGGGTGGTCTTGCCCACGCCCGCCGGGCCGTGCAGCAGGTACGCGTGCCCCAACCGGCCGCCCGCCAGGGCCGAGGCGAGGACGCGCCTCGCCGCCTCCTGGCCCCGGACGGCCGTGCGGAAATCAGCCATCCGTCCCGCCCTCCACCAACAGCTTCACCCGGTCCCAGGTTTCATCGGCCAGCTCGGCGATGCTCCGGGAGGCGTCGAGGACCAGCCAGCGGTCCGGCTCGCGGCGGGCGATGTCTAAAAAACCCCGCCGCACCCGGTCCAGAAAGGCGGTCGAGCGCTCCTCGATGGCGTCGAAGACGGTCTGCAGCCGCCGCAGCCCCTTGGCCGGGTCCAGGTCCAACAGAATCGTCAGCGACGGCGCCAGCCCCTCCGTGGCCAGGTTTATCGCCGATTCCACGGTGTGCTCGGTCATGCCCAGGCCGTAGCCCTGGTAGGCGCGGGTGGAGTCGGCGTAGCGGTCCAACAGGACGATCCAGCCCTCCTCGATGGCGGGCAGGACGAGGCGGTGGACCAGCTCGGCCCGGGCCGCGGCAAAGAGGAGGAGCTCCGCCGACGGGGTGCGCTGGAGCTTTTTGTCCAGGAGCATCTCGCGCACCCGTTCCCCCAGGGGCGTGCCGCCGGGCTCGCGCAGCCGCATGAACGGGACGCCCGCCCGGTCCAGCCGCGAAGCCAAAAGCTCGAGCTGGGTGGTCTTGCCCGCCCCGTCCATCCCCTCGAAGGAGATGAGGTGACCCCGCCGCGCCACTTCCGCCCCCGTTTAACAAGGGGTTTAAACCCCTTGCCTAAAGATTTCCCGACCATTTTAGCACAGGGGACGGTCGGACGCCCGCTTTACCCCCTCCGTCGGGCTCTGGTAGAATCAAGACATGCTCGCGCTCCGGTTCAGCGTCCTGGGTCTGTTGTTCCTCTTCTCCGCCTTCTTCTCGGGGTCGGAGACGGCGTTCTTCTCGCTGTCGGCCGCCCGGCTCGAGTCGCTTGCCCGCTCGTCGAGCCCCCCGGAGCGCCGCGTCGCCCGGCTGATGCGGGAGCCCTCCGGCATCCTGGTCACCCTGCTGTTCGGCAACATGCTGGTCAACGTCGGGGCCTCCTCACTGGCCACCGACCTCTTCCTGGACCTCTTCGGCCGGGGAGGGCTGGGGCTGGCCGGGTTGGTGATAACCCTGGTCCTGTTGATTCTGGGCGAGGTGACCCCGAAGAGCCTGGCCGCGCACCGTCCGCTGGCCCAGGCCCGCCGGTCCTCCGGCCCGTTGAACCTCTTCCACCGCCTCGTCGCCCCGGTGCGGCTGCCGCTGGCCGCCCTCTCCCGCTCCCTGGTCCGCTCCCTGGAGGGACGGATAGGCCACAGCGACACCCCCTCCGCCGAGGAGCTGCGCACCGCCCTCGAGATGGCCGGCCAGGAGGGGGAGCTGGACGAGGAGGAGGAGACCATCATGGTGCGCCTGTTCGAGCTGGACTCGAAGCGGGTGCGGCGGCTGATGACCCCGGCGGCGGACGTCGTCTCCCTGGCGGCGGATTCGACCCCGGCCGAGGCGCTGGCGGTCTTCCGCCGATACCAGTTCAGCCGGCTGCCCTGCTACGAGGCCGACCCCGACAACTGGGTGGGGGTGGTGCGGGCCCAGGACGTCGGCCACGCGGTGCTCGCCGGCCCCCCCAAGGACCTGCGGCCGCTCCTGCGGGAGGTCCACTTCGTCCCCGAGGAGGCCACCGCCCTGACCCTGCTGGCCCATTTCCACCGCACCCGGACCCACCTGGCCCTGGTCTCCGACGAGTACGGGGTGCTCGTGGGCCTGGCGACCATCCAGGACATTTACGACGAGCTGGAGGAGTCCCCGCGCCACAACCCGCGGCTGCGGCTCCAGGGTCCGGGGCGCTTCGTCTGCGCGGGCTCGGTGGCGCTGGACGATTTCAACCGGGCCTCGGGCGCGAAAATCGCCTCCGACGACTACAGCTCCCTGGGCGGCTGGCTCACCGGCCTGGCGGACCGCATCCCGCGCGCCGGCGAGAGCCTGGTCGCGGCGGGGTTCACCTTCACCATCCTGGAGGCCGAGCCGACCCGCGTCGTGCGCGTCCTGGCCCGGCGGACGGCGGACGAGGGGGGTGCGGGATGATTGCCCTCGCGTTCCTTCTGCTGCTCGCCGTCCTTCTGGTCGCCTTCTTCGCCGGGATGGAGACGGCCTGCATCTCGGCCAACCGGGTGCGGCTCACCACGGCCGCGCGCGCGGGCGACGGCCGGGCCCGCGTCGCCCTCAGACTCCTGGCGATTCCGGACCGGCTCATAACCACCTGCCTCGTGGGGACCAACATCGGGGTGGTCGGCGCCTCCATCGTCGCCACCGCCATCGTGATGGAGCTCCTGCCCGCGGACGCCCGGGGCTGGGTCGTGCCGGTGACCAGCCTCGCGCTGACGCCGCTGTTGATGCTCGTGGGTGACCTGCTGCCCAAGGCCGTCGGGCGGGCCTTCGCCGACGAGCTGACCCTGGCGGCCGCCTACCCCCTGAGCGTGCTGGATTGGGTGCTCAAGCCCATCTCCATCGTGGCCCTCGGGCTGTCGCGCCTTTTATTGCGCCTGCAGGGGATAAAATCGGGGACCCAGCAGCGCATCACGCGCGAGGAGCTGCGGGTGATGATGCACCAGGGGGCGCGGGGCGAGGCCATCGACGACCGGACGGCGCGCATGGTCGGGGCGGCCTTCACCTTCTCCTCCCGCGAGGTGCGCGAGGTGATGACGCCCCTGCGCGAGGTCCGGGCCCTGCCCGTGGAGGCCGACGTCCCCGAGGCCTTCGCCGCCGCCGTGGATTCCGACTCAGCCTTCATCGTCGTCTATCAGGAGCGGGTGGACGCCATCGTGGGGGTGGTGCCGCTGATAGAATTGGTACGCGCCCCGCTCCAGGCCACCCTGGACCGCATCATGACCGAGCCCTTGTTCGTGCCGGAGAACAAGAACCTGCGCGGGATGCTGGAGACCTTCCACCGGCGGCAGGTGAACCTGGCCGTGGTGGTGGACGAGTACGGCAGCACGCTGGGGGTGGTGACGCTGGACGACGTGGTGGGGACGATTACCGAGGCGACGCAGGAGGGGCTGGCCGCGCCGGGGCCCCTGGACCGCGGCGAGTCCGTCGCCCTGCCCGCCGACCTGCCGCTGGCCGAGCTGGCCGAGCGCTACGTGGTGGAGCTGCCCGAGGGCGATTACGCCACCCTGGGCGGCTTCATGATAGACCGGCTGGAGCGCATCCCCCGGGCGGGGGAGGAGGTCGTCGAGGGGGAATACGCGTTGCGGGTGCTGGACGCCACGCCGCGGCGGGTGGTGACCGTGATCGTCCAGCGCAGGCATTGACCCGGCCCGTGGATGGGGGTGTAGGGGGGCCCCTCTGCGGGCCCCCGCGGGCGGGTGTGGACACCCGCCCCTACGTCATCGCAGCCGGGGGGCGAAAAGCGGCGGGGATTAAAATCCCCGCCCTACATTTAGAATCGCACAGCAACCTCGTAGGGGCCGACCTTCAGATCGGCCCGCCCCTACGGCATTGCAATCGGAAGCGGCGGGGAAAGGATTCCCCGCCCTACGACATCGCGGCGTGTAACGGGCCGTGGATGGGGGTGTAGGGGGGCCCCTCTGTGGGCCCCCGCGGGCGGGTGTGGACACCCTCCCCTACGTCATCGCAGCCGGGGGGCGAAAAGCGGCGGGGATTAAAATCCCCGCC
>CAZNZF010000069.1:0-11117 GCA_964577465.1 uncultured bacterium | reverse complement strand
AAGAACTGATAGACGTATCGCTCGCGGCGCTTGCTCTGGAATAATTAAAACCTCTCCCCGCGGAACAGCGATCCAACGCGCCGCGTTGGTGCGAGAGGCGGGACTTGAACCCGCACGGCCGGAGCCACTGGAACCTAAATCCAGCGCGTATGCCAGTTCCGCCACTCTCGCACACCGGACGGCGGGGGAATCACCCCCCGCCAGGTCGATTAACTTGAAAAGAGGCGCCCCTCCGCCGAGGACGGCTCACTAGTTGGACATGACTGCATAGTGGTCTCTACGAGACGCCCCTCCGCCGGGGACGGCTCTCCGGTGGAAGCGTGAACTCGCCCAGACCCTTCCGAGACGCCCCTCCGCCGGGGACGGCTCACTCGCTGGCCCACTCGTCGAGGAAGCGGGCGATGAGCTCGCGCTCGTCCATCTCGATCTGCTTCTGCTCCTCGACGCTGACCCGCTTGAGGGTGTTGCTCTTGATTTGGTTGATGACGGAGCGGTGCTGGTCCATCAAGAGGTCCTTGAATTGGGTCAGGGCTTCGTCGGAGTCCACGGCACCGAGCCACTCGGTTTTACGGCGATAGACGATGCCTCCCGACACGAAGACCAGGGTGACGATGTAGGGGGAATCAACGTCGCCGCGGGTCTCCGACTGGACGTGATACACCTCGCCGCCAAGCTCGATGTTGTCGTTGTGGCCCGGCAGAAGCAAGACGCCCTCCAGGATAATCACCATCCCGCAATGATTATACCCGATGCGGATTCATTAGACTAGCAAATTGGGGTCGGGGTCAGGCGAGGGGGTCGAAGGGTCCATCGTCGGAGGCGGGAAGCCCGACGGTCCACAGCCCCCGCGCCTCCAGCTCCCGGGCGAGACGGACGAGAAGGTCGTCGCAGCCGGCGCCGGTCGAGGCCGACAGGGGGAGGACCGGCAATCCGGTAGCCTCCAGCAGCCGGTGTACGTGGACGGTCGCGCCGGGCAGGTCGATTTTGTTGGCGATGACCAGGGCGACCTTGGCCGCCAGCTCTGGGTTGTGCGCATTAAGTTCGCCGAGCACGACGGCGAAATCCTCAACGGGGTCCCGGCCCTCGGAGCCCGCGGCGTCCACCACCACGGCCACCATGCGCGTCCGCTCGATGTGTCGGAGGAAATCGTGCCCCAGGCCGATCCCCGCGCTGGCGCCGGCGATGAGGCCCGGGATGTCGGCCAGGACGAAGGCCCTCTCCCGGTCCAGCTCGACCACGCCGAGGTGGGGCTCCAGGGTGGTGAAGGGGTAGGCGGCGATTTCGGGCCGGGCGTTGGTCAGCCGCGCGAGGATGGAGGACTTGCCGGCGTTGGGCATCCCGGCCAGGCCCACGTCGGCGATAAGCTTCAGCTCCAGTTGCAGCTCGAAGCCCTCCCCCGGGGTGCCGGGGGTGGAGATGCGCGGGGCCTGCCGGGTGGACGTGGCGAAGTGGACGTTGCCCTTGCCGCCGCGGCCGCCCCGGGCGATGAGGACGCGCTTGCCGTCCTCGTCGAGGTCGGCCACGAGGACCTTCTCCGGCAGGCGGTAGGCCTGGGTGCCCACGGGGCAGAGGACGACGAGGTCCCCGCCCGAGGCGCCCGACTTCCGCTGCTTGGCGCCGGGCCTGCCGTCGGGGGCGAGGTATCTCGGCCGGTAGCGGAAGCCGACGAGGGTGTTGAGCCCGTAGGTGCCCGCGAGGTAGACCGAGCCGCCGCGTCCGCCGTCCCCGCCGTCGGGGCCGCCCCGGGGGACGTACTTCTCGCGGCGGAAGCTCACGACGCCGTCGCCGCCGGAACCGCTGCTGACGTAAATCTTGGCCCGGTCTATGAACATATTAAAAAACCCCGTCCGGGGTTTTTGTCAGGGAGTTTCGACAATTTTAACCGCATCCCGGCGTGCGCCCGGTCCCGCCTCACCTGACCGTCACGGAGATGTAGCGACGGTCGCGGCGGCGGTAGTAATCCACCACTCCGTCGAAGAGGGCGAACACGGTGTTGTCCCTCCCCAGTCCGGCGCCGGGGCCGGGGAAGAACTCCGTCCCCCGCTGACGGACGAGGATGGACCCGCCGGTGACGAACTGCCCCGCGAAGCGCTTGCACCCGAGCCGCTTGGACTCGGAATCGCGCCCGTTCCTGGAAGAGCCGCCGGCCTTCTTGTGAGCCATTCTTTTCCCCCGTCGGGTGCAGTGCCCTTTTCCGCGGCGTAGTTTAGCCGGATGCCGGGCGGATGTCAAGGGGGGAGGTTCAGGCGCCGTCGGCTCGACAGCCGTGGCACCGGCTGCTATACTTTTTCCGTCATTTTTAACGGACCGGGAGTCATGAACGTCGGCCTCTGCGGGCTGCCCCAGTCGGGCAAGACCACCCTCTTCAACCTGTTGACCGGCTCGCGCCACGACCTGAACCCCGGCAAGGTGGAGGTCAACGTCGAGGTCACGCCGGTGGCCGATGAGCGTCTGGATTGGCTCTGGTCGCTGGAAAGCAGGGGGAAGCTGACCCGGGCGCAGGTGACCTACCTCGACGTGGCCGGCCTGGCCCGAGGGCAGGGCGGGGGCTCGGTGGCGGCGCGCTTCATCAGCGAGCTCCGCCGCGCCGATGCACTGCTCGTCGTTTTGCGCGCCTTCGACGACCCGAACGTCCCCCACCCGGAGGGCTCCGTAAACCCGGCCCGGGATTTCGAGATTTTCCTGTTGGAGCTGGGCGTGGCCGACCTCGGCGCGGTTCAGACCCGTATGGGGAACGTGGGCCGGGGGGTGGACCGTAGCGACAGGCAGGCGATGGAGCAGGCGGCCGCCGAGCGGGAGATTTTAACCCGCCTGGCGACGGCGCTCGAGGGCGGCGGACCGGCCTCGTCCGTGGAGCTCACCCCCGCCGAGGAGGAGCTCGTCCGCAGTCTGGGCCTCTTGACCCGCAAGCCGATGGTCACGCTCCTGAACGCCGACGCCGACGGGCACGACCTTTCGATAGACGTCAGCCGACTGACCGCCGAGCCGCTGGTGGTCCACGGGAAGCTGGAGGACGAGCTGGCCGGCCTGGAGCCGGAGGAGGCGGGGTTGATGCGGCGGGAGTACGGCCTGCCCGAAGACTGCGTCCAGCGGGTGGTCCGGGCCTGCTACGACACCCTGGGCCTCGAGAGCTTCTTCACCACCGGCGAGAAGGAGACCCGGGCCTGGACCATCACGCGCGGCGCGAGCGCCGTTGAAGCGGCGGCCTGCATCCATTCCGACATCGCCCGCGGCTTCATCCGCGCCGAGGTGGCCCACTTCGAGGACCTGCAGGAGCACGGCTCCCTCGCCGAATTGAAGAAAAAGGGACTCTACCACGTCGAGGGCCGGGACTACATCGTCCGGGACGGCGACGTAATCCTCTTCCGTTTTTCCGTATAGAAGACGATAATCGAAAAATCAGCGCAGGAGGCACCCTTGAGCAAAACCGTGGCACAGGTGCTCGCCCAGGCCATGGAGGCCGAGATAACCGGCTTCACCACCTACCTTGAGTTCGCCCGTCAGACCAAGGACGAGACCGGCAAGAATATGTTCATCACCCTGGCCCGGGAGGAGGTGGACCACTACGAAATTCTGCGGCGGCAGTTCAGCGATGCCTTCGCCGGGAAACCCATCGAGCCCATCGACATCTCGCAGACGGAAATCGCGGAGCTCGTCCCGCAGCTCGATTCGGTGGCGGAGAGGACCGCCGGGGCCGAGGGCGCCAACGAGCTCCACGCCATTAAGACGGCCATCGACCTGGAGCGGGCCGCCATCGACTACTACACCGAGTGGTCGGTCAAGGCCGAGGACGCCACCGTCCGCGAGACCTTCAAGAACCTGGCCCAGATGGAGGAGGGGCACTTCGAGCTGCTCCGGTCCCAACTCGACTACATCAGCAACACCGGCCACTGGTTCGGCATCAACCAGTGGACGATGGAGGACTGACCGTTCGCGGCGAGATGAAGACAAGGGGTTTAAACCCCTTGCCTCTTCAAAAAAAGGCGGGCCCGGCCCGCCTTTCGTTTTTGTAAACGATTACGGCTTGAAGTGGATGACGAGCACCACCGCCGCGGCCCATAGCAGAACGTCCACCAGCAGCGAGAAATCCTTGGAGAGGATGGCCGAGGGGTTGCCGCCCAGCCGCCGCTGCTCCACGTCGTACAGGTAACGGAAGACGCCGTACAGGACGAAGGGGACGGTGTATATCAATCCCTCGGTCCCGAACCGCTCCACCGTCGAGGGCCACAGGGTGTAGAGGCTGTAGGAAACCACGGTGGCGGTAGTGACCACGGCGGACATCTGGTCCAGGAGGCGCGTGGAATACTCGCTCAGGGTCTTGCGGTGGCTCTCCGCGCCCTCGGCCAGGGACGTGAGCTCGGCCCGGCGCTTCTCCAGGGCCAGGAAAAGGGCCAGGAAGAGCGTCACCGCCAGGAACCAGGGGGAGGACTTCAGGCCCGGCGAGAAATCCACCAGCGCCTCCACGCCGCCGATGGCCCGCAGCACGAAGCCGAAGGCGACCATCAGGACGTCGAGGATGACGACCTTCTTGGCCCAGAAGCTGTAAACGAGGTTCAGGCCCAGGTACACGGCGCCGACGATGAGGAAGCCCGGCGTGACCGTCCAGGCCGCCAGGATCCCGCCGGCAGCCAGAACCAGGGACCAGGAGTAGGCCAGCGGACGGGATACCAGGCCCGAGGCGACCGGGCGGTTTTTCTTGTGGGGATGCGAGCGGTCGCGCTCGGCGTCCACCGCGTCGTTGAGGGCGTACACCGCCCCCGAGAGGAGGCAGAAAATGCCGAAGGCCTCCAGGGAGCGCAGAAGCGCCGCCGGGGAGGTGTAAAGCTGCGCGAACACGACGCCGGCGAAGACGACTACGTTTTTCAGCCACTGTTTGGGCCGCATCAGCCGGATTAAGCCGTAAAATTTCCGCATGGTTTCCCTCGGAACCAGTATAACCCAGTCCGCGGAACGGCGCTACATGGACTCGGGGGCCGAGATGCCCAGAAGGCCGAGCCCGTGGGCCAGGATTTTCTGCAATGCGCGGCATAAGGCCAGCCGCGCCAGCGCCGTCGCCCGCTCCTCCACCAGCACCTTGACCTTCTTGTAGTACGGGTGGAAAAGGCCCGCCAGGCCGTGCAGGTAGGCGGTCACGCGCTGGGGGGCATAGCCCGCCGCGGCGCCCGCGACCACGCCGGGATAATAAATAATCTGCCGCAGGAGCTCGCGCTGGCGCTCCCCCGCATCGTCGGCGGTGAAGAGGGGCGTCAGGTCGGCCTCGCCGAGCTTTTCGTCGGTCAGCTCCGCCTCTGACCAGCCCTCCTCGGTTGCCTTATCGAAGATGCTCTCGATGCGCGCGTGGGCGTACTGGATGTAGTACGCTGGGTTCTCTGACGACTGCCGGACGGCCAGGTCGAGGTCGAAGTCCAGGTGCGCCTCGGGCGAGCGTTCGAGGAACATGTACCGCGCCACGTCCACGCCGACCTCGTCCAGAAGCTCGTCCAGCGTGACGATGTTCCCCTGGCGCTTGCTCATGGAGACCGTCTCGCCGCCGCGCTTGAGCGTCACCCAGCCGGAAATCAGCACTTCGAGTTTTTCCGGCGGTATTCCCGCGGCCTGGAGGCCGGCCTTGGTGGGCAGGATGTGGCCGTGGTGGTCCGGCCCCCAGATGTCGAGCATCAGCTTGGCGTCGTCGTCCCCGCCGAGCCGTTCCCACTTGTCCAGATGGTAGGCGATGTCGGTCAGGAGGTAGGTCGGCTTGCCGTTGCTGCGGACGATGACGCGGTCCTTCTCGTCGCCGTAGCCGGTGGTCTTGAGCCAGACGGCGCCCTCTTTAGTAATACTAGCATTTAATTTTAACAACTGCTCATAAGCATAGCTGACAGGACCTTTAATACTGCCAAAAGCAAGGCTATCAGGTACAATATATTTTTTTAGCAACTCAATATATGGATATTGAGTTCCTTTTAGGTAATAAAGATTGTGTTCGTGAAAGAAGCCAATATATGTATTAATATTTTCAAAAAAACGTTGCAGCGTAATCTTCTGCATTCTCAGTTGCTCAGTCACACTTCTGTATATATCCTCTAATTGGATATCCTCAATGCCAAAACGAGAATGCTCAGGATGTTCTATCCTAGCCTGCTTATAATTATCTACCCTAGATTGATAAACGGCTTCGGCAACCTGCTTAACAGTATCTGGAGCATATCCACCTTCATAGTCAGAAAGGTAATCTATATCATCAAATCGCCAACCAAGCTCAATATATTTATCTCTATTATCCCTAAACACACTCTTCCCAAATTCAATAACCTGTGTTCCTGCATCATTAACATAATATTCCTCGGTGACGGTGTGCCCCACGGCGCGGAGGATTTGGGCCAACGCGCTCCCCAGGGCGGCGGCGCGGCCGTTCACCACCAACAGCGGCCCCGTCGGGTTGGCGCTCACGTACTCCAGGTTGATGGAAAGCGGCTTCTCGGCGGGCCAGAGGAAGGGCTTCTCTTCCGCGAGGATGGATTTCACCGGCTCGGCCTGCGCCCCGGCGGCGAGGTGGAAGTTCAGGAAACCCGGCCCGGCGACCTCGACGCGCTCGACCAAATCTCCTAAAACCTTCAGCAGCTCTCCGGCCAGCGCCTCGCCGATCTGCCGGGGGTTCTTCTTCAATGGACCCGCGAGTTGCAGCGCCAGGTTGCAGGCGAAGTGCCCGAACCGCGGCTCCGCCGCGGGCGAGAGGTCGAAGGCGGGCGGACCGTCCGGGAGGTTGAAAAGCTTCCCGGCGGTTTCGGCTACCTTCCCGAACAGGCTTATCTGTAGATTTTCCAGCGGCATAGGGTCACTTGTGGTACGGGTGTCCGGTGAGAATCGTGAAGGCGCGGTACAGCCCCTCGACGACCACCAGGCGCGCCAGCTCGTGGGGCAGCGTCCACGGGCCGAGCGAGAGGGTCATGTCCACCTTCATCGGCCCTAAACCCGCGGCGCCGCCGAGGATGACGTCCAGCCCCGGCTTCGTCCCCCGCGCCTCGTCGAGCCATTTGGCGAACTCCTCGCTGGTGAGCTGCCGCCCCCGCGGGTCCACCTGGACGGAGGCGAATCCCCCGGCGCGCTTGGCGCTCAGGGCGACGGCGGCCCTCCGGCGGGCCCACTCCAGCCCCCCCTTTTCCCCCTCCTTGAGGGGAGCCTCGCGCACCTCCACCAGCTGAAAATTGCAGAAGCGGTTCAGGCGCTCGATGTAAAACGCGAGGCCGTCGCGGACGAAATCGCGCCGCGTCGGGGATACGGTGAGCAGCCGAACGGTGAACATTTAAAGGCCGAGCTCCAACGCCGGCGCGTCGCCCCAGAGCCGCTCGAGGTCGTAGTACCGCCGCACCGGACGCCGGAATAGGTGCACCACCACGTCGAAATAGTCCAGCAGGACCCAGTTCCAGGTTTCGAGCCCCTCGCGGTAGAGCGGCTTGACGCCCTTGGGGGCCAGGTCGCGCTCGATTCGATCGCACAGCGCCCGGACGTGGTTCTCGGTGACCCCCGAGGCGATGACGAAATAGTCGCTCATCGCCCCGACGGCCCGCAGGTCGAGGGCGACGACCTCCTCGGCCTTCCCCTCGTCGAGGCAGACCGCGATAAGGCGGGCCAACTCCTCTCCCTCGGGCGGTGATTTTCGGGTGGTGGTCATTTACGTAACGCGCGTTCCAGGGTGGCTATCTGGGCCAGGGCGTTCGGGTGGACCTCGAGCCCCTGGGCGGCGACGTAACCGGTGGTGCTCTTCAGGCGCTGCACCAGGGCGGCGACGGGGTCGCGCCCGGCGGTTTCCCGTAGCTCTTCGATTCCCTCGTGAGCACGCCCCGGCTCGATGGCGTCGGCCAGCATCAACGAGCACAGAAGCGGCGTCGGCGACGGGTGGCCGATGGTGTGGTACCGGACGGCGAAGAGCACGCCCGCGTCGCTCAGTCCCATGTCGTGGGCGAACTGGGCCGCCAGGGCGGCGTGGGCCAGCTTCCGGGGATAGCGCGCCTCGAGGTCGTCCAGGGGGAAATCGGGGGTGGGGCCGGAGCCGTCGCGGTGAGAATCGTGCAGGACACCGGCCAGATAGGCCCGTGGGGGCAGCGGCACGCCGGCGACGGGCTCCTCTTCCGGCAGGGATAGCTCGCGGAACCTGTCCTCCATCCCCGGGGCGAGGTCGGCGGCGACCCGGGCGGTCCTCAGCACATGGCCGCCCCGGCGCTCGTTCAGGGCAGCCAGAGCGGCCTCGATGAGTCGGGTTTGATAATCCAATTCCGCGGCGAGTCCTTAACGCAAGAGCCGCGCCATCTCGGTGATGATTCCGCCGGTGGCGTCCCAGACCTTGGCCAGGTTTGCCTTTTCCGTCGCCACCACGGCCAGGGTCAACTGGTTCGGCAGCCGCGAGAGGACGATGACGCCGGACTGGAATCGGGTGACGGATTGGACGACGGCCCCGTAGTTGAGTTCCTCACCGATCTGCTTGAAGGAGAGGTAGCCGCCGGCGCAAATCGCCCCGATGGCCTCGACGTCGGCCTCCACGGTGCCGGCGGAATCGAGCACGAGCCCGTCCTCACCGACCACCACGGCGACCTTGACCTCTTTGACCTCGAGCAGGCGTTTCAGGATTTCCACGACATCATTCACTACTCGACTCCTTTGTCCTCTTCCTCTACCTCTTCGTCTTTGGGTCCGGCCATGCCGGAGAGCCAGCTCGAGAAGGTCTTGAAAGCGGGTTTCTTGGTTTCTTCAATGGGAATGAAGGGAGCCGTGTCCTTTATCGGGGGTATCTCCGGGGGCACCTCGTCCTCGGGCATCACCTCGACGGTCTCCGGCTCCACGACGGCCAGTTCCTCGGTGTCGGGCGGTGGGGGCACGGGCACCTCGACCCTGATTTCGGGCTCGTCGCCGGCGTGTCTCACCGGCTTCACCACCTCGGACTTCGAGGCGTCGGGGGGAGACACATCCTTTTTAGCGACGGCTTCCCGGGGCTCATCATCCACGACGTCGAGGGGCGCCGCCGGGGGAATGAGGTCCAAATCTATCTCCGTGGGTTCGCCGGTCGTGCCGGAGTCGGCCGGTTCCTCATCCGTCTCGGCCTTGCCGGTGTCCGGCGGTGAAACGGCACCATCTTCTCCCGCCGACCCCCCCGTCCCATCCACGGACGACTCCGCCATCGGCAGGGCCTCGACGGGCTCCCTGGATGAGGGGAGGGATTCGGCCCGCATCACGTTCTCGAAGTCGAGGGTGTCCGAAGGCCGCTCCTCGACCTCATCTATCTCGCCGGAGAGGGGCTCGGTGGGCGGTATCCTTGTCGAGGCGGATTCGATGTCGATTTCGATGACCTCGCCCTGGCTGCGCGAAAGAGACTTGCCCTCCAGTTTCGCCAACTGCTGGGCCGCGGCGTCGTTGGACGGGTCGAGCTCGAGAATGCGTCGATAGGTGGTGGCCGCCTCGCCGTATCGTCGCTGGTGCAGCCTGACGTTGGCCATGGAGGAGAGGGCCACGAGGTTGTCCCGGTCCAACCCCAGGATGTCATCGAAGGTGGACTCCGCCTTGGGGTAGTTGCCCAGGTCCAGGTAGCACTTGCCCAGAACAATCCTGGCTGGGATGTAATCGGGGCGCCGGCCCATGCCCCGCTTGAGCACCGCGAAGGCCTCCTCGAAGAGGCCGCTCTTCCGGTAGGCGTCCGCCAGGGGCACGAAGGCCAGGGAATCGGGGTCGCGCGCCAGGAGTTGCGTGTAGCGCTCAATCTCCGGTCCGAGCTGGAAGCGCTTGGCCATTTTAAGAAACATCCCCCGGGGCGTTTTTTACCGGAACCCATTGAAGTTTAGCCCGCTGACGTTTTTTAGTCAAGGGCCAGAATTGTAAGACGTTGCCCCACCGTGCTATACTGCCCCAATAACCTCTCAACCCAAACTGAGGACACCGATATGAGGTACATCCTGCTATTCTGCCTGTTGACGGCCCTCGTCGCCCCGGGCGCGGCTCGGGAGGAGGTCACCTACGAGCCCGGCGACGGGGGGGAAACGACCGTCCCTGAAACCCCCGCCGCCGAGGGCAACTTCCACGTTCCCGGGGCCGTCTGTGCCGGGTTGACGCTGGGCTACATGACCTGGCCGGTGAACAGCCCCTACGGTCACGACGGCGGCGGTTTCCTGGTCGGGGTATCCGGGGCGTACTACTTCGTCGAAAACCTGGCGGCGAAGCTGGGGCTGGGGTTCGGCTTCGGCGAGTACACCACCATGATTCACGTGGACCTGGGCGCCCAGTACAACATCCCGGTGAGCGAGATGTTCACCGCCTTCCTGGGGGCGGGTCTCGCCCTGGACATGGGCTCCTGGACGGCGTTCAATTTCACGGACCACACCCAGGACGACCCCGACGACCAGAACGCCCCGGTCTACCACGACGGCGATAAAACCAACGTGGGCTTCAACGTCAACGGGGGAATAGAGTTCTTCGTCATGGATTTCCTCGCGCTGCGGCCGATGACCTTCTTCGACCTCGCCGGCAGCTTCCAGTGGGGCGTCGGGCTCACCGTGAGCTACTACTTCTAGGCAAAAGGGCGATGCCCAGGCGCATTTTCATCATCCTCTGCCTTCTTTCCTGCGCGGCGGCGGCGGTGCCCTTCGCCGGCATCCGCGGCGGCGTGGAGGCATACACCTGGCCGTCCGGAGGCGGCTGGCGCTCGTGCTTCGGATTGGAAATCTTCACGGGCACGGACGGCGCCGCCCTCGAGCTTACCTACGGCGTGAACTTCGACTTCAACACGGTGAACCGGATAACCCTGGGCATCATCCGGTACTACGACATCGCCCGGCGTCAGGCGCTGCGCTTCGGCTTCGGCGCCGGGATGAGCTACCCCCTCACCCGGGACTGGTACAACTGGGACCTGCGCCTTCCGCGAGCCTGGTGGGAGATGAACCTGGACGGCGGCTGGCGGTGGGAGTTCACCCCCGGCCTGGCGCTTCTGGCCGACGTGAAGTTCTCGGTGGGCGCGGGACAGGGCGACATGGGGGTGGGCCTGTCCGGCTGGCTGGGGCTGGTCGTCTACCCCTGAGCTGGTTGCGCCGACGTAGGGACGGGTGTCCACCCGTGAGCATCGAAACGTAGGGCGGGGAATCCTTTCCCCGCCG
>CAZNZF010000068.1:5345-11174 GCA_964577465.1 uncultured bacterium | reverse complement strand
CAACCCTCACCCCGGCCCGTCGGCGCGCCGCTCCCTGAAAGGGAGAGGGGGCCTTTTTTACCGCTCCCGCCTGCGGGCCACCAGCCACACGATGAGGCCGATGACCACCACCGCGGGTAGGGCGTAGATGACCAGGAATACCAGGTTGAACAAGAGCCACGCGACGAGGATGGCCAGGATCAGGATGCCGAAGGCGATGAGCGTGCCCTTGTTTCCGGTCAGAGGTTTCACATTCCCTCCCTGGGCCGTGCTACCGCCGGTGCGCGCGGCCGATGAAATAGAAAATGACGGCGACGACGAGCGGCCCGGGTAACTGCGACGGCGAAGCCGTAAATCCATTTCAACAGAAACCAGAACAGGCCGATGAAGAGACCGAAAATCCCGGCGACGATGCCTAAAACCGCGATGATGCCGATGCCGACCAGCGCCAGCGGGAAAACCTACCCCGCCAACAGGCACCCCGCGCCCTCGGAACCTCCGGTCATCGCTTTTTCCTTCCCCGGCAGCGCACCACGATGTAGACGACCAATCCGACCACCAGCATCGGCCCCAGAATCCAGCGCAGGAAAATCCACAGCGACCAGAAGAAGGAGCTGGTCAGCGTGAATAGGCCGACAACGGCCAGGAGGCCGATAATCACTTTCTCGCCGGTGGACATGCCGGAAGAACCGCTCATGGCGAAACTCCCAGAATGCGCTTCGCCTCGGTTAAATACACGAACCTCCCACAGCCCGGCTCGAATCCCATCGGAAAGCAAAGCCCGACCATTCCCACCGACCTCAGATGTCCAGCGCGAAGGTGAGCTTCAGGAACAGGATGTGCTCCGCCTCCTCGCGGGTCGTGGGCTGGAGGAGGTTGTACACCAGGTACACGTAGCTGCCCGGAAGGTAGTTGTAGGCCAGAAGGGCGTTGAGCTCCTCCCGCCCGCCGAAGGTGTTACGCTGGGTGAAAACCCGCAGCCACACCTCGTCGACGAACTTCGCGGTCATGCCGAGGTTCACGAACCAGTGCTGGCCCTCCCATCCGAGGTCGTCGAAATCCGGGGCGCCGATGATGTCCTGGTCCGCCAGCTTCTCGAACTCCACCCCCCCCTCGAGGGTCAGCCCCGAGAAGAGCGCGTAGGAGTAATTCAGCTCCCAGTAGTTGAGATTGTACCCGTAGAAATCCCCGCCGACGTAGGTCAGCCCCAGGCCCGAGTAGCGGTCCAGGTTGAACCCCAGGGTCCCGGAGTAGGTGCCGTTCTGGTAGCTGTAGCGCTCGGTCTCGGTGATTTCCTCGGTGTCGTAGTAGTTCCAGTAGCTGCCGTAGAGCGTCAGGCCCCAGAGGAAATCCACCCCCACGTAGGAGCTCCAGCCCTGGTAGGCCAGCAGGTCGTCGGTGTTCTGGTTGTAGTGGTAGTAGTCGCCGCCGACGTACACGTCCTTGAACCACCCCTCCCAGATGCCCCACAGGTACTCCACGTACGCGTACCCTCCCAGGGTGTCCAGGTCCGTGTATGGCAGGTAGCCCATCTCGGCGTCGAATTTGGGCTGCACCTGTTGGGCCTGAACCCCGACCGTCCAGTTGGGGTCGTTCCACTCGGCGCCCACGTACCAGGCGTAGTCGTCCACCTCGTGCTCGGGGTTCGACTCGTAGGCGAACTCGCCCGTGGCCTGGAGGCCGAAATCCGTGGCCCAACTGAAATCCAGCCCCAGCGTGGTGTCGTTGAGCGGGTCGGGCACCGTCACGTAATCCCAATCGAAGGGCCCGTGCGACTCGATGGTCATCCGCTCGCGCTGGTACTTGTTCACGGCCGTGAGCCCGATGGCGCTGGACTCGAAGATGTCGTGGGTCAGGCGCACCGCCGCCACGTTGGCGTTGAAGCGCTCCCGCCACCAGTCGCCGCGGTAATAGGTGAGGTCGGCCCTGTCGGCCACGGTGCCCTCCACGTCGAGGAGGTAGTAGCGCAGGCCGCCGAGCTTGCCGTAGAGCTTTCCGGCGTAGTAGATGTCCTCGAGCCGCCGGGAGTAGAAGAGCTCCAGCGGCAGGTCGAACAGGGATTTGCCGTCGCGGAAGAAGGGCCGCTTCTCGTCGAGGTACAGCTCGTCGCGGGAGAGGTTCAGCTCGTCCAGGTCGCTCTCGACTTGGGCGTAATCGGGGTTGATGCTGCCCACGATGCTCATCGCCGGGAAGGGGCGGAAATCGATGTCGATGCCGCCCGAAAACCGGTCATCCACGCCGGTGGTGATGAGCGACGGGTCTTCCCAGAGGATGGCATCCTCCACGTCGTTCCACTGCCGCTTGGCCGTGCCGTACGGCACGAAGCTGACGGTCACGGGCATCTCCAGGTCCCGGATGCCCTCCAGCCGGCCGAACTTGCTGACCTTGTAAAGGTTGGTGTCCAGGTTGCTCCAGATGGAGGACTCGTCGTTGGGAATCTCGTTGCGCCAGAAATCGATGCCCCAGCCGTCGGTGGGATCCACGTAGTGCAGCTCCCGCCAGGGGATTCTGAACTCGACCACCCAGCGGTCCTCCTCGATACCCGCCGCCGCTTTCCAGTCCCCGTCCCAGGAGCTGTCTATGTACTGGCCGTCCTGGGTGAAGTAGGCGTCGTAGCGTGTGCCCAGGGGGTTGACCACGAGCATGTACGCCGAGCGGCCGTCGTCGAAGGTGTCCAGAAAGATGGTGAACGAGTCGTCCAGCCACAGGGGGTCGTCGTGGTATACCATGTCGGCGACGATATCGCCCACCTCGGTCTCGTAGCAGGCCACGCCGATGTACAGGGCGTCGTCGTCGTAGAGGACGCGCACCAGGGTCTGCTGGGATGCGGGCCAGGGGAGGCCGACCCCGCGGTACACGAAGCCCGTCGTCGCTTCGGCCTGCGTCCAGCCGATGTCGGTCAGCCGGCCGTCGATGATGGGCGGGACCTGGGTCCGGACCGCCGTGACCTGGCGCGCCGAGACCCCCGTCGCGGCGCACAGAAGCGTGAACAAAAGAACGAGTCGTACCGTGGTCTTCATCACGCGACCCCCGGGGCTGAACGTTTGTGGAGCTTTTCGGGATTATAGCACGAAGAACCGGACCATCTCCCCGTGGGGACGACGGCCTCCGCACCGACCCGAGTATTCTCGTCAAGAACCGTGATTAAAAAGGCGTCCTACGTCCCCGCGTGCACCCCGCCGCCGGCCGCGCAACCGGCGTGGACCTCGTAGCTGACGTCGACCTCGTAGTCCACCCTGGAGAACAGGACGTTCCGGGCGTACGCCTGCCGGGCGGCCACCATGTCCGTCCCCGCTTCGAGGTAGAGGCGGTAAATCTGGCCCGAGACGTGCTCCATGCGGTTCACGTGCTGGGCGGAGTTGAAGTTGTTCACGGCCGTCATGTCGGCCCCGGGCACCAGCATGATGACGATGACCTGCGGCCGGGCGTGGTCGTGGTTGCTCGTGGTCTTGGGCGCGTCGGGACCCCACACGTCGCCGGTATCGGCACCGGTCAACAGGACCAGGGCTACCACCATGAAAATCGAAATCAGGACCTTCCTCATATCGCTCCTTCCAGGGGTGGAATTTTCCGCGTCGCAGGGGTAGTATAAAATGAAAGTCGACCTCCGCGACACACCGAAAAGATGACGATGGAAAATCCCGACCGCTTCAGCGAGTTCCCTCCCGCGCCCCGGGTCATCCAGATCGAGACCACCACCGCCTGCAACGCCGCCTGCCCCTTCTGCCTGCAGAAGGACCTGGTGCGGGGCCCGGTGAGGATGGAGGAGCGCCTGTGGCGCAAAATCATCGACGAGACCCGCGGCCTGGGCCTCACCTACCGCCCGTTCCTGCAGAACGAGCCGCTGTGCGACAACCGGCTGGAGGAAATCGTCGCCTACATCAAACAGGACCCCACGGCGCGGGCGGAGCTCAACACCAACGGCGAGCTTCTTCCCGAAAAGCGGGCGCGGGCGCTCCTCGCGCTCGGCCTCGACGAGGTCCGCTTCTCCATCGACGCCGTCTCGACGGAGGTCTACGAAAAGACGCGGCCCGGAATAGACCGCGACGCGGTGTATGAGCGCGTCACACGCTTCTGCGAACTTGCGAAGGACACCGCCTGCGCTACCCACGTGCGGATGATAGAGATGCCGGAGAATGCGGATGAACGGGAGGAGTTCAGGCGCTACTGGGAGCCGCTGGCCGACAGCGTGGAACTCGTGCAGCTCTACCGCTGGCCCTGGTCCGGTCAGACCGAGGCCGACGTCGTCCTCAAGCCCTGCCTGAAAATTTTAGAGGAAATGTTCTTCTTCACCGACGGCCGGGCGGTGCTGTGCTGCTGGGACGTGGTGGGGCGCGGCGTCATCGGCGACGCGAACGGCGAGTCGGTGCTGGAAATCTGGAACGGCCCCGTGGTGGGGGATTTCCGAAAAATCCTCGCCCGGGGCGAGCGGCGGAAAATCCACCTCTGCTCCCGCTGCGACGCCTACGCGCACCTGGACTGGCAGCCGCCGGTGGGGAAGTAGGGCGGGGGACCGAACGGAGCGAGCTATGCGAAGCAAATCCTCTCCCCGCCGCCCTTGGCGCGGCCCCGATTTTGTGCTATTTTATCCGGTGCGGGCGGACCGGACGGCCGCGGAGTGAGGGGGCCGAACTAGAAACCTTGTTTCCAAGCGGCTCACTAAAAAACGCTCCGAGGAAAGTCCGAACTCCGCAGGGCAGGACGCCGGGTAACACCCGGGGCCCGCAAGGGTATGGAAAGTGCAACAGAAAGCAGACCGCCTAAGTCCGGTTCGCCGGACCGGCAAGGGTGAAACGGTGGGGTAAGAGCCCACCAGCGGCGGCGGTAACGCCGTCGGCTCGGTAAACCCCGTCCGGAGCAAGACCGAATAGGGAACCCCCAGAGGTAGCCCGCCTCGGGCCGCAGAGGCCGGGGTTCCGGGTAGGTCGCTGGAGCCCCGGAGCAATCCGGGACGTAAGATGGATGGCCGTCACCCCATCGGAGGGCCGGCTCGCCGGACCGGTGGGCAACCCGCTTGCACGAAGGGGTACAGAATTCGGCTTACAGGCCCGCCCGCAAAAAAAAGACCGCCCCCTAAGGCGGTCTTTTGGTCGTTGCGCGGTCAATCGACCTGGATGGTGATGTCGCCCATGCCGGCGGTGACCTTCAGCGAGCAGGCGTTGCCGCTGCGGGTGATGGAGCCGCCCATCATGGTCTCGACGGCCTTGGCGCCGGGCACGTCGGTCGACACCGAGCCCATGCCGGTCCGGGCGTCCACGGCCAGGCCGTCGGGAACGGACTCGAAGGTGACCTCCACGTTGCCGTTCCCGTCGCTGACCTGCACCTCCCCCGCGAATCCGCCACCGATTTCCACCTCCACGTTGCCGTTGCCCGCGTCCAGGTCCACCCCGGCGGCGAAGTTATCGGGAACGCGCAGCTCGACGTTCCCGTTCCCCGCGTCCACGACCGTCTCGCCGCTAATCCCGGAGACGGTCACGTTGCCGTTGCCGGCCTTGATTTGTATCGCCGAACCGCCGGACACCGTCACGTCGCCGTTGCCGGCCGTCACCACGACCCCCAGACTCCGCGGGAAACGGACGGTGAGGTCCACGGAGATGTCACCGGCGCGGCCCTGGGTATCGAACACCGCCGCGGCCTCTGCGCCCCGGACGGTGAACTCCGCGTAATCCAGCCAGCCGGTGGTTCCGCCATGCGCATTGATGCGCACGCCGGGGGAATCGTCGGCGATGAGCTCCACATCGCCGTTGTCCCAATCCACCCGCAGCGTCTCCACGCCGGTCGTGGAAAGCTCCGTGTTGTAATCGTTGGCGGCCACCGCCGACGTGAGCGCCAGCAGGGCCATCGCCAAAA
>CAZNZF010000068.1:0-5245 GCA_964577465.1 uncultured bacterium | reverse complement strand
TTGTAATCGTTGGCGGCCACCGCCGACGTGAGCGCCAGCAGGGCCATCGCCAAAAGAAAACCTTTCACCGGCAACCCCTCCCGTTGAAGTGAGCGTTTCGTCAACCCACAGTCGGAAAACCGCCGCCCGTCCGGGGCGCGGCGCTACGGATAAAGCCTACCGCACGTTGACCTCGATGCTCCCCGAGCCCGTGTCCAGGGTGATTTTCGGCCCCGGGCCCCGGAGCCGAATCTCCCCGCCGCCGTCACCGTTGAAGGCGTAGGCCTCGGGGTGGTTGGTCGAGGCCCCTCCCGAGGAGGTCTCCCCCTCGAGGGCCAGCCCCTCGGGGGGAGCGGTCAGGTAAACCGTGATGCCCCCAGAGCCGGTGCCGAGGTCGGCGTCGCCGATGAAGGGGCCGCCGTAGGACAGGTCAATCCCGCCGCTGCCGGTGTTCAGGCAAACGCTCCCGGCCTGCCCCGGACCCAAAGAGACCGTTATCCCGCCGCTGCCCGTCTCGGCGCTCACCGGTCCGGCGTGGTCGGGACCGAGCACTATGTCAATCCTGCCGCTGGCGGTCTCCGCCTTCACGAGTCCGGCGACCTGCGCGATTTCCACCCCGCCGCTGGCGGAGCACACCTTCAACGAGCCGCCCACACCCTCCACCGTAATCCCGCCGCTGGCGGTTTCGATGTCCGCGTCACCCGTGACGTCGGAGACGGTGACGCCGCCGCTGCCCAGCTCGACAGCCACCGACGAGGCGCCCGAGAGGGTCAGCTCACCGCTGCCGTTGGACACCTCCACGGCCATCCTCCGGGGGAAGCGCACCTCGAGCTCGATGCTGTATGGGCAGACGACCCCGGACCGGATGAACTCCAGCGCGACCCTCTCCGTCCTCCGCTGGAAATCGACCAGATCCAGCCACTCATCGGGCTCCACCAATCCTCCGTACATCCGTCCGACGGCCGTGACGCGGACCGAGTCGCCGTCATCGCCGATTAGCTCTATACCGCCGCTGCGCCACTCGACGGATAACAGGGTCGCGCCGGCGGGATCGAGCTCCACCTTGTGCTGATACTGGGGGGCCACGTCCACGCCTCCGCCGACGAATCCGCAGGCCAGGAAGAGCACCGCTAAAAAGGGAAGCAACCTCATCGAACCTCCTCGGCTTCCGCCGGAGTAAAAAACCGGATTCACCCCCTTTGATACACGGAGGGCGAACCCGGTTTCACGCGGGGAGTGGAAAGCTCGAATCTCCGCCGCGGGTCATTTTCCCCGCGGGTCACAGAAGCCCTCGGGCACCGCCGGTTCCACCGGCACCGCACCCCGGGCGACCAGGAGGTCCGCCAGCTCACCCCGTCGGGCGTAGAAGCCCAGGTAGTATGATTCCCCACCCGGAGGCGTCCCCTCGATGCGGTCGGTGACGTCCACCACCAGCGCCTGATAATCCGCCATCCGGGGGTCCGAGAGGACGAGCTTCTGAGCGAAGGCGAGCTCGGTCCAGGTCAGGTCCGTCGTCGCCCGCCGGCCGGCAACCCAGCCCTCTATCTGGTCCCCGGTGCCGGGCAGGGGGCGGATGACGATCAGGCCCGGCCGTCGGCGGAACACCTCCTCCGCGTCCCCCACCTCGTGCCCCGGACGGAATTCATCCGTACGCTCCCCATGCAGGGCGACCTCGGCGGTGCAAAGGCCGTAGTAGTCGACGAACGGCAGGTCGGAGAAATAGGCCAGACGCCCCGTGGCCCCGCTCGCCAGGAGGGTGCCCGGTGGGACGTTGTCGTGCAGCCAGCCGGAGCTGGCCGGCGTCAGAAGCTCCCGGGGATGTCGGACGCGGGTCGCCCCCGTGACGGCGAACCAGGCGGTGGTCCACAGCGTCAGGAAAACGGTGAGCAGGACCGGGAACAGCTTGCGCGGGGCCAGCGCCTCGAACAGCTCCTCCACCCCGCCGACCGCCAGCAGGGCGAGGAGGAGGTACGCGGGCAGGAGAAAGCGGTAGTACCCCATCGTGTCGCCGCCGACGTACACGGTGAAACCGACCACGGCCGCCAGGAGCAACAGGAGCAGGCCGGACTCGGGCCGTTTCCAGCGCCGGATGACGCCGTAGAGCGCCAAGAGTGCCAGGAGGATGACCGGCGTCCCCCACATCCAATTGAAAACGAACCGGGCTCCCCCCAGGATGTGGGTCAATCCCCCCCCGGCCTTGACGATGGTCGGCAACGGCAGGAGGAGGCCGTAGTAGAACAGCCGGAACACGAGCTGCGCCAGCGGCATTCCCAGCGCGGGGAGCAAGTCCCGCCAATCCGCCCCCGTCTCCGTCTTCCGGCGCCGCATCCAGACGTGGTGCGCCGCGAAGAAGAGGGTGTAGGCCAGCCCCTCGGTGCGCGTGAGCGCCAGCAGGCCGAGCCAGAGCCCGGTCCAGGGGAAGCGCCGGGGGCAAGGCCGCAGGTAGGAATGGACCGCCGCCAGGAGGAGGGCGCTGAATGCGGCCGTCTCCAAACCCGACCCGGAGTGGTAGCTCAACGGGAAGTACAGCGCCGCCAGGACCGCCCCGAGCAGGGGGAGGTAGGGATTATGTTTCGTCAGACGGCGCAGGATGGACCACACGAGGATGATGACCAGCGCCCCGGCGATGAGGCCCAGAATCACCGCCGCCGTTTCCACCCCCACCCCGAGCGCCATCCCCCCCGCCACCGACAGCACCCACAGGAGGTTCGTGTACCCCTCGGCCCGCTCCCCGGGGTTGAAGACGAGGCCCTCCCCGCGCACCAGGTTGTGCGAGTAGCGGAACGAGATGTAGGCGTCCTCCAGCACGTAATGGGAAAGCCAGGAGTACGCCAGCCACCCGGCCACGATGAGCCCCAGGGCGACGAGCATCCAGTTCTTCCGCAGCCATTCCGCCGCCGACATCGACCCTCCCTCGGGTGGGTGCACACGTGAAGACCCGTACCTGCATGGAATTATACCGCGCGCATTGTGCCACGGTCCACCGGGTTTTATAATCGCCCCGGAATCTTCAGGAAACACGAAATGGAAGAAACCCAGCCGACCGCCGCCCCCCCGCTCTTCGGCACCGCCGGGCACGTGGACCACGGCAAGAGCGCGTTGGTCAAGGCGCTCACCGGCACGGACCCCGACCGGTTGCCCGAGGAGCAGCAGCGGAAAATCTCCATCCGCCTGGGTTTCGCCTTCCTGGAAACCCCGGCCGGGGTGCTGGCCTTTGTGGACGTGCCGGGACACGAGCGGCTGGTGCGGGAGATGGTCGCGGGCGCCGTAGGCTTCGACGCGGTGTTGCTGGTGGTGGCCGCCGACGAGGGGGTCATGCCCCAGACCACCGAGCACCTGGACGTGGTGGAGCTCCTGGGCGTCCGACGCGGCGTGGTGGCCCTGACCAAGGTGGACCTCGTCGAGGACGGGGAGTGGCTGGCGCTCCTGGAGGACGACGTCCGGGAGAGGCTGTCCCGCACCGGCCTGGCCGGGGCGAGAATCATCCGCACCAGCGCCAGGACCGGCGTCGGCCTGGAAGAGCTCAAGACGGAGCTCGTCCGGCTGGCGGAGGAATCGAAAAGGGCGGACGACCCCGGTCGGCCCTTCCGCCTGGCCGCGGACCGGTCATTCAAGATGGAAGGCTTCGGCGCCGTGGTCACCGGGACGGTCGCCACGGGAGCGTTGCACGTCGGGGATTCGGTGGAGATTCAGCCCGGCGGCGGCTCCGCCCGGGTCAGGGGCCTCCAGGTGAACGCCCGGCCCCGGGAGACGGTCACCCCGGGTGAGCGGGCGGCGGTCAACCTCACCAGCCTCCCGAAACGCGGCGTGAAGCGCGGCGACGAAATCGTCACCCCCGGCTGCGTCGTCCTCTCCAACCGCTTCGACGCCCGTGTAAGGCTCCTGGCCTCGGCGGCCGAGCTGCCGAGCCTCTGCCGGCTGAAGCTCCTTAAGGGGACGAGCGAACTCGTCTGCCGGCTGGTCCTCCTGGACCGGGAAAAATTGAAGCCCGGAGAGGATTGCCCGGCACAAATCGAGCTGGACCAGAGCCACCCGGTCTTCTTCGGCGAGCGGTTCATCCTGCGGGTCCCCTCGCCACCGGTCACCGTCGCCGGGGGACGGGTGCTCGACCCCCTGGCCCAGAAGCACCGCCGCAAGCGGGCCAGCTACCGCGAGGCGCTCGAGGAGCTGGACGGCGCCTCACCCCGCGAGGCGCTCCCCCTCTGGCTCAAGCACAACCCCATACCCCGCAAGGACCTCACGACGCAGGAACTGGCCGCGCGGTCGAACCTGCTGCCCCGGGCCGCCGAGGAGGAGCTTGCGCGCCTGGCCGATTCGGGGGAAATCGTCAAGCTCTCGGCCGACCGGTGGCTGCACCCCCGCTGGCGCCACGGGCTGGTGGAGAGCCTGGTACAGGCGCTGGATAAAGTTCTGCAAAAGCGGCTCCCGTACTGCCGCCTGGACCGGGGGCGCCTGTCCTCCCTCGCCGGGCGGAACGTGGAGGAAAACGCGCTGCGCGACGCCATCGCCGGGCTCGTCGAGACGGGCAGGCTGCGACCGGTGGGCTCCGCCTACGCCGTGCTCCCCCACGGGGAGCCGACCGCCGAGCAGAAATTGCGCATCGCCGAGGCGAAGAAGGCCCTGGCAAGCGCGGAGAACCTCGCCCTGGCGGATTTCGTTAACCTCCACCCCGCCGCGGCGCTGGACCTGGCGCACTACCTCGAAGCCGTGGGCGAAGCCGTCTTCGTGGGCGAGACCCACCTCTGGCCGACGGGTCGTTACGAGGAACTGCGCCGCTTCGCAATAGATATGCTCAAGGAATCGGGCACCCTGCGCGTGGTCGAGTACAAGGAGCGCACCGGCCTCTCGCGCAAAACGGCCACGCTCCTGTTGGACCATTTCCACGAGCAGGGCTTGACTAAGCGCGAATCGGGCACCCACGTACTTTTAAACGAAAACGCGGCGAGGCCCGCGCCCCTGGTTTGACCCTTGGCCCTCGCCGCGGTCGGTGGTAGAATGACTGGCTCGGAAGGAGACAAGGGGTTTAAACCCCTTGCCCCTAAAAATCGGGGAAGCTGGCAGGTATCTGGTGAGCCTCGCGGACTTCAAATCCGTTGTGGGGCCCTAACCCGGTCCCAGGTGGGTTCGATTCCCACCAGCTTCCCCCAATCGAGAACAGGCCCCGAAGGCCTTTATAAAGATAGAGTCACCACTGAGAAGCGGCGGGGATTGAAATCCCCGCCCTACATTTGGGTGCGCGGCGGTTGACAACCGAACATCCGACGTA
>CAZNZF010000067.1:0-11227 GCA_964577465.1 uncultured bacterium | reverse complement strand
CCTCTCCCCGTGGGAGAGGGATTAAGGGTGAGGGCTTCCTTATAAAAAAAACGGGTGGGTGTGGACACCCGCCCCTACGACCGATAGGCGGTCATTAACGTAGGGCGGCAACTCCGTGTGCCGCCCGTGTTTCATATAAATGGGGCGGGGTACGGAGCCCCCGCCCTACGTTTCGAATCGGAGAGTCGTCCCCCTACATCGGGAACTCCATGACCCAGAACACGTCCACCTCGCCGGGCACGTCGACCGCGAAGGTCCCGACCAGCGCGTCCATCTCGGCGCGGAAGTCCTCGTTGTTGTACGCCCGGTCGTCGCCGTGACCGGTGGCCACGGAGTTGATGCGGGCGAACTTCCCGTCGGTGAAGTGGATGTAGTACTGGACGTCGCCGCCGAAATCGCCGCCGGCGTAGGAGTCGGACAGCGCCTTGACGGCGTCGGTGTAGTGGGCCTTCAGGTAATCCAGCGCCTCGGCCCCGAGGTCCTCCTCCGGCTCCTCTATGCGGCCGGTATCGGTCGTCGTCTCGTCACCGGCGAGAACGGTCATGTAGCCGGATATGAGCCACTTGCCCCTGTCCTCGGAGAGGGTCAGCTCCAGGTCGTACGACGCGTTGTTCTCGGTGTAGCGGGCGTTCTCGAAGGTGACCGTCGTGCCGAAGGCGCCCTCCTCCAGCACGTAGCCGCCGGAGATGACGAGGCCCTTCTCGTCGATGAGCGGCCAGAGCACGTCCACGTACTGCGGGTCGATGACGAGCCCTTTCAGGGCCTCTTGGTCCTTGTCCTGCACCGCTTTGAGGAAAGCCTCCACCGTCCCCTCGGGCTTCGAGAGGTCGGGTCCGGCGCTCTCCCCGCCGCAACCGGCGATGCCAAGTCCGAGCACCGCCAGCAGCGTCACAATCAGTAATCTGCGCATGCTCCCTCCCCGTTTGCGGCCGTGCCGTCGCACCTGCGCCGGGGGCGTGACCGCGTTTCGGGCGCGCGCCCGAAGCCGCTCCCGCCGTGGTCTAATTCCAGGATGTTCGTCCGGGTGTGCCGAAAATCGGCTACGTTCCGGGCTCCACAGGCACCTCTCCGGTCCCGTCCGCGGTATCCTGGCCGGTTTCGTCTCCGGTCTCTTCCGCGTCCACGAAGGCGTAATCCTGGCCGTTGATGATCCAGCCCTTGCCCAAGGAGGGGTCATCGCTCAAATATAGCTGCTGCTCGTAGGCTCCGTAACCCTCCCAATGGGCGCTGTCGAAGATGACGTGCTTGCCGAAGGAGCTGTCCTCGATGTGGTACCCCGTAGAGAAGGTCAGGCCGCTCTCGGTAATGCGTTCCCAGACCGCGTTCGCCGCGTCCTCGGAGTAGAAGAGGGAGTCGAAGACTTCCTTGTTCTGGGAGTTGGCCGCCTTGATGAAGGCGTCCACCAGGCTCTCCGCCGTCGGGTAGACCTTCGGTCCGCCCGCCTCGGTCCCGTCGCCGTTCGCCTCCTCTCCTTCGCCGCCGCAGCCGAAGAAGGCGAGGGCCAGACCGGCCAGGAGCAGGTAGATCGTGAAGCGCTGCATATCCCCTCCCTGTGTTATCGGACTTATCACGGAAATGGGCCGCCCTAAGGCGACCCATCAAGGTACGAAAGATCGGTCGCGACTTTCTGCGAGACGCTACTCGACAACGGGCTCGGGAGCGGGCTCGACCACGGGCTCGACCACGGGCTCGACGACCGGGGCCATGTAGTCGGCCATCGGGAAGTCCATCGACCACAGAACGTTAACCTCGCCCATCTCGGCGATCTGGAAGGTCATGACGAGCTGCTCCAGGTCGGCCTTGAAGGCCTCGTTCTCCCAGGCCTTTGTGTCCTCGCCGGACTGCGCCCAGGAGTTGATGCCGGTGACGACGCCGTCCTTGAAAGCGATGTAGGGCTGGATGTTACCGGTGACCTTGTACTTCTCTCCCAGTGCCTTGACCTGAACGGTGTAGGCGGCCATCAGCTCGTTGAGAACGGCTTCCTCGTCCACCGGCACGACCGTCTCTACGGCCTCGTAACCGGTGCAGAGCCAGCCGCCGTCTTCAGTCGCGGCGACGTTCAGGGTGAACGTGAATTCCTTCTCTTCCTCCACGTAGACGGCCTTCTCCCAGGTCACCACACCATCGGTGATGGTGTAGGCACCCTCGACCGTCAGGCCTTTATCCAGGAGCGCGACGACCTCGTCGGCCGTCTTGGCGTCCGTGAACAGAGGCGTCAGCGCTTCGGCCGGTTTCTCGGCGGTAAGGGCCGCGACGAAGGCGTCGACGAGCGCTTCGGGCTTCTCGTACTTGACCGCCCCGCCACACCCGGCCAAGACGATAGCCAGGGCGGCGACCAGGGCGAACAGGAAATAGCGACGCATGTATCCTCCTCGGTTTTATCCACTTGTCCGGTAACCTGCCGGACGACCTTAAAACTAAGCCGGCATGAAGCTCCCTCTGGAACGCGAAGCCCGACCGCCAGCAGTTTTTCCCAGACACTTCGTTAGAGTAGAGTAATAAAATCCGGCGGAAAAGTCAAGGGAATTCTGGCGATTCGCTATCCGTTGCGGGCTTACCGTCCGGCCCACCCGGCTCGCCTTTCCGCGGCCGGTCGGCCTCTTTTTTCAGGAAATTCCTTTCCGGCCAGCGTTCCGCCAGCCGGCGCGCGAGTTCGCCCTCCATGCCGAGCTCCTTGGGGAAGTAAAACCGCGGGTGCTCCGCCCCCAGATACTCCTGGCGGACGAAGCCGCCGGGGTGGTCGTGGGGGTAGACGTAGCCCTCGCCGCGGCCCAGCTTGTCCGCCCCGCGGTAACCCGTGCCGCGCAGGTGGCCGGGGACTGGTATGGCCGGCCGCTCCCTGACGTACTCCCGGGCAAGGGTCAGCGCCGTGCCGCAGGCGTTGGACTTGGGGGCGCAGGCGACGTAGACGGCCGCGTGGACGAGATTGTAGGCCGCCTCGGGCATGCCGATGAGCTCCAGGGCCTGGGCCGCGGCCACCGCCACGGCGAGTGCCCGCGGGTCCGCGTTCCCCACGTCCTCCGAGGCGCAGATGACTATACGGCGGGCGATGAAGCGCGGGTCCTCGCCGCCCTCCAGGGCCAGAATCATCCAGTACACCGCGGCGTCGGGGTCCCCGCCCCGCATACTCTTGATGAAGGCCGAGACGCGGTCGTAGTGGTAATCACCGGCGCGGTCGTGGAGGGGGCTCTGCTCACCGGCGACGCGCTCCGCCTCCTCTACGCCCAGTTCAATCCGTCCGTTCCCGTCGGCCGTGGCGGTCACGGCGGCCAGCTCCAGGGCGGCCAGCGCCCGGCGGGCGTCGCCCCCGGCATAGTCGGCCAGGTGGTTTAAAAAACTGTCGGCGGCGGCAATTTCCATCCCGCCCAGGCCCCGCTTCCCATCGGCGAGGGCCCGCTCCAGGAGCGCCCGAATGTCCCCCGGCTCCAGCGGCTCGAGCTCCAGGACCATCGAGCGGGAGAGGAGGGCGCCGATGACGCTGGTGTAGGGGTTGTGGACGGTGGCGCCGATGAAGGTCACCACCCCGGCCTCCACGGCGGGCAACAGGGCGTCCTGCTGGGCGCGGTTGAAGCGGTGAATCTCGTCGATGAAGAGGACGACGGGTTTGGAGAGGCGGGCCTGCCGGGCGTGCTTCGCCTCGGCGACCACGCGGCGCACGTCGTCCACCTTGGCCGTGACGGCGTTGAGGCGGGCCACGCGACCGCCGATCTGGGCTGCGGCCGCCAGGGCGATGGTCGTCTTCCCAGACCCCGGCGGGCCGTACAGAATCAGGCTCGGTAAACGGCCCCGCTCCACCGCCGTGCGCAGCGGGGTGCCGGGGCCGATGATTTTATCCTGGCCCACGACCTCGGCCAGCGTCACCGGCCGCATCCGGTAGGCCAGCGGTCCCTCACTAGGAGGTAGAATGTCGAAGAGTTCGCTCACGTGGCTACGGATAATAAATGGCAGGATATGGCAAGCAGATCATCTATTGTGTAACGACGAAATTCCGTGGCCAGTGGCGTGTCCCGTAATTGAGTGGGATCGCCGCGGCGTACCTGGCAGCCAACGATCCTCCACCCCGATCTCTCCAACAACCGACGGTAATCAACCGGACGAAGGCGGTTGACGAAGTGCAGCGGCGGATTATATCGGCGCCAGGCAGGCGTCGTGTAACGGTAAAAGTGGAAGGGGGTGAGCCTGTGGTCGAAGGTGGCGTAGTGGTCCTGCAGGTCCGCGCTGTGACTCATCAGAGCCCCTGGTTTAGCGAGACGGTTGAACTCGCCGAAGATCCTCAGTATCTCAGCGGATTGTATATGCTCCAGAGTGTCGTTAGAGTAGAAGAGGTCTACGGACTTAGGTTCAAGACCGGTGGAGTAAGCCGGACCGATTAAAACTTTGATGTTCAAACGATCCAGAGCCTCCCGGGGGCTCCGACGCGTCAGGATTTCTAAAGCGGTCTTCAACTCCCGGCAACGATCCCGATCCACCGGACCGATGAAACCATCTAAAACACCGCGCTCGGCGTAATCGACGAACATGAGCAAGGTGTCTCTGACCGTGCGGGAATACAGGCTGTCGACGATGTCCAGGGCGAAGACCCTTTCCACGCCGAGCAAGCGAAATCCGACGGCCAGTACCGGAAAACACCCGGTCCCAAGCTCAGCTACATCAGTCGGTACCCCCCCGCTGAAACGGGCGTACTCGTCGAAGTGCTTCCGCAGGCGGTGAAGGCGGGTTTCGAAGGCGATCCGGCTCAGTATGGTCGAGCCGGTGAGGCGATGCTGCGCAAAAGCGTTGATCCACCGACCGCCGGGCAAACGGGATAGCAAAGTCTGTGCCGTAACTTTCAGCAGCCAGTGGTTCACGTGTCGATTGATGACAGAGCCATTCGTCAACCGATCTCCGAGTTGTTATTGAGTTACCGCATTCAACCCACGGTGGAGAAATTCGACCAGGCGACGCACCCCCTCCGGGGTCAGGCGCAGCTCTACGCCGTAGGTCTCGTCGCCGGTGCGCCGCTCCTGGCGGGACACAAAGAGGTAGCCGCGGACCAGCGCGACCACCTGCCGGTAGGAATCGGCGTCCAGGAGGGCCTTCGGGTAGAGGGCCTCCTCCAGTCGGTCGAAGAAATCGGCCTCCGCCGCGTCATAGGCCCGTTGACGGGAACGGCGGCGGGACTGGTCGTCGGCGACTCCCCCCGCCGGGGCGGTACCCCAGCCGGATATTTTCTCCAGCTTCCCGGCTATCTCACCGGCCCCGCGGGTGGGGGCCTCACCGGGGGTGGAAACCGACGTGGAGCCCTCTCCCGTCCCGGTCCGGGCGAGGAACTGGCGCACGGCTTCCAGGAGGCTGGACCGCGATAGGGCGATGTGGACGGTGCCCAGGCGCTCGTCGTAGCCGCCCCGCCCCAGGAGCCTGCCCGACACCGCTAAGCCCGTGGGTTCCGCTTCGACCGCGATTACGAGCGTCGGGACATCTCCGGCAAGGAGGGGCAAAAGCTCGGGGTAGGGCGCGTCCCAGTGTACGCTCGCGGGGAGGATCTCCGCCTCGGGCCACGCCTCGACGAGGGCGGCGAGCTCCTCCCCCTCGGCCCCGACGAAAAAAAGCTGCACGTCGGCGGAACCGGCCGCCGTTGAAATGACGAGTAAACAAAATATTATAGTGCTTGATCTCATCATAGTAATTTTTTAATCGTGCTTTCCTACTCAAGAATAGAAGAAGTAGTTCAAGATACTTGAATTCTTAAAATTGCAGTTCTGGACCGCGACAACGCACTCTGAAAAGGTCAATCTGTTCATCCACTTCTTTCGAGTAAACAACATGTTCATCATAAGTTTCTAAAGAAGACTCTTGAGAAGATGAATCTGTAACCTGGACATTCTCATTAAGTATCCATATATCAGGATTGCCGTTACGATCAGAAACGTAGTAAAAAGGTTTTATAACATCACTATTTTCTGCTCCGGGGGAGGGGAATTGATTATAATTCAAATCAGATAGGAGAGTTAAAACACTAAAATCAGAAAACTCGGGTATATAGATACCATGAATCAAATCTGAAGTAGAATCAGAGCCGCGCGCAAATGTGAAACAAATTTCTAAAAACAAATCTTGTAAGTCAGTTAAGTCGGTATCATAATGCACATTAAAACCTTCGCAGAGATAAATGGGTGCATCGTCTTGATAATAATAGATTTTATTGTCTCGCTCAATAATTAGTTTTAAGATACCATTACTATCATAAAACGCGAGAATACCATCGATTCGTTCTCCAACATCTCTAAAAACTTCCACTTCTATCCCGTCAAAAACAGCGTTTATAATAACTTCATCGTTAGCAAATAGAGTGTAAATATAATCCTCCGGAGAAACCGCCCCCCTTATATCCTGCAAAGCTGTAATTTCGTAGCCGACCGGCACAGACTGAACAATCTGAATGCTTTCAGTATCAAAGTCGTAAACCTTTATATTCGAGCCATCATGGAAGCAAATTTTACAACCACTTAGATCATCAAGGTTCCCTTCGTAATGAAACCAGAAAGGGTCTAAATTTGGCTCAGGATCATCTGTAAGACGAATCTCGTTACCAACCTGCCAGCCCGATTCTTCATCAACACAACAAGAGGTGAACAGCGCCAGTAAAACGGCTAGCACCAAAACAGCCCCGATTGGCCGAGTTTTCTTCTCCATTAACCCCGCTCCTTCACCGGGCCTCATGTGACGTCGAACTCCCCCACCGCCGCGCCCGCGGGGACGCTCTTGCCCAACGATTCACCCGGCGTGTCCGGCGCGATGCAGACGTGCCGCCCCACGGAAATCCCGGCCGGCAGCGCCACGCCCCGGCCGACGACCGTGACGCCGCCGGAGAAGAGCTCCCCGAAACGCCCGTTCCCCTCGGACACCTCGCCGACGCCGACCTTGGCCTTCCCGCCCACGTCGCAGAAGCGGTCCATGACCACCCTATCCACCAGCGCACCCCGGTGCACCACCGTGTCGCCGAAGAGGATGGAGTCCCGCACCAGGGCCCCCTCCTCCACGTACACCCCGCGGGACAGAATCGAGTTGATGACCTTGCCGTTGACGATGGAGCCGTTGGCCACCAGGCTGCGGACGGCGTGGCTTGTGGGTCCGAACTTGGCCGGCGGCATCTCGTCGGTGGGCGTCATGATGGGCCAGGAGGGGTCCACCATCTCCAGGCGCGGGGTGTCCCGCAGGAGCTCCATGTTGGCCTGGTAGTACGGCGTCAGCTCCCCCACGTCCTCCCAGTAGCCGTTGAAGGGGAACTGGTGGACCACCCCCTCGGCCACGGCGGGCACGACCACGTCGCGCACCAGGTCGTACTGGCCCTTCCGGAGCGGGTCAAGCTTGTGGGTGAGGTAGGCCGCGTCGAAGAGGTAGATGGCCATGCTCGCCAGGGTCCCCGCGGGCCGGTCCGGTTTCTCCAGAAAGGCCGTGATGCGGTCGTCGTCGGCGACCTCCACGTTCCCGAAACGGCGCAGGTCCTCGAAATCCGCCGGCGCGGTGGCGACGGTCACGGCCGCGCGGCGGCGGTGGTGCTGCCGGATGAGCCCCCGGAAGTCCATCTTGAACACCAGGTCCCCGGGCAGGACCAGCACGAAATCGTACCCCTCGAACTCGCGGCGGTTCTGCCGCAGCGCGTCGGCGGTGCCCCGGTACCAGGACGAGCCCGCCTCGGTCTGAATCGGCTGCAGGAGCGAGACCCCGGTCCGCTTGCGGTCCAGGTCCCACGCCTGCCCCGTGCTCAGGTGGTCCATGAGGCTGATGGGGTTGTACTGGGCCAGGATGCCGATGTCGTAGAGGCCGGAGTTGACGCAGTTGGACAGGGGGAAGTCGACCAGGCGGTACCGCCCGCCGAAGGGCATGGACGTGACCGCCCGGTGCACGGCCAGAACGGACAGGCCCTCGCCTTTGCCCCCGGCGAGGACCATCACCTTCACCCGTTCGTCGCCCGGAATGCCCACGTGACCTCAATAGTAGTGGAGCAGGACGCCCTTCTGACCGACGAGCCACCCCTCGCTGAGCGAGAGCATCTCGACCGCGTTCAGGTCCTCGTCGGTCGGGGACTCGAGGAGGCTCAGGCTGTCGCCGTCGCCGAGGACGACCGTCCCCCGGGCTCCCGCGGCCAGGAAATGCTCCGACGAAGCGGCGCCGATGTCCTTTAAAAGCTCCGCCGTCGGGCTGTCCAGGCTCGTCCAATTATCGGCGTCGCCGAGGAGGATGGCCCCCCCGTCGCCCACGACGAGGTACGCGTCGCCTTCCGTATCGTCGATTCCGTTCAGCGGGCCGCCGACGCCCGGGTCGTAAACCTCCGTCCCGCCGTCGTTCCCGATGACGAAGGCGCCGTCGGTGGTCACGGCGGCGAACCCGTCCGCGGTCGCGACTACGTCGGTGAAGTTGCGGCCCGGCACGACCGTCGCGGTCCACCCGCCGTCCGCGTAGTGGATGACCGCGCCGTTCATGCCCACCGTCCAGAAGTCCTCCGGCGTCCCGTCCACGGCGACCAGGTCCTCGTAGGTCAGGTTGGGTAGCCGCGTCCAATTAGTACCGTCGCAGCGGACCATCAATCCCTCCGGCCCCACGGCGATGCATCCGCCGTCGCCGTCGCCCAGCACCGCCGACAGGTCGCCCTCCGGCCCCTCGGCGATGGACCAGTCAATCCCGTCGTAGAACAGGACGGTGGCCCGGATCTCGTCCTCACCGGCCGGGCCGACAGCCCAGCCCTCGCCGTTGCCCAGCCACACGTCGAGCAGGTCTTCCTGCATCAGGACGGGGGTCTCGTCATCGGTGTAGACCTGGTAGAGGGTGAGCGTCGGCGGCCGGCCGAATTCGCTCGGCTCGCAGCCGGCGAGTAACACAGCCGCGAAGACGGCGAGAATGAGCGGGGCGTGGTGTTTCAAGGCCGGACCCTCCGGAGTCGTGTTTTCGATTCTCGGGGCGATTATATACCGGGCACCCGACCCCCGGCAACCGACCCTCCCGGGGACCGGCGTTCCACCCGCTGTAAACGCGAGTCAATCTCAACAAAGAACGCCGCATCGTTCACGGACAATCCGCCGAAACCCGCTCCCCTCCGCCCTCCCCTCCCCGCCTTGACTCCGCCGACTCACCCGGGTAAAATAGCGTATGAGGCGCTATACCTCTTTTTAACCTCCTCCAACCACACGAATTTACCTTTAACCCAGGGGGATGGTCCAAGTGATTCACCCCATGCTCTTCGCGGAGAAGGAGCTGGAAGGCGTGCGCAACGGCCGCATAACCGTCGCCTTCCGCCAGTGGGACGAGCCCCAGGTCGACCCCGGACAGGTGTACGAGGACCCCGAGCTGGGGATGATAAAGGTTCTCGACGTCTCGTCGGTCCGGCTGCGTAGGGTGAGCGCCTCCGACGCCCGGGCCGCCGGCGCCGACACCCTCTTCGATTTCTTCGAGCGCTTCCGCAACCACAACCCCGACTGTAACCTCGACGACGCCCAGGTTTTCCGCGTCCGCTTCCAGTACGTCGGCGGACTACCAAAAGCGCCCAAGCCCCCCACCATGGGCCTCGTGATGGCCGTATCCAAGCGCCTGGAGGACATCGACCGCCGCGCGCGCACCGGGGGCTGGACCATGGCCTACCTCGAGGTCCTCGGCAGCCGCGTCGGCATCAGCTCCAACGAGCTCATCCACGAGCTCGACGAGACACCCAACCGGCTGAAGAAGAGGCTGGCCAAGCTGCGCCAGCAAAACCTCGTCACCCGGTCCACCGAGGGCTACGCCCTGACCACCCTGGGCGGCCTGGTGCTGCGGTTCCTGTCGTCTTTGGAACGGGCGTGAGCCGACCGGTTATACGAATCCACGGCGGGCCCGTCCCGCCGTTTTCTTTTCCCCGAAATTGGGCTATTATTTAAGGTGAGCCATGAAGAAGATAATCGTCAGTTTAGGCATTCTCTTCATCGCTTCCTCCGCATCAGCGGTTTACTGGTCGGATATTATCTATGTGCTCGACAGCGAGTATCGGGATGAAAATGTAGTAGCGTCGTACAACTTTGATGATGATAATTTATTCTTGGTGTGGGGTAGCGTTTGGCCCATGAACTATTACGATGTAAGTTACGCTCAGGTTGAAGAAGATGGCACTCTGTCTATCCCACCTACACGTATATTTGAAGACGACGGCGTCGAAGACCGCGCACCGACCGTCGCAGTCGATTCTTTGGGCCACGCACACATCTTCTGGTTGAGGGATACCGCCGGCAACCTCCAGATGTGGTATACACAGCTTGACACCGCCGACGGTTCCTACCTGGTCGAACCGAAGCATCTATTTGACTTTGATACCGACGCCGATTGGTATATGTATGCCGTGTGTGATGGAGAAGATAACGTTCATCTCCTCTACACCGGGTACGTCTGGAGTGGTGAGGAGTGGTACCGGTCACCCCTTCACGCGAAGGTTGATTCCGCCGGCAATCTTCTCGCCGCCAACCACGTTATTTGTGATGACCCCGTGTATGCGTATGTCTCTTGGGATAAGGGAATGACGGTAGATTCCGATGGAAATGTTCATGTCGCTTACACTTACTACACTGGTGTAACCGAAGATGATTTTTCTGTTGCATACCGGAAGATTGACGGTGATGACGGCTCATACCTTACCAACCTGATAGATGTCGGGTACCCTACTCAGATTGAGAGTGATTACCTGCTTTACGAACCGTATGATGTCGAGCCTGCAATATGTATCGACTCTAATAATCACGTTGATATTTCCTACCGTCATGATGAAGATTACGAAAATTACATTTGTTACGTAATCCTGGACCTTGACGGTAACGTGCTGATTGAACCGAAGCTGGCTTTCATGGAACCTGATGTTCAAATAGATGAGCGCAACTTCTTTATTACAGCAGATAACCGAACTTTTCTGTTTGCGAACGTGACAGAGGGGTACGGGTTCTTTGAGTTCGACGAGAACGGCGACTTGATTGGTGAGCCTCAATGGTACACTCCAGATATCATGGTCGGACACGACCGTCTGGGTCCGTTTGGCGCGGTTGACGAAGATGGGTTAATTCGAATACCAGGACATATCAGAGTAGATACGTGGGATTACGACATCGGTTACGTCCATCAATTAGAGGGAGAGGGCTTCGATGAACCGCTTCTGTCCGCGGATGAACATGACGACGGTATCCTCCTCTCCTGGCGGGAGGAGGGTGAGCTGATTGGCTCCACTTGGCGCCTGGAA
>CAZNZF010000066.1:7105-11351 GCA_964577465.1 uncultured bacterium | reverse complement strand
CTCTCCACGTGGGAGCGGCGCGCCGACGGGATTAAGGGTGAGGGCTTCCTGAGAAAAAAACGGGCCGACCTGAAGGTCGGCCCCTACGTCATCGCAAACGGCGTGTCACGGCCCGACGTCGTCACGAACGAAAAAAGGCCCCCCGGGGGGCCTGTGGCGCAAAGAAAAGCGTCAATGGTTATTCTCGTCGTGGTGCTTGAGAATCGTCCTCAACTCCCGCTCGCCGACCGCTTTCAACAGCGACTCGCGGACCTCGGGCCGGTGGAGGAGCTTGGCGATGCGCGAGATGGTGTGGAGGTGCGTGTGGGGGTCCTCCGCCGGGCTTATCAGAAGGAACAGAAGCTTGACCTTCTCCTTCCCGTTCCTGCCGAATTTTATCCCGTTCGTGCTCCGGCCCACGGCCAGGATCGGCCTCTCGGGGCCGGCCATCATGATGTGGGGGATGGCGGCGCCGGCGCCCACCGCCGCCTCGTACTCCATTTCACGGTTGAATATGGCCGATATGACCTCGGCGTTGGAGGGTAGCCCGGGCTGACCCACCACCAGGTGGGCCATCTCGTGCAGCGCCTCGTGGCTTTTCGTGGACGTCAGCTCCAGATTAATCGCCCCTGCGGGGATAAGCTGTTCCAGTTGCAAGGGTTCTCCTTTTAAAAGTCCACCCGACCGTCGCCGGTGCGGGGTCGGGTGGGTTGTAAGATGAGAATCAGATTTGACGGTTTTTGCCATATAAGAGGTTTCTGATGCATTTCGGGGACGTTTCCTCAACCACCCTAAAGAATAGCGTCAAACGTCTTTTCCGTCAAGTTAAACCACCGCCGCCCACACCCGGACGTTGCGTCCAGCGGGCTGAAAATGCAGGGCGGACCGGTGTACGCGGACCGAAATCGCCAAACCGACGCCCGCTCTCCGGCGGCCTCTATTCACTCAACCCGTGCAGACGGCCTTTCCGGCCTCGAAGGCCCGCAGGTTCACCTCGACGTACTTGTCCTTGACACGGCTGGAAATAGCGTCCCGCCAATGCTTGTCGTCCAGGGGCAGGGCGGGGGACAGGGCGCCGAGGAGCACGATGTTGGCCGCCCGCGGCTCACCCACTTCCTGGGCGATTTTCGTGGCGTTGAAGAGCCAGTACCTTTTCGTGGCCTGTTTGAGCCGCTCGTCGATGTCGGCGGGGTACTCGAAGGCTCCGGAGCTGACCGTCATGGGCCAGATTTCCAGGTCGTTGACCACGGCGACGCCGGCGCCCGGTTTGAGGTGGTCCAGCCAGCGCACCGCTTCCAGCCGCTCGAAGCCCATCAGCACGTCGGCCTCGCCGCGGCAGATGAGGGGGCTCTTGACCTGTTCGCCGAAGCGGACGTCGGAGACCACGGAGCCGCCGCGCTGACTCATGCCGTGGACCTCGGACTTCTTCACGTCGTAACCGGCCGCGAGCGCCGCCTCGGAGAGCACCTCGCTCGCCAGGAGCACCCCCTGCCCCCCCACGCCGCAGATCAAAACGTTCGTCATCGCCATGGGAACACTTCCTTTCGGCGGGAGCGGTCTATTCCTTGTCGGCGCACCAGGAGCCCTTCCGGCCCGGGTCGTCGCTCACGCGGGTGACGGCGTCGAACTTGCAGACCTGCTCGCACAGGCCGCAGCCCACGCAGAGGGAGTCGTCGAAGCGGGACTTACCGTCGGTGCCCATGGGGGCTATTCCGGGGCAGCCCAAGCGGATGCAGGAGTGGCACTTGGTGCAGTTGTCCTCGTTGACGAAGTACTCGACGCGTTCGAGCGTCTTGGCCTCGGGCAACAGCGCGCAGGGGCTCTTGAAGATAATCACGGCGGGCTCGTCGGTGGACGTGGCCTCCTTCAGGGCCGCCTTCACCGCGTCCAGGTCCAGGGGGTCCACCGTGCGCACCCACTTGACCCCGCAGGCCCGGACCAGCTCGCCGAAGTCCACCTGCCACGTGGGCTCCATCCGCAGCGTCCGCCCCGTCGCCGGGTTCTGCTGGTGGCCGGTCATGGCGGTGATGCGGTTGTCCAGGATGCAGACTGTGGTGATGCCCCGATTGTAGACGAGGTCGATGAGCCCGGTTATGCCGGAGTGGAGGAAGGTGGACTCGCCGATGGTGGCGACCATTTTCTTGGAGAACTCCTTCCCCTGGGCCAGCTCCAGCCCGAAGGCCGCGGTGACCGAGGCACCCATGCAGACGCAGGTGTCCATGGCGTTGTGCGGCGGCAGGGCCCCCAGGGTGTAGCAGCCGATGTCCCCGGTGGCGGTCAGCTTCAGCGTGCGCAGCATGGCGTACACGCCGCGGTGGGGGCACCCGGGGCACAGGACCGGCGGCCGCGGCGGGAGCTGGCCCACGTCTACCGGGCTCGTATACTCCCGGGCCACGGCGAGGCCGGCCTTCTTGAATCCCTCGGCCACCCGCTCCTGGCTGAGCTCGTCGATCCCGGGGATGAACTTTTTCCCGATGACCGGGATGCCCAGCTCCAGGTTGCGAATCTCGTCCTCCAGAATCGGGTCGTTTTCCTCGACCACGTAGAGCCGGTCGTAGTTTTGCGAAAAATCGCGGATGAGCTTCCGCGGCAGGGGGTAGGAGAATCCGAGCTTGAGGAAATCGGCGGTTGGCAGGACCTCGCGGGCGTACTGGTAGCCGATTCCCGAGGCCACGACGCCTATTTTCCCCTCGCCCTTCACCACGAAGTTCCACTTCGAGTCGACCGCCTCCTCCTCCAGGCCGGCCAGCGCCTCCTCCAGCCTGGCGCGCCGGACCCGGGCCCGCGCCGGCAGAATCACCCTCCGCGCGTCGTCCTTGACGTAGGGTGGAATCTCCCGCGCCGTCCGCTCCCCGCACTCCACCACCGATTTGGAGTGGCAGATGCGGGTGGTCATGCGGATTAAAAACGGGACCTGGTACTTCTCGCCCAGCTCGAGGGCGGTGCCCACCATGTCCTTGGCTTCCTGGGAGTCGGAGGGCTCGAGCATGGGAATCTTGGCGTGGCGGGCGTAGTGGCGGTTGTCCTGCTCGTTCTGGCTGGAGTGCATCCCCGGGTCGTCGGCGGTGACGACGACCAGTCCGCCGTCGGGGCCGATGTAGGCCAGGGAGAAGAGAGGGTCGGCGGCTACGTTCAAGCCCACGTGCTTCATCGCCACCAGGGCCCTCGCCCCGCCGAAGCTCGCGCCGATGGCCACCTCCAGGGAGGTCTTCTCGTTGGTGGACCATTGGGCGTAGATTTCCTTATACCCGCCCACGTTCTCCAGAATCTCGGTCGAGGGGGTGCCGGGGTAGGCGGCGGCGATGTGGACGCCGTACTCGTACGCCCCCCGGGCGATGGCCTCGTTGCCCGACAGGAAGAGCTTCACTAAAATCTCCTCGGGAGAACAGGTGAGGATGGCGGCCGACGGCGCGGACCGCCGGTCTTTAGTTCACACCACACTGCTGAAGGGGGGGCCTCAGCGACCGGGGGGGATGCCGCTGAACCAGGGTCCGCTCGTGAGGGAGCTGAGCTGGGACATGATGTCCGATGTCGTTAGGTGTCGTCGGTTTATGTTACCGTCGGGTGGGCGTCTCGGGGTATTCGACCTCTAGCCCATCTTAACGAAAAAAGGGGCGCCGGTCAAGCGCCCCCGGCGTACCTTCGCGCATAAAACGGCGGGGATAGGAATCCCCGCCCTACGGCAAGTTTCAGACGTAGGGCGGCAACTCCGTGTGCCGCCCTTTTCGTCATTTAAAAAAAAGGGCGGGGACGGAGCCCCGTCCCTACGTCATCGCAGTGAGAAGCGGGTCGGGGTGAAGTGCTGAAACGGCGGGGATGGGAACCGAGCGCAGCGAGCTATGCCCCCGGCAAATCCCCGCCCTACGTCATCGCAACATCGGGACACGGGCCGAGGATCATTCTCGACGGTTCCGGGATGAAGAGGGTAGCCGTTTACGCCCACGCGGCTCCCCCTCACTCCCACAGCTCCTCGGCGGAACGGACCGCACGCCGAATCCAGGAAACCTCCGCCTCGCCGGAGTAGACGAGTCGCTCGAGGGTGTCCAGGGTCTGTTCGACGACGGTGCAGCTCCCCGCGACGGTGGTGAAGGCGAGGGTGGCGGCCTGGAGGCGGTCCGCGTCGCCCACCTCGGCCGCGGCGACTTTGTAGCGGCTCCGGGCCCGCTCCTTGATGGAGCTCACCACCCGGCGCCGCTCCTTCTTGCTGCGGGCCTCGGGGATGAAGAGCTCCGCCTCCAGGACGCCCACGTAGAGCACTACCCGCTCC
>CAZNZF010000066.1:0-7005 GCA_964577465.1 uncultured bacterium | reverse complement strand
CGCTCGGGCCATGTTCGCTCCGTTTCTATCTGCGGCCTTTCAGCCTGTTGAAGACGCCGATTCCGGTGAGGGCGGCTCCGAGGGTCACGAGGGCTATGAACGGCCAGACGGCTGCCGTACCGACCGTCGCCGGTTCCACTCCCCCGAACACCGGCAGGAGCAGGCCCAGGAGCCCCAGGGCGAGGAGCCAGGCCCCGCCGCGCCAGTCGATGAAGCCCATGCCGTCCCCTTTCCGTCATCGGTAACGGTAACAGCGGCCCGGCCCCCGGTCAAGTGCCCGCGAGGTCGGACTCACAGCTCAGTCTCCGGCGAGCGATTCGAAAAGATACGCGAGGAGCTCCGCGGCCGCCCGGAGGGGGTCGCCCGCCGCCTGCGCCTCCAGCAGCCCCCGGCCGTGGGCGCCTATTCTCGGGCGCAGGTCGCTCACCGCCGCGCAGCCGGTCAGGTCCACCCGGCCCGCCCGGGAGAAGTCGTCGAAGGCGAGGCTGATTCTCCGCCCGCTCGTGCGCACCTCCTTCACCCCGACGGTGTCGCCCAGGAGCTTGACCTCTAACGCGGAGAAGAGGTTCTCCACCTCTCCGGGGAGGGGACCGAAGCGGTCGGCGAATTCATCCTTCAGTTCCACCGCCCGCTCCGGGGTCCGGCACTCGGCCAGCCGGCGGTAGAGCCGGAGCTTGAGCTCGGGGCTCCCCACGTAGGAGTCGGGGATGTAGGCGGAAAAATCGCCGGAGACCTGGGTTTGCGGCTCATTGAACTCTACCGCTTCCCCCCGGAGCTCGGCCACGGCCTCTTTCAGCAGCCGCACGTAGAGGTCGAAGCCGACCTGCTCGATGAAGCCCGACTGCTGCGGTCCCAGGACGTCCCCCGCCCCGCGCAGCTCGAGGTCCTTGAGCGCCAGCCGGTAGCCGGAGCCCAGCTCGTTGAACTCGGCCACCGCCGCCAGCCGTCGGTAGGCCGGTTCCCCCACCACCCGCCGCGGGGGGGTGAAGAGGTAGGCGTAGGCCCGGTGCCTCCCCCGGCCCACCCGGCCCCGGAGCTGGTAGAGCTGCGCCAGCCCGAAGCGGTCCGCCCGGTTGACGATGATGGTGTTGCAGTTGGGGATGTCGGTGCCGTTCTCGACGATGGTGGTGGTGACCAGCACGTCGTAGTCGTGGGCGATGAAGTCGTGCATCACCGATTCCAGGCGGCGGGGCGGAAGCTGCCCGTGGGCGACGCCGAAGCGCACGTCGGGCATCCGCTCCCGGAGGTAGGCCGCGACGGAGTCGATGGATTGGACGCGGTTGTGGACGAAGAAGACCTGCCCGCCGCGTTCCAGCTCACGACCAACCGCCTCCCGGATGAGCGCGTCCGACGCCTCGCCGATGTAGGTCTTGATGGGGTGCCGCCCCACCGGCGGGGTCTGGATGTTGGAGACGTCCCGGGCCCCCATCATCGCCAGGTGCAGCGTCCGCGGGATGGGCGTCGCGGTGAGCGTCAGCACGTCCACCTGGCTGTACCGCTGCTTCAGAATCTCCTTCTGCCCCACGCCGAACCGCTGCTCCTCGTCCACGACGATGAGCCCCAGCTCCCGGAAGCGCACGTCCCCGGACAGGAGGCGGTGGGTGCCGATTAAAACGTCCACCTCGCCCCGGCGGGCTTCGGCGGCGATTTCCCGCTGCCGCGCGGGGGGGATGAAGCGGGAGAGCATCTCTACGCGGACCGGGAAGGGGGCCAGGCGCGAGCGGAAGGTCTCCAGGTGCTGCTCGGCCAGGATGGTGGTCGGAACGAGGACGGCCACCTGGCGCGAGTCCATCACCGCCTTGAACGCCGCGCGGACCGCCACCTCCGTCTTGCCGAACCCCACGTCGCCGCAGAGGAGGCGGTCCATGGGCCGGCCGCGCTCCATGTCCTGTTTGACCTCGAGGGTGGCCCGCCGCTGGTCCTCGGTGTCGGTGAAGGGGAAGCTCTCCTCGAGCTCGGTCTGCCAGACGGCGTCGGGGGCGAAGGCGTGGCCCGGCAGGGCGTCCCGCTGGGCGTGAACGGCGATGAGCTCGGCGGCCAGGCTGGCCACCGCCCGCTCGACCCTCTGTTTGGTATTGCGCCAGCGGGTGCCCCCCAGCCTGTCCACCGCGACCCGCTGCCCCTCGGCCGCGTCGTAGCGTTCCAGGCAGCCGAGGTTCCAGATGGGGACGTAGAGCTTGGCGTCCCCCTGGAAGGCGATTTTGGCGAAGTCGGCCTCCTCGCCGCCGTGGTCCAGCTTCTCCAGGCCGAGAAAGCGGCCGACTCCGTGGTCGGTGTGGATGACGTAGTCCCCCTCGGAGAGCTCCAGGGACCGGAAGGTATCGAGGTCGGTGACCTTCCGCCTGCCGCGTGTGGTGAGCGGCGCCACCCGTCCGAAGAGCTCGTCGTCGGTCACCAGGACCAGGCCCAGCCCGGGGAGGACCGCCCCGCCGGTAAGGGGGCATTGGACCACCGGCGGCGACAGCCGTTCTCCGGCCAGGATTTCCTCCAGCCGCTCCGCCTTTCCCCGCGTCTCGCAGGTGAGCACGGTCTGCCAGCCCCGGGCCTCCCAGTCCCGCAGGTCGGCGAAGAGGGCCTCCAGGCGCCCGTGGTAGCGCTGGGTCGGGAGGGCCTTCAGCTGCGGTGCGAGAGGCTCGGTCCGGGTCAGCCGTTCGAGGTCGTCGAAGAGCCGCTCCGGTTCGGTCGGCGGCAGGGGGGTGGAGGAGGGGAACTTCGCGTGCCGCTCGGCGAGGCCGTCCAGGGCGTGGGACACCGTGGGCGAGGCGAGGCCGTCGGGTGTCAGCAGTGGTGGCTCGGCGAGGGCCTTCTCGTATTCACTCCGGGCGAGTTTGGCGAAATCCCGCCGGGCGCCGTCGAAGAGATTGAAATCGTCGAAGACCGTCAGCGGACGCGCCGACAGGTAATCCAGCGGCCCTTCGAGCTCCGGGTAGAAATTTCCCAGAAGGTACTCGACGCCGTCGAAGTACGGCTCGCGGGCGAAGAGGCTCTCCAGCCTGGCTCGGGTTTCGCCCCGTTCCATCCCGCCGAGGAGGCGCTCCACGGTTGCGGATTCCACTACCACTTCACGGAGCGGGAGGACCGTCACCGATTTCACGCCGCCCGTGGTCCTTTGGCTTACGGAGTCGAACCGGCGCAGGCTCTCGACGATGTTCCCGAAGTACTCGAGTCGGACCGGCTCCTGTGCGCCGGGGGGGTAGAGGTCGAACAGCCCCCCGCGGCGGGCGTACTCGCCGGGCGCCTCGACCAGCGGGACCCGCCGGTATCCCAGGGCGCCCAGCCGCCGGGCCAGCTCCTCGGGCGGCAGGTCCGCCCCCGGTTTTATGTCGAAGACGTGTGCGAGGAGGGCGTCCTGGGGCAGGACCTTTCGCGCGAGCGCCGCCGGGGTGGCGACGAGGATACCCGTGAAACCGGCGCCGAGCCGATGGAACGTCTCCAGACGGTCCGCGGAGGTCCGGCGCTCCGGCGAGTGCAGCTCGTAGGGGAGGAGCTCCCAGTCCGGCAGGTGGAGGGTTTTACCGACGAAGGAGCCCAGGCTGGCCGCCAGCGCCTCGGCGCGCTCCTCGTCGGTGGTCAACAGGAGGATGGGCCGGTTCGGGAGGGCGTCGCAGAGCCCCGCCGTCAGGAGAGCCTTGGCCCCGGCGGGTAGCCCGGCGAGGTCCAGCCCCGGGGGCGTCTCCCCGGATAGGCGCTCGCAAAGCGTGGAGAACGGTGGGTGGTCCCTGAGGTAACGCAGCAGACGGTCGAGAGGCGGCACGGGTCCTCCGGGAAATTTTTCGCCGAAAAGCTTAGCAGAGGCGGGAACGGGTGACAAGCGGCCGATTGCCCCGAGCCCGGCGGCGGTGGTATCCTTGCACTTTACCCCCGGAGGATGGATGAGCCTGGCCGAGTGGTGGCCGTGGGCCCTGCTGGTCGCCTTGGGAGTCACGGCACTGGTCGCGCTCCTGTACCGGCGTCCGGACCTGAGGCCCGGCTGGAGGGTTCTGTTCATCCTGCTCCGTGGAATAGCCTTCACCCTCGCGGCGCTTCTTTTCGCCGACCTGGCCTGCCAGGTTCAGCGTCCGGGGGAAGCACCCACCGCCGCCCTGGTCGTCGACGACAGCGCCAGCATGTCCCTGGCCGACGCCGGGGGCCGCACCCGCGCCGCTCACGCCGAGGAGTTGGCGGAGGCCGTTCCTGCGGCCCATCCCGAGCTCGACTGGTCGGTGTACCGGCTCGGGGAGCTTTCTGCCGCCGACACGCTGGAGGCCGTGGAGAAGCTCGCCTCCCGGCGGCCCGACCTGGCGACGGTCGTCGTAATCGGTGACGGCGGAGGGCGGATTCCCACCACGGCCCTCGACATTCCCTTCACGGTGAACGCCGCGGTCGCCGGTGACGCGTCCGTGTTCGACCTCGCCCTCGACGCCCCGCGCGGTCCCCGATTGGCCCTGGCCGGTAAACGGGCCTTGTTTCAGGTGGACGTGCACATCGTCGGGGACGGGCCGACCGAGGCGACCGTGCGGGCCACGGCCCGGGAGGTTTTCGGCGGCCGGCGAGTGGTCGAGCTCGACCCGGCCGCGGTGGACCTGTCCGAGGGCGCGGCCGTGGCGGAGTTCCGCTTCACCCCTCCCGCCGAGGGCTGGTGGCTGGTCGAGTTCGAAACGCCGGCGCCGCCATCCGAGGCCACGCCCCTGAACAACGTCCGGCGGCTACTGGTGGACGTCCGGCGGGGGGAGATGACGGCCCTGGTGCTGGCCGGAGAGCCGGGTCCGGAGTCCTCCTTCCTCCAGCGCTCCCTGGAAGGGCTGCCCGGAGTAGAGGCGAGCCTCCTCTACCGGCGGGCTGACGGCGCCTTCTACGACGCCGACGGAAAGGCCCGGGAGCCGGAGCCGGTCGCGCCCGACGCCCTGTTCCTGGTGGACCTCCTGCCCCAGGGGGAGCTTCTTTCCGAAATTTCCCGGCGCATCGCCGAGGGAAAGGGAGTGGGGCTTCTCCTCGGACGGCCGGGGCTGGTCGTCCCCTCCGGCGGCGCCCTCCGAGAAATTTTCCCCCTCCCGCGCGGTGCGGGCGACGTGCGGCTCGTCGCCGGTCAGGCCCGGGTCGTACAAGCGGCGGGTGGACCTTTCGGCGGGCTGGCCGGGGCCGACCTGCCCTCCCTCCTCACATACCCGGAGGGATTGAGTGGTGCGGACGGGGTGCCCCTGGTCTGTGAAAATCCCGCCGGGCGGCGCGTTCCCGGCGCGACGCTCGCCGCGTCCGGCGCGCCCCGGGTGGTGATGTGGGGACGCGGGTGGTGGCGTTGGGCGCTCGATGCGGGCGTCGAAGGCGAGACGCCCTACGATGTCCTCGTGTCGGACCTCTTCGCCTACCTTTCCTCGCCGGTCACCGACGACCGGCTCCTCGTGACCCCGGACCGGCGACGGGCCGTGACCGGGCAGGCCGTGGGCGTCGAAATCACCGGCGGTACGGACGGAGAGCCGGTATGCACGGTTCGCGGAACCGACGGAGAGGATGAGTCTGTGGTGGGGCTCACCGAGGCGGGGGAGGCGCGGCCTACGGGGCGCTGGCGGGGGTCGTTCACCGCGGACGGGTCGGGAGCTTATATCGTCCGCGGGGAGTTGGGCGGTCAGACGGTCGAGGAACCGCTGGTGGTCGAGCCCGATTTCTCCGAGTTCGAGAAGCTCTCACCGGACGCGTCTTCCCTGGCCCTTTTGGCGTCGCTCGGCGGCGGGCGGCTGTTCGCGGGTCCAGGGGACGAGCTGCCGCTCGGTCCGGGAACCGTACCGGAGCTTTACGGCCGGGAGCCGCTCCGGGCCAGCCCGTGGCTCTTGGGGGCGTTGATACTGGTCGTCGTGGGCGAGTGGTTCCTGCGCCGCCGCCAGAACCTGCGGTGAGGGATTGACGGATGTATCCAAAGTAGGTACAATTGCACCCAAAATGGGTGCATACGAACCCAATACGGGTGCATTGGCATGAAAAAGATGGGCGAGGCCTTATTTGGTAAAACTAGAAGGGCGATTCTCAACCTGCTCTTCCTCAACTCGAATGAGGATTACTACTACCGCCAAATAGTTCAACACGCGGATGTGGGGCAGGGAACCGTTCTGCGTGAGCTGAAGAAATTGACTTCGGCGGGTATTTTGACACGTAAAAGGGTTGGGAAACAGGTTTTCTATCGAGCCAACAAAAAGAGTCCCATTTTCAAGGACTTAAAGGCCGTAATCGTTAAGACGACAGGCTTGGCGTATACAATCAGGGACGCACTGCGGTCCTTGGATATCTCTTTTGCCTTCATCTTCGGTTCATACGCCAGGGGAACAGAAGTGATGGAGAGTGATATTGATGTGATGGTCATTGGTTTTGTGGGGTACGATGAGGTTGTGGGCCGGTTGTGGAAAGTTGGAAAAAAGCTCGAACGTGAGGTAAATCCGGTTGTATACAACCTGGATGACTTTTTGATTAAGTGGGATGAAGGTGATAACTTTTTGAAACGGGTCCTCGATTCGGAGAAAATATATCTGTACGGAGGGGAGGATGACCTTAGGCGGGTTATTCGCGAGAGAGTTGATAAAAAAGCACCGGACAAGCCGCATTGAAATTAAGCATTATCTGACCTTGATTGAGCGGGATTTGAGGGACTGTGAAGCGGAGGGGCTCGGACTGGATTGGCGTTTTTCCATTGCATTCAACGCAATCCTGCAAGCAGCCAATGCGGCCCTGGCAGTGGTGGGTTACAGGACCGGTCGTAAAGCTCATCAAGCGGTTTCCATAGAATCACTTCAATACACTTTATCCCTTGATAAATCATCTTACAGGGTTCTGGATACGTTCAGAACGAAAAGAAATGTGTCCAAGTACGAAATGTCCGGTACCATTACCGAGGGTGAAGTATCGAGAGTCGTTTCGATGGCGCATGAACTTTTCAGAAATTTGGTGTGCTGGCTAAGGGATAAACATCCCTCGTTGATAACCGAATAAAAAAAGGGCCGGCATTGAGCCGACCCTTTTTCCACGCGTATCTTTCCTACT
>CAZNZF010000065.1:0-11447 GCA_964577465.1 uncultured bacterium | reverse complement strand
GAGAGGGGATGGGGGTGAGGGCTTCCTTATAAAACGGGCGGGTGTGGACACCCGCCCCTACATTTATCCGTCGTGCAGTCAACCCGTAGGGGCGACCGGCAGGACGAGTCCTCCACGGTCGCCCGAACGGTTAGCTGCCCATCTTCTGGAACTCCTCCAGGGCCTTGAGCGTCTCGGGGTCCAGCCCCTGCATGCCGCCGGGCATCCCGCCGGCGCCCTGGTCCAGCATCATCCCGCCCATGAACATCATCATCAGGGCGTTGGCGTCGATCTTCATCGGCTCGGCCGCGGTGAGCTGGCTCTCGTAGCCCGACTGGCCGTAGTCGGCCAGGACCAGGGACTCCCCGTCCTTGGTAACGACCTTGACCAGGCCGAAGAACGGCACCTCGGGGGAGAAGTAAATCTCCGCGCTCTCGCCCTCGTAGGTGACCACCACTTTGTCGCAGGCGTAGGTCTTGCCGGCGACCTCGGCCTTGACGTTCTTGACCAGCTCGAAGGTCGGCATCACGATTTCCTCGGCCTCCCCCGTCTCGCCGCCGTAGGACTCCTCCATCTCCAAGGCCATCTCCATGCCGGCGGCGGCCTGGTCGCCGATGAGCTTGGTGAAGCTGGGGATGTCTATCTCGAAGGCCTGGCCCTCGGCCTCCACGATGAGGCGCAGGACCACGCTGTTGAACTCGTCGAGGCCCTTCTGGATGTCCTCGGGCGTGGCCTGACCCTCGCCTTCCACGCCCGACGTGGCCATGGCGTCCGCCAGGAGGCCCTCTTCGGGAATAACGGGGTTCTGGAGCCACTCCACGACCTCTTTGCCGAACTCCTCGTAGGCCTCCTTCTCGACCAGGACCTTCACGACGACCTTCTGGTCCTCCTCGGGCACGACCACTTCGATCCAGTATCCGGGGACGCCGTTGAACTCCTCCTCGCCGACCAGGGCCAGGGTGACCTCGCCCACGTCCGGGGCCGTGTAGGTGACCCACTCGCCGAGCTCGGTGGTGAAGATGGCGGGACCGGGCGGGACGACCTCGGCCTCGCCGTTCTCCCCCTCCGCACCGGGCTCTTCCTCGCAGCCCAGGAGGGCGAAGAGGAAGGCGAAGGCGAGGATGATCAGGAATAATTTCGCGGTTTTCAAGACAGACCTCCGTTTCAGGGGTGGGAGTTTCGCTTCGGAAATCGAGTATAGCGGCGCTCCGCGGGCGTGTCAACTTACAGCAGACGGTCCAGGACGAGCCGGACCTCCAGGACGCCGGAGTCCAGGCTCGAATCCTCGTTGACGGCGTAAACCACCTCGAGGCCTCCCACCCCCAGGTTGACCAGGAGGCCGATTCCGTAGCCCAGGGCCCGCGTCCACGTCGCGGGGGTCGTGAAGGGCGCGGTGGAGAGCGGCCGGTAGTAGGCGAGGTCGCCGAAGGCGAAGAGGCGCCCCGAATCCCCCAGCCGCAGCCGGTACTCCGCCGTGGCCAGGGCGTAGACGTCGGTGGGCAGCTCGGTGGTGCGGTAGCCGCGGGGCCGGTTCGCGCCGCCGAGGTAGAAGCAGTCCAGGGACACCGGCGGCCGGATGTCGGCCATCCCGCCTTCCGCGAGCAGGGCGAAGGTGTGGGGCTGGACGGGCGTCCAGTAGCCGTCGGCGCCCAGCCGCGCCTGGAGCGGAGTCTCCCGCCGCACGGCGTAGCGCCGCTGGCCGGCTTTCAGCTCACACCAGATATCGAAACCGTCGGCGGGGTCGCGCGGCCGGTCGGTGTAATCTAAAAGCGCCCCCAGCCCGGCGCCGTAGTAATCGCTCGACCCGACGCCCCCCTGGAAGTCCGAGGAGAACCGCGCGGCGATGGAGAGCTCGAGGTGGTCGCCCAGCGGTTGCCGTAGCTCGGCCTCTCCCGTGTCGGAGCGGCGGTCGGCGCGCCGGAGGCCGGTGTAGGCCAGCTCCAGCGCCGCTTGGCTGCCGAAGAGGAACCGCTTGGTGTACGCCGCCCGGTAGTCGGCGTTGTCGGCGGAGGTTCGCCGGTACAGCCCCGCGAGGTCGTGCCCCCCCCCGCCCAGGTTCACGAGGCGGAACTGGAGCTCGCCGTAGAGCCCGGTCCCGTCCCCCGTCCGGCCGAGGCCCAGGGCGCCGTCGAAGTACACCGTCCGCCCCGGCTCGACCTCGAGCCGCAGGGTCTTCCCGTCCAGGGTGAGCGCGACGCGGTCGTAGTAGCCCGTCCGCTCCAGGCGCCTCCGGGCCGCCTCCAGGGCGTCGGGGGTCAGGGGGTCGCCCCGCGCCAGCCCCAGGGCGGCCAGGGCGGTGAGCTCCGCCTCCCCGTCCAGGCCCGCGACCTCGATTACCTCTACGCAGGTGAGCTCCCCCTCCGCCAGCTCGAGGGTGATGCCGAGCGACCCGTCGGCCGCGCGCCTCGGCTCCACCAGTTCCATCACCGCGCCCAGGTAGCCCGCCGAGGCGTAGAGGTCTCCCACGGCCAGTAACAGGCCGTTCGGCCCGTCCCTGCGCCAGCCGGTGCGCGCCGCCGCCTCGACCAGCCGCGGCTCGACGGCCCGGGCGCCGTTCACCGTCAACCCGCCCAGCGGGGCCCGCTCGCCCCGCTCCAGGGTGACCCGCAGCAGCACGCCGCCCTCGTGCGCAGACGTCGAAGGCGTCAACCGGGCGTCCAGGTAGCCCTCCGCGGCCAGGGAGGCCGCCGCCTCCCGCAGCGCCGCATCCGCCAGCCCCTCGTCGAACTCCTCCCCCACCCGGAGCGCGGCCAGCTCCGGCAGCTCCGCGCCGTTCCCCTCCAGCCCCACCAGGGGGACGGCCCCGGCCGAGACGGCCAGGATTACCAGGAGCGATGCGGCGGTATATCTCACGGACGGTTCCCGGGATTCAAGACGGGGAACGGCCCGGCGTTCCCCGTAAATCCGGCCCCCGGCTCGAGGGTCAGTGTAGGCGTTCCTGCCACGGATGGCCCTTGTTCCAGCCGGCGTAGGACTCGTAGTCTACGAAGTACACCTTGAGGTCGGCGTAGGATTCGTAGTCCACGTAGTAGATGACCACGTCGGCCTGGGACTCGTAGTCCACGAAATACCACAGGGCGTCCTCGCCGTCGGCGTAACTCTCGTAGTCCACCACGTAGACGTCGAGGTCGGCGTAGGACTCGTAGTCCACGACGTAGACGTTGAGGTCGGCGTAGGATTCGTAGTCGGCCACGTAGACGTTGCCCGCCGGGGCGGACGCCGCCAGAGCCAGGACGACCAGGAGCTTCTTCACCGCGCACCTCCCCCAAGCGCGTTGAGGGCCACGCTCAAAGTATAGGCCGTTTCGACGGTTATATCAACGTTCAGTCGGCGTAGGGCGCCAGCGACTCCTCGCCGAAGGCGCCGTTCCCCGGGGCGTACCACCGCCCCCGCCAACCGTTTCCGTCCCTGGAATAGACGGATACGCCGTAGGTGCCCTCGTTGAAACCGGCCACGAGCCAGTCGCCGACGAAAAGCGCACCGCCGGGTATCTGCTCCTCCCCCACGGTCCAGCGCAGCACGACCGCGCCGTTCCAGGGCTTGGCCTGGAGGAAGCCCTGGTACTCCGTCCCGTCGGGGCTTTCCCCGACTACCTCGAATACCGCGTCCGCGGGCCATGCGGTCAGGGTCGGCGGCCCGCCGATAACCTCGCCGACGACCTCCGAGCCGATGCCGTCGCCGCCGGTCCAGCGCCCGGTGAGCCCGCCTTCTTCCAGATGATACACGCCGACGCACAGGCCCCCGGGGCCGACCCGGGCCACGGCGAAGAGCTTCTCGCCAAAGGCCATTCCAATCCCTTCGGCCGCGTACTCCTCGCCGGTCCAGACGACCTCGAAGGCTTCGGGGTTTTCGGGGCAGCGGGTGATGGTCACCGCGCAGGTGTAAGGCTCGCCGGACGGCGGGATGCAGAGGGATTGGTAGGTTACGGCCAGGCCCGTCTCACCGGGCAGGGGCGACGGGCCGTCGTCCGCCGGGGGCATTCCGGTGTCCTCGGGGATCGGGGCCTCCTCCCCGCCGCAACCGGCCAGGAGGACGGCGGCGGTGAGAAGCGCGATGGTGGTGCGAGCGGCGGTTCTCGGCATCGGGCGCGTCCCCGCGCGGTTTCAGGTCGGTGGAAGGGCTATTATACCCGTCGGGGCCGCCGGGGGCAATGAGGCGTTACCGCGGTTTGCGGTGACGTAGGGGTGGGGCGTAGGACGAGTCCTCCGTCCCCGCCCGCGGGCGACCGTGGACGGTCGCCCCTACGGGGGATTGCGCGGCGTGAAATGTAGGGCGGGGCTTCTACGCCCCGCCGCTTTTTCTAAGGCAGCCCTCACCCTTAATCCCTCTCCCACAGGGAGAGGGAGACCGTGGGTCGCCGCTTCTACGTTCCCTACCCTTACCCTCACCCCCGCCCTCTCCCTAAAAGGGAGAGGGGGTAGCGGCACCCCCCTTCCCAACCTTCCCCCAAGAGGGGGGAAGGGGATAGCTGCACCCCTCGACCGTGCCGTGCGTTTGCGATGACGTAGGGGCCGACATGCGGTCGGCCCGACGCCCCCCAGAGGGGGGAGGGGACAGCTTCACCCCTCTCCCTAGCCCGTAAGCGCGCTTCCCCCCAGAGGGGGGAGGGGATATGCACCCCCACGACTCGGCCCTCTACGCCTGGCCCACCGCGCCGGGAACGGTCTCGGCGAACCGCGGCAGGACCTGGCGCAGGACGTTGCCGGTGTAGGATTCCTCGACCAGGGCGACCTTCTCCGGCGACCCCCGGGCGATTATCCGGCCCCCGTCGTCCCCGCCCTCGGGGCCCAGGTCCACGATGTAGTCCGCGTTCTTTATCACGTCCAGGTTGTGCTCGATGACGATGACCGTGTTGCCCGAATCCACGAAGGTCTGCAGGACGCCCAGGAGCTTGGCGATGTCGGCGAAGTGCAGCCCGGTGGTGGGCTCGTCGAGGATGTAGACGGTCTTGCCGGTGGAGCGCTTGGTGAGCTCGCGGGCCAGCTTGACGCGCTGGGCCTCGCCGCCGGAGAGGGTGGTCGCCGGCTGGCCGAGCTTGACGTAGTCCAGGCCCACGCTGGTGAGGGTCTCCAGCATCCGGGCGATCTGGGGGATGTTGCGGAAGAGCTCCAGCGCCTCGGAAACGTCCATCTCGAGCACGTCGGCGATGTTGTAGCCGCGGTAGCGCACGGAGAGGGTCTCCGTGTTGTAGCGTTTGCCGTGGCAGACGTCGCAGGTGACGTAGACGTCGGGCAGGAAGTGCATCTCGATTTTGATGAGCCCGTCGCCCTGGCAGGCCTCGCAGCGGCCGCCGCGGACGTTGAAGCTGAAGCGCCCCGGCGAGTAGCCGCGGACCTTGGCCGCGGGGAGCTGGGCGAAGAGCCTGCGGATGTGGTCGAAGACCTTGATGTAGGTGGCGGGGTTGGAGCGGGGGGTGCGGCCGATGGGGCTCTGGTCGATGTCGATGACCTTGTCGATCTGCTTGAGGCCGCCGATTTTCTCGAAGGGGCCGCCGTGCAGCCGCGTCTGCCGCAGGGCCGTGGCCAGCGCCGGGAAGAGAGTCTCGTTCACCAGCGAGCTCTTCCCCGAGCCGGAGACCCCGGTGATGGCGGTGAAGGTGCCCAGCGGGATGCGCAGCTCCACGTTCTTCAGGTTGTGGTGGGTGCAGCCGTAGAGCTCGAGGAAATGGCCGTTGCCCGGGCGGCGCCTCTCCGGGACGGCGATGGCCAGGTCTCCGGCCAGGTAGCGGCCGGTGAGGGAGCCCGGGGTCCGCTTGATTTCGTCGGGGGTGCCCTGGGCCACGATGCGCCCGCCCATGTGCCCCGCGCCGGGGCCGAAGTCCACCATGTGGTCCGCCGCCAGCATCGTCGCCTCGTCGTGCTCGACGACGATGACCGTGTTCCCCAGGTCCCGCAGGTCGGTGAGGGTCTTGATGAGCTTGACGTTGTCGCGGTGGTGCAGGCCGATGGAGGGCTCGTCCAGGATGTAGAGGACGCCGACCAGTCCGCAGCCGATCTGGCTGGCCAGGCGGATGCGCTGGGCCTCGCCGCCGGAGAGGGTCGGCGCGGAGCGGTTCAGCGTCAGGTAGTACAGCCCCACGTTGACCAGGAACCCCAGCCGGGAGCGGACCTCCTTCAACAGCTCGGCGGCGATTTTGCGCTCGGTGTCGTTGAGGCTCAGGCCGGCGAAGAACCCGACCAGCTCGCTGACGGGCAGCTCGCCCAGGTCGTTGATGTTGAGGCCGCCCAGGGTCACGGCCAGCGCCTCGGGGCGGAGCTTTTTGCCCTCGCAGACCTTGCAGGGCAGGCTGGTGAAGAAGCGGCCGTAGAACTGCCGGGCCGCGTCGGACTTCGTCTCCCGGTACAGCCGGTGGAGGTTCTCGATGACCCCGGTGTAGGCGTGGGTGCTGGAGCCGGAGCCGTGCTCGTACTCCCAGGTGAACTCGATTTCCTCGTCCTCGGAGCCCTCGAGGATGACCCGGTGGACCTCGGGCGGGAGCTCGCCCCAGGGCGTGTCCAGGGTGAAGTTGTAGTGGGCCGCCAGGCTCTCCAGGCGCGACAGGCGCCAGGTTTTCGTCTCGTCGATTTTACCCCAGACGGCCACGGCGCCCTCCCGGATGGACAGCGTCGGGTCGGGCACCACCAGGTCCGGGTCCACCTCCAGGGTGGAGCCCAGGCCGCCGCAGGAGGGGCACATCCCCTGGGGGCTGTTGAAGGAGAACATCTGCGGCGAGAGTTCGGGGAAGGAAACGCCGCAGACGGCGCAGGCGTTGTGCTCGCTGAAGACGGCCCGGCCGTTGGCGTCGAAGTGGGGACCTTCGCCGGCGGACGCCTCGTCGGGGGCGCCATCCTTTTCGGCCAGCCGGGCCACCGCCTCGGCCACCGCGCCGGAGAAGCCCTCCGAGTCCCGGACCAGCGAGACGGTCAGCACGCCGTCCGCCAGGCGCAGGGCGGTTTCGATGGAGTCGGTGAGCCGGGCGCGGATGTTCTCGCTGGCGATGAGCCGGTCCACGACGACCTCCATATCGTGGGGCCGCTTGCGGTCCAGACCGGCAATCTCGGTCAGCTCCTCCATCCGCCCGTCGATGACCGCCCGGACGAACCCCTGCTGGCGCAGGCTCTCCAGGAGGTTCTTGAACTCGCCCTTCCGGTTCTTCACCACCGGGGCGTTGACCATGAAGCGGGTCCCGGCGGGGAGCTTCATCACCTCCTCGACGATCTGCTCGGCCGACTGGGAGCCGATGGGCCGGCCGCAGGAGGGGCAGTGGGGCTTGCCCACGCGCGCGTAGAGGACGCGGAGGTAGTCGTAGATTTCGGTGATGGTGCCCACGGTGGAACGGGGGTTGCGGCTGGCGGCCTTCTGCTGGATGCTGATGGCCGGCGAGAGGCCGGTTATCTGGTCCACCTTGGGCTTCTCCATCTGCCCCAGGAACTGGCGGGCGTAGCTGGAGAGGCTCTCGACGTACCGCCGCTGGCCCTCGGCGTAGAGCGTGTCGAAGGCCAGGGAGCTCTTGCCGGAACCGGAGACGCCGGTGAACACCACCAGCCTCCCCCGGGGTATGACGAGGTCTATGTTCTTCAGGTTGTGCTCGCGGGCACCGCGGATGGTGATGTCTTCCATTGGTAGTGGCAAGGGGTTTAAACCCCTTGTCTCCATTTTCTTTCTGGGAGTGGCATTGAGCCGGTTTTAATCATCCAATAATAGTTGAAAACTTCGTCGGCGTCAAGACGGGGGAAATTCCCCCCCGAGGGGTCGAACCCCCACGGGGACGGCGGGAGGCCGACCTTCCTTACGCCGGAAATTTCCTCGCGGTTCCGCCGGCCGGGGGGTGCAGAGGGGCCTTCGGCGCGGATCGGGACCCGCCCGTCGTCGGGGTGGCGGCGTCCCCCACCGGCCCCGCCTTGACCGTGGAACGGATGTTGCTATAATCGGTGTGTGAGGTTCGTTTATCCGCGATGCGTTTTCTCGTCACAGTCCTGGCGCTCTGCCTCGTGACCGCGGCCCTCGCCGAGGATGCGGTGCTGCGTCCCGGGGAAACCCTGGAGGCGCTGGCGGAGCGCGCCATGGGGCAGGCCGGGCTCTGGCGACTGCTGTTGACGGTGAACGAGGACCTGGACGGCCGGGAGCCCCAGGCCGGCGAGCGGCTGACGCTCCCCGGTCCCGACGTGGGGTGGGCGGAGCTGGTGGCGGGCGACGGCAACGTGACCGTGGGGCGGGAACACGGCGGTTTCGAGCCGCTCCACCCCGACACGGCCGTGGCCCCCGGCGACACGGCGCGCACGGGGGAGCTATCCACCGCGGAGCTCTCGGTGGGCGGCGCCCGGGTCATATTGGCCCCCTCGACCGGCCTGCGCCTCGAGGGGTCCGTCCGGAGCGAGGGCACGAGCTCGACCCTGCTGGAGCTGCTCTACGGGCGGGTCCGGGCGGTGCTGGACGCGGTCCTGGGCGAGGGCGACGAGTTCCGCATCATCGGCCCCACGGCGGTGGCCATCGTCCGCGGGACGGATTTCGAGGTCGCGTCGCCCGACCCGGGCGTGACCCAGATAGCCGTTTTCCGCGGGCGGGTACGGGTAGAGCCGCGGCTCGCGGGCGAGCCCGCCGGTGAGCCTTTCGAGCTGGGCCCCGGCGAGGGCGCCATCGTCCGCGAGCACGGTTACGTCCGTAAGACCCTCCCCGCCGAGCCCGTGCTGGTCCGGCCCGGGGATGGCGCGTCCCTGGTCTTCGCCGCCGACGCCCGGCGGGGCGTGGTGTTCGAGTGGGAGGCCCCCGCGGGGGCGACCCGCGTCCGGTTCCAGCTCGCCGCCGATCCTGCCTGCACGCGGCTCTATGAGGAGCGCGAGGCGGCCGCCGGCGAGGCCCTGCGGCTGGAGCTGGTTCCCGGCGCGTACTACTGGCGCGCGGCCGCCCTGGACGACGACGGCCTGGCCGGGGAGTTCTCCCCGGTCCGCTCCTTCGAAGTGGTCGTCGACGACACGCCGCCGGACCTGGAGATTGAGGGCTGGCGGCTGGGCGGCGGCGGACGCACCCTCACCCTGTGGGGCCGGGCCGTCGACGCGACCAACCTCGTCGTCGGCGCCGGGCCGGTCCCCCTCTCCGGCGACGGCGGCTTCGAGGCCACCGTGCCCACGGGAGCCTACGACGGCTCGGTGCCCCTGGTGGCCCGCGACGCGGCGGGCAACTCCCGCGAGTACCGCCTCGTGTTCCACATCCCCGACCTGCCGGTGGGCCTGGTGGGGCCCACGGGCGGGATTGGGTTGAGCATGCTCGCGTCCGCCCGCGGACCGGAGCCCTGGTCGGTGCGCGTCGCTTGCGGCGCGGACTACTACGACCGGCTCATCGTCATCACCGTCCCCGAGTACGTGCCCCTCGAGCGCGTGGTCCGGCCCTGGCTGGCCGTCTCGGTCGGCCTGGGCGGCTGGGGCGAGCTGTCCCTCAAGGCACCCTACGTGAACCAGATTTTCGCGGGCGGCGAGACTTTTGGCGGGATGGGCGACCTCACGCTGGCGGGGAAGTTTTCCCCCCCCGCGACCGGCGATTTCGCCTACGCCTTCTACGCGAGGCTCGCCCTCCCGACGGGACCAACCTACCCCGAGGGGGACGAAACCGCCCGTTACCGCCCGCCGGTGGACCTGGGCCCGGAGACCCCCGACGGCCGGGCGAACCTGGCCGCGGGGCTGGCCCTCCAGTTCGACTTCCTCAAGGGCGGGGTCCTGGCCAACCTCGGCTACGACTTCGCGGCGGGCGGCGGTATCGAGGGGGGCCTCGGCTTCATCTGGGCCGCCACCGACTGGTTCACGCTCTCGCTGGAAAGCCAGTACGCTCTTTCGACGTACCGGGAGTCCTCCCTCATCCCCGGCTTCCACTTCCGCGTCGCCGACCTGGAGCTGTCCCTCACCCTGGGGGTGCCCCTCGGCGAGGACGGCGCCCTGGAGACCGGCCTGGCCGTGGTGCTCTTCGAGCTTTAGGGGGTGGTCGGGGTTGGGGGATGAACGCCGGAGAGGGGCATGAGAGGCTCGGCTTTATTCAAAGTGCTCATCGGCGTCGTCTGCCTGGCGACTTGCGCGGCGGCCAACATCCGGGCCATGACCCCCGCCGACCAACCGGGGACGCCGGAGAACGCGGTCTCGCGCTTCCTCGCGGCCGTGTGGGGCGGCGACACGGAGGCGGCGCTGGCCTTCTTCGACGATGCGCCCTGGCTCGGGACCGAGTGGGAGGCCGAGGCCCGGGAATGCCGGGCGCGGATTGAGGACCTGACCGCGGACGGCCGCCCCGACTTCATCCACTACGTCCCCCGCCGCGCGGACGCCGACGGCGCGGCCCCGGACCTGGGGGACGGGGTCGTCATCTGCGAGGCCGGGCTGGCCTACTCCGACGGGGCGGGCGGCTGGTCGGACCCGGAATTGAACGTGTTCTATCTGATGCGCATCGACGGCGTCTGGAAGGTTACGCTTTGGAAGGCGAGGGATTGATGAAATACCCGCTCGTAATGCTCCTGCTTCCCCTGGCGGCGGCGGCGGTGACGGTCGAAGAGCTGGCCGTGGAGCCCGACGGCCCCGATTGGGCGGGGCGGGTCGAGGAGGTCGGCCTGACCGCCCTCGTCGACGGCCTGGGGCGCATCGCCGTAGACATCACCCTCTCCGCCGGCCAGCGGCTCGACCGCCTGACCCGTTTCGCCGACCAGGAAATCGGGGTGGAGGCCCTGTTGCGGGTCACCGGCGACGGGCTTCCCATCCTGGCGCTCGCCGAGGGCCTGCCGGAGAACCTCCGCCTGCTCCTGGATTTCTACCGCTGGGTGGAGGACGACGAGGCTCGGGAGCGGCTGCTGGTCGCCCTGTACCTGGGTCTGGACGGCATCCGCGACGAGCTGCGGGACCTCGCCGGGAGCGATGACGCCGAGTCCGCGCCGGCGGCCTGCGTCCTCTTCGACCTGGAGGGCGAGGTGCACATAAACGGCCTGGTACGGGCGCTGTCCCTGGAGGGCCAGCCGGCCACGATATCCGTGCTCGGCCTCCAGTGCGCCGAGGAGGAGGCGTACCCCGCCCTCGTCGTCGCCGTGCGCGAGCGTCAGGTCGGCGCCCTGGCCTATGCCCCGGTCATCTTCTCCGCCGGCGGCCAGTTCGGCGTCAACTTCCTCGACGACTACCTCCAGAGCCCGGACATCGAGGTCCGCCGCGTGGCCATACTCGTCATCAGCGACTATACAGGCAAGGACTACTCCTACATGCTGGACTACGAGCCCGAGGCCAAGGATTACATCCGCGAGGGGCTGCCGGTCCCGCCGGAGCTCCGGGAGGACTGACCGGCGGCACCTCGGGTGGGACGGCTGCGGCCGTCCCTTTTTCATTGTCCGTTGTTCTTGCCGGGGCTGACATGCGGTCGGCCCGCGGGCGGGTGTGGACACCCGCCCCTACGTCATCGCAAAATGCGGGTAAGGGTATCCAACGACCACATTCACATCAATTGAGATCCGCGACGACGGGTCGGGGTGA
>CAZNZF010000064.1:0-11674 GCA_964577465.1 uncultured bacterium | reverse complement strand
TTTTTATGTAGGGCGGCCCCTCTGCGGGCCGCCGCGGCGGGGATTAAAATCCCCGCCCTACATTCAGGCGCACGGCGGTGTAAAAAAACGAACGGGCGGGTGTGGACACCCGCCCCTACACCTTATAAAACGTAGGGCGGCAGCTCTGTATGCCGCCCTAAACCATCTGGGACGGGATTTACCCTACGGCGGGTCGAGGACCGGGTCGCGGGGGTCGGGAACGGGGAGCCGCCCCGACCGCCAGGCGGGGTCCAACGGGTCCAGCCCGCCCTCGATGAGCCCGGCCATGTCCCGAAAAACCTCCCGCTCGGGACCGTAGCCGGGACCCAGGCGCAAAAACTCGCCCAGCATGTACGCCGCGTCCCTCCAATCGCCATCCGCCTCGGCCAGGAGCGCAGCCGCCGCCCAGGCGCGGTCGTCCGTCGGGTCCAGCGCCAGCGCCACCGACAGCTCCCGCCCGGCCTCCTCCCCCCGGTCCAGCGCCAAAAGAAGGAGTGCCAGCGCCAGGTGCGGTCGGGCGTCGGTCGGGGCCAGGTACGCGGCCGCCCGGAGCTGGACCTCGGCGCGCCAAGCCTCCCCGAGACGGAAGCGCAACAACCCCAGCAGAAAGCGCAGCCGCGCCCGGTAGGGGTCTTCCCGGAGGGCCGATTCCAAAAACGCCGCCGCCCCCTCTACGTCCCCGCGGACGACGAATCGGGACGCCGCGAGCCACTCCGCCTCCCCGCCCCCCTCCTCCAGCGCGTCGTAGGACGGAGGCTGGTCCGTGTTCGCCCCGGCGGGCACGACCAGCCCCGCTAACTCCGAGGGGCGGGCATCCTCCTCCGCCCGGTTGAGCGCGGCCAGCTCCGGGCCCCGCTCCGGGTCGCCCAGCGTCCGGAACGCCAGGGCGTAAAAATCCTCCGAGGGCAGCGCCTTCGCGAAGACGCAACCCGGCGGAGGTGCCGGTTCGGCGGCGCAGCCGAGCAGGACCACAATACCCGCCAGGGGGGTGAACCGTCTCAAATCAGGTAGGGGTTGGACCGCTTCTCCACGCCCACCGTGGTCGCGGGGCCGTGGCCGGGCAGGAGTAGCGTCGAGTCGGGCAGGGACATGATGACCCGCTCGAGGTTGTGGAAGAGCGCGTCGGGATCGCCGCCGGGGATGTCGGTGCGCCCCACGCTGCCGGCGAAGATGGAATCGCCCACCGCGGCGATGCCGTACTTGGCGTCGTAGAGCACCACCCCGCCCGGCGAGTGACCCGGGAGGGGGAGCACCTCGAGCTGGACGGCGGGAAAGGTCAACAGGGTCGGATACGGGGTGAAGTGGGGCCACTCGGTGGGGCGTGGGCCGTAGACCTCCAGCCACTCCTCCTTCAGCGCCGCCACCCAGATCAGGTCGTCGGGGTGGAGGTAGCAGGGGATGTCGCGACGCCGGGCCATCTCCCCGGCGCCGCCCAGATGGTCGGGGTGGCCGTGGGTCAGGGCGATGGCCACCGGCGCGAGGCCGTTCTCCTCCAGCACCCGGTCGATCCGGGGCACCTCGGCCCCGGGGTCCACCACCAGGGCCCCCCCGTCGCCCACGGGCCACACGTAGCAGTTCATCTCCAGCACGCCGACCACCACCACCAGCGGCTCGTGCATCGCGGCTCCTTTCACCGCCGATGGTAGCAGAGTCGACCGCCGGGTACAACATGCCGCCGGAAACCGCCACGCTTGACACCCCCCGCCGCCCGCCGGTACAATGCCTTGGCTCATACCCGTTTTCCAAGGGAGCGCCGTGCCCGAAGAGAAGGACCGTGGAATGACCCTCCGGCTGGTCCTGGCCGTGGTGATATCCATCGTGGCGATGGTCGGCATCAACTTCCTCATCGGACTCGGCTCGGACGAGGAGGGGAAGGGCGAGGGCACCGCGGAGACTGAGCAACCCGGGGAGGCGGAGAATCCAGCCGGGAAGGAAATCGCGCCCGCGGAAATCGCGCCCGTGGAGACCGCCCCCGCGGAGGTCGTCGAGACCCCCGCCCCCGCGACGGCCGCCGAGCCGCGCCTGACCCCCGACCAGGAGAGGCTCATCACCCTGGAGACGGACCTCATGGTCCTGCACTTCTCCAACATCGGCGGCGCCCTGAAATCCGTCACCCTCAAGGAGCACAAGGACTACGACGGCTCGCAGCTCGTCCTGTTCAACAAGGCCCTGGGCGAGTACTACCCCGGCATGGTCTCCACCTCGGAGTTCGACGCCTTCACCATCCACACGGCCAACCACGCCGCCGGCGACTACACCATCTCGGGCGCGGACCAGTTCACCGTCACCTACTCGGCCACGGAGTCGGGGATAAAGGTCGTGAAGAGCTACACCTTCCGCGGCGACTCCTACCTCGGCCTCTTCGACCTCGCCGTGGACTACCCCGTCCGGGACCACCGCTCCTTCGACCTCGACCTGGGCACCGGCCTGGACCGGCAGGGGGACATGCGGGAGCTGGTCCGCAGCCTCCTGGTCACCACCGGCGAGGTGGACGGGGAGGAGTTCGAGGAGAGCCCCGGGGACAACGACCTCGAGGAGGCCTCGGGCCCCATTTCCTACATGGCCATCGCGGACCAGTACTTCGCCCTGGCGCTAAAACCGACCGTGGCGCTCACCGGCGGTCGGGTGGCCCTCGAGCCGCTCCTGGACGCGCCGAAAATCGCCAACACCATCATCGAGATGCGCACCGACGCGAGCGGCCGCTTCTCGGACCGCTTCCAACTCTACATCGGGCCGAAGAACTATGACACCCTCCAGGCCCTCGGCATGGGCGACGTGGCCGATTTCGGCTGGGACTTCCTCGCCCCCATCGCCATCGGCGCCCTCAAGCTGTTGAACTTCTTCGAGGGCTTCCTGGGCAACTACGGCCTGGCCATCCTTCTGCTGTCCTTCGTACTGAAACTGGTGACGGTGCCGCTGACGAACAAGAGCTTCCGCTCGAGCATGGCCATGCAGCGGCTCCAGCCGAAAATCGAGGCCATCAAGGAGAAGTACGCCAACGACCAGCAGCGGGCGAACCAGGAAATCATGGAGCTGTACAAGAAGCACAAGGTGTCGCCCCTGGGCGGCTGCCTCCCGCTTCTTCTGCAGATGCCCATCTTCATCGCTCTCTTCGGTGCACTCCGCAGCGCCGTGGAGCTCCGCGGCGCGAGCTTCCTGTGGATAGCCGACCTCACCCTGCCCGACTCCCTGTTCAGCTTCGGCTTCACCATCCCCCTCTTGGGCTGGGCCACCTTCAACCTGCTGCCCATCCTGATGACCGCCGCCATGTGGTACCAGGGCAAGATGACAACCAGCTCGGGCGTAAAGCAGAAGGGCTTCACCAAGTACCTCCCCCTCATCTTCGGCGTCATGTTCTACAACATGCCCTCGGGTCTGGTCCTGTACTGGATAACCAACACCGTCCTGACCATGGGGCAGCAGTACTGGCTGCGCAAGGTGGACCTGGCCAAGGGCGATATCGAGCCGGAGCCCAAGGGGAAGGTGGTCAAGACCGTCCCCGCCCCGGAGGCCAAGGCCAAGCCGAAGCCCAAGCCGAAGAGGGAAGTCGACTACGAGGTGCAGTGCGAGAAGTGCGGCAACAAGACGGACTGGGACAAGACCCTGCGCCGCGAGTACAAGCGCGTCAACCTCCGCTCCGGGGGGAAGGGCGACGTGGACGGTGTTTACTGTCCCCGCTGCGGAGCGGCCCTCGCCCTGGCCGTGGACGACGACCCCGACTACTCCCTGGTGGCCGCCGACCCGGAGAAGCCCATCCCGCCGAAAAAGGACCGGGACTGGGGGAAGTTCCTGCCCAAGCCGAAACCGGGCGAGGAGGGCTACACCAAGGTCAAGACCAAGTAGCGTTCCGGCGGCCGGAGCCCACCCGCACGCGCGGGGACCAATGAAAATGTAGGGCGGGGTTTCCTAACCCCGCCGCAGTCCACCCACACGCGCGGAGGCCAATGTATGCGGCCGCCCACCAAATGGGGAAGGGTCGAATTCCACACCTCCCGTCGGACAAAAGGCGCGGGTCCGACAGGAGCGGTGAGCGGGCACCGAGGGGCTTTTTTTGAGCTTTCATCTCAACTGACCCGCAACCTCGTTTGGGGGGTTGAGGGCACCGGGACATAGTGTTATAGTCGTGGGCCGGATGGATGTAAGCGGGGATTTTTTACCCGGTCCCTGTCTAAAAAAAACCGCGAACCGCCTCGAACCGCTCTATAAATCCAGCCACCAGGGGAGTGACCAACGATGATCGAAATCCGCTTCCACGGCCGCGGGGGTCAGGGTGCGGCCAGCGGTTGCACCATCTTCGCCGACGCGGCCTTCCGCGGGGGGAAGAGGGTCCAGGCCTTCCCCATGTTCGGGGTCGAGCGCCGGGGTGCGCCGGTGGCCAGCTTCGTCCGCATCTCGGACACCGACATCCGCGCCCGCCACAACATCTACCACCCGGACCACGTCATCGTCCTGTCCGAGACGCTCATGGATACCGTCGACTGCACCGACGGCCTCAAGCCCGGCGGGACCATCACCGTCAACACCACCAAGAGCCCGGAGGAGCTCGGCCTCAAGGGCGACTTTAAACTCTACACCGTCGACGCCACCCGGATATCCACCGAGCACGGCCTGGGCTCGGTTACCTCCCCCATCGTGAACACGGCCATGCTCGGCGCCGCCGCCAAGGTGACCGGCCAGGCCGACATCGAGCTCCTCATGCAGTGCATCCGGGAGGCGGCCCCCTCGAAGCCCGAGGAGAACGCCGCCGCCGCCAGGGACACCTACGAAGCCATTACCGTCTAACTCTCGAGGGGGAACCGCCGCGTTCCCCTTTTTTGTGGCGCGAAACGAAGCAACGCCCCCGGCGTGACCGCGACGGCGCAACCGTAAGCGGGGTAACGCCCAGGGCGAAATCGGGCCGACGACGAGGCCCGACGAGAAACGGGGGTCAAATGCCCAACAAGCATTACGTCCCGCTGAAGAACATCGACGACCTCCCCACCATGGCCAAGACGCTGGGCACCATGCTGGTCAACGAGACCGGCTCCTGGCGCAACGTCCGGCCGGTCATCCGCAACGAGGACTGCACCCGGTGCGGCATCTGCTGGAAGTATTGCCCCGACATGAGCATCTCCGAGGACGCCGAGGGCTTCCCCGTGGTGAACCTTACCTACTGCAAGGGCTGCGGGGTGTGCGCCATGGAGTGTCCCAAGGACTGCATCGAGATGGTGGAGGAGGTACGATGAAGAAGGTACTCACCGGCAACCACGCGGTGTCCTACGGCTCCATGCTGGCACGGGCCGAGGTGGTCGCCGCCTACCCCATCACGCCCCAGACCCAGATAGTGGAGAAAATCTCCGAGCTGTGCGCCGACGGGGTGATGGACGCCAAGTTCATCAAGGTGGAGAGCGAGCACTCGGCGATGGCTGCCTGCATCGGCGCGTCGGCGGCCGGGGCGCGCGCCTTCACCGCCACCAGCTCCCAGGGACTGGCCCTCATGGACGAGATGCTCCACTGGGCGTCCCACGCCCGCCTGCCCGTCGTCCTGGCCAACATCAACCGCGCCATGGGGCCGCCCTGGACCATCTGGACCGACCAGAACGATACCATCTCCCGCCGCGACACCGGCTGGATTCAGTTCTACTGCGAATCCAACCAGGAAGTCACCGACTCGGTCATCCAGGCCTTCAAGGTGGCCGAGCAGGTGGAGATGCCGGCGATGTTGGTCCTGGACAGCTTCTACCTTTCCCACACCTCGGAGCCGGTGGACCTGGCGGACATCGCGCTGGTGGACAAATACCTGCCGAAGTACCAGGCCAAGCAGGACCTCGACCCGGCCAAGGGCCACCCGGCCTACGGGGCGCTCTGCAACGAAGAGTGGTACTACGAGCTGCAGATCAAGATGCAGCGGGCGATGGAGAAGGCGCTGGACGTGATAATCGCCGAAGACGCGCTCTTCGGCGAGATGTTCGGCCGGAGCTACCCCGTCGTCGAGGGCTACCGCGCCGACGACGCCGAGTACCTCGTCTTCGTCTCCTCGACCATCGCCTCCACGGCCAAGGACGCGGTGGACCGCGCCCGGTCCGAAGGCATCAAGGCCGGCTCGGTCAAGGTGCGCCTCCTGCGGCCCTTCCCCAAGCCCCAGATTCGGGCGATTGTCAAGGGCAAGAAACGGCTGGGCGTCATCGACCGCAACCTCTCCTACGGCTCCGAGGGTGCGTTCTACACCGAAATCAAGAGCTGCCTGTACCACGAGCCGGAGCGGCCGGAAATCCACGGGTTCATCGCGGGTCTCGGCGGCCGCGACGTCACCGTGGACACGGTGTACGAGATGATAAAGATAACGGCGAACCAGAGCCCCAAGACCGACATCAACTGGCAGGGGGCCAAGCTGGCCTAGCCGTCACCGGCCCCGGACCGGCGGGTCGGAGCCCGGGGCGAAAGGATTTTAAGATGAAGTACTCGATTCCCACCGAGGAGCTCGTTACCAGCGGAACCGTGGCGTGCCAGGGTTGCGGGGCGGTGCTGGCCATGCGCTACGCGCTCAAGGCCCTGGGCCCGGACACGGTCCTCTCCATCCCGGCCTGCTGCTGGAGCGTCATCGACGGGCCCTTCCCGTACTCGTCCACGCTGGTGCCGCTGTTCCACACGGCCTTCGAGACCGCGGCGGCCGCCGCCTCGGGCATCCGCAACGGCTTCAGTATCCGGGGCAACGACCACACCACCGTGATGGCCTGGGCCGGCGACGGCGGTACCGTGGACATCGGCATCCAGGCCCTCTCCGGCGCCGTCGAGCGTGACGAGGACATCATCTACGTCTGCTACGACAACGAGGCGTACATGAACACGGGCATCCAGCGCTCCGGCTCCACCCCCTGGGGCGCCTGGACCACCACCACCCCCGTCCGCCATTTCAAGAAGGAAGAGAAGAAGGACATGGTGGAAATCATGGTGGCCCACGGCATCCGCTACACCGCCACCGCCTGCGTGAGCCACGCCGAGGACTTCGTCAAGAAGATGAAGAAGGCCAAACAAATCCGGGGGACGAAGTACCTCCAGGTCTTCGCGAGCTGTCCGCCGGGCTGGAAGATGAAATCCGAGGACTCGATCAAGGCCATGCGCCTGGGCGTGCAGACCGGCATCGTCGCCCTCTACGAGGTGGAGAACGGCGTGTACAAAATCAACTACCGGCCCAAGGAGTTCAAGCCGGTGGAGGAGTACCTGAAACTCCAGGGGCGCTTCCGGCACCTGAAACCGGAGGACGTGGAGCACGTGACCCGGTGGCGCGACCGCCGCTGGAAGCTCCTGGACGCCAAGGTGGCCATGACCCGGGAGCTGTACGGGGCGGACGCGTCCGGGAAGTAAACGCGCGGATTTTTAAAAACAGGGGGCACACGCCCCCTTTTTTTCGGGTGTGTGACAGGAACTGAGGTTGACTCAGACGCACCTAAAGGTACGCCTCTACGAGTCACCCTCGTAGGGGCCGACCGACCGGTCGGCCCGCGGTTTCTCTTTCCCCGTGGGAGTCCGGTGAGGCATGGGTCGGTGTAAAGGCTACCTTAGATGGAAAGCGGCGGCCCGCAGAGGGGCCGCCCTACAACATCGCAATCCGTGAGGCACGGGGCAGTCCCTCATAATTCGAATCAACGTTTCCCTCTTCAATGATAAAAAGGGGGCCATAATCGGCCCCCATCTATACCTCACACACCTACAAGAAAGGGGGCCATAATCGGCCCCCATCTATACCTCACACACCTACAAGAAAGGGGGCCATAATCGGCCCCCCTTCACGAAGATGCTTGATTCTAGAAGAAGAACTTGACGTTGACCTTGTAGGTCGCGCCGGCTACGTTTGCGCCGCCGTTGTAGTCGTCGGTGCCGCCGTCGTCGCTGCCCAGGGAGACCGGATAGCCCATCTGGAAGCCCAGGGCGATCATGTCGTTCATGAAGTAATCCACGGCTGCGGTCAGGTTCAGGCCGTAGGTGCTCGTGTCCACGGAGCTAACGGAGTCGTCTATTTGGTTGTAGACGTCCCAGCTGTTCATGTTGTAGAAGAAGCCGAGACCGGCATAGCCCACGAAGGGGCCGTCGCCCACGGTGCCCAGGAAGTTGACACCGAAGTCCATGACGGATTCGCTGAGGTCCTCCGTGTTCTCCATGACATCGGGCGAGACGGGCAGGGAGTAGTTGAAGACGCCCTGGAAGGTCAGGCCGGTGATGCCGTACTGCAGGGTGATGCCAAGGCCCAGCGCGTTGCCGGGTTGGAAGAGAAGCATGGTGCGACCGGTGCCCAGAGCGAGGCCGGCACCGAACTTGCCCTCGACCATGTTCTTGCCGAACGCGGCCGGAGCCATCATGAGCAAGACGACGGCCAAAATGAGGAATTTCTTCATGTGGAGCTCCTTAGGGTTTAGGGTTAGGACGTAGGATACGGACAAGCCTTAGATAGGCCTAGACAGAACCCGCATGGGTTCAACCAAGATTATTGGTAGAGTATAGCCTTACCGGGAAAAAATGTCAAATTTTTCTGAAACTATTTTCCGCAATCCGTTGTGTGGATTAATCTTAACCCCTGGAATACAATGGGTATCCGCTACGGTGAAGCCGCAATCCCTCCCGCATCCGGTTCCACCTCGCTATCGTCAGCCGGAGCGCGTCGCCCGGGCGAGGAAAACGGTTCCTGCGATTCCCAGGACGAAAGCGATGGCAGCCCCGGGAATCCCGCCGACGGCCACGGTGGATAATAACACAAGGGCCGCCGTCCCCGCTCCGAAGTAGAGGCGCAATCGCCCGAGGCCGGTTCCGGTCGGCCTGGGCGGCGTTTCCATGAAGACCCGCTCGGCGACCGCCAGGGCCACCCCCCGCCGTCCGCCGGCCTCGTAGCGCAACCGGTGAACGGGCATGTGGACCAGCGCAACTTCGCACCCCTTCGCGCCCTCCAGTCCCCGTCCCGGCAGGTGCGTCTCGGCCTGGGCCGGGGTGACCGAGGGCTCGACCAGCCGGTATGGCTCGGGGGGCGGGTAGTAGGGGACGAGCCTGCGCTGGGGCGGTGGGAGGCTCGCGTAAAAGCGACCCGCCACGTCGGCGTACGCCACCCGCCAGAACGGGTCGTCCTCCGCGGGGGTGAAGAGGTAGCAGGGCGCCCACAGCGGCTCGTTCTTCTCGATGGTGCAGGGGATGCCCATCCGGGCGAGCTTTTCCGCCAGGAGCTCGGCCGGCTCCAGGGGCGCCAGCGGGTGGACCAGATGGGCGATGGCACGACCGTCCGGCGACACGAAGTTCACCGAACCGCAGAAGGGGCACTTGACCCCCAGGCCGGATTCGGCGAGCGTCCCCTTGCAGTTGTAGCAGGCCGCGCCGCCCATTCAATTAACCTAGCAGGAGTACGCCTTCATCATACAACGGCCGTTCGAGTCGAGTCCAGCCCGCCGGTCGCCTTGACCCGTGATGGGGATGGTCGTAAAATCCTCACCGACCCCGGACATTCCGTGACCAGCTCAAAGGAAAGGCATGGAGAGAAGGCTCCAGATAAGCATCATCGGCGGCGCGAGCTGCGACGAACCCACGGCGGCCAAGGCGGAGGAGGTCGGCTTTCTGTTGGCTCAGGCGGGGGCGGTGCTGGTGTGCGGCGGACGGACCGGCGTGATGGAGGCGGCCTGTCGCGGCGCCGAAAAAGCCGGGGGAACCTGTGTCGGCATCCTCATGGGGTACGACGACGCCGAGGCCAACCCCCACGTGGACATCCGCATCCCCACCGGCCTCGGCGTGGCCCGGAACGCCATCGTCGTCGCCTCGGGCCGGGCGGTCATCGCCATAGACGGTTATTACGGCACCCTGTCCGAAATCGCCCTGGCGCTGAAAATCGGCCGCCCCGTCGTCACCCTGGGAAGCTGGCTGCTGCCGCCGCCCCCCGGCGGAAAACAGACCGCGGACCCGCTCCACCACGCCCACTCGCCCCGGGAGGCGGTGGAGATGGCGCTCCGGCTGGCGCGGAAATCCCCGGAGGTGGCGTGAGGGAGGCGCTGCAGGCGGTCGTGGAGGGTACGGTCCAGGGCGTGGGATTCCGCTGGTTCGTGGTGCGTCACGCCCGGGCGCTGGGCCTGGTCGGGACGGTAGCCAACCTGCCCGACGGAACGGTCCAGGTGGTGGCGGTAGGCGAGCGGGGGGACCTGGAATCGCTCGTCGAACTCCTGCGCGAGGGTCCATCCGCCTCCCGCGTCCGTGACGTCAAGCTCCAATGGGCTCCGGCGGCGGATTTCTACACGGATTTCAGCGTCTTTTAAAACCGACGGCTCCCCGCCCCCGGCGGCGCGGGATTTATTAAAAAAACTCGTGAGAGCGACCGACGGAGGTAACGTGCCTTTCGACGACATCGAGTCGGCCGTGGAGGAGCTCAGGAACGGCGGGATGGTCATCGTCGTGGACGACGAGGACCGGGAGAACGAGGGCGACCTGGTGATGGGGGCCCGGTTCTGCCGCACCGAGGACGTGAACTTCATGATAGTCCACGGGCGCGGCATGCTCTGCACCCCCATGGCGCCCGACGTGACCCGGCGGCTCGAGCTCGACATGATGGTCCCCGACGCCCACTCCACCGCCCTTCTGGGCACGCCCTTCACCGTCACCGTGGACTACCGCCACGGGGTGACCACGGGCATCTCCGCCGAGGAGCGCTCCAAGACCATCCGGGCCCTGGCGGACCCCGCCTCGACGCCCGGGGATTTCGCCCGGCCGGGCCACGTCAACCCCCTGCGCGCCAGGGAGGGCGGGGTGCTGGTCCGCGCCGGACACACCGAGGCCGTCGTGGACCTCTGCCGCCTGGTCGGAATCGAGCCGGTCGGCGTCCTCATCGAGATTCTCAATCCCGACGGCACCATGGCCCGCCTCCCAGATCTTCGGAAGCTCAAGGAGGAGTGGGGCGTCCGGCTCATCTCCATCGCCGACCTCATCGAGTACCGCCGCCGCACCGAGGTCCTGGTGAAGAATGTCGCCTCGGCCCGGCTGCCCACCGTCTTCGGCGAGTTCACCATCCACACCTACACCTCCACCATCTCCGACGAGTACCACGTGGCCCTGGTCATGGGCGAGATAAATGGCGAGGACCCCGTCCTGGTGCGTGTGCACTCCGAGTGCCTCACCGGGGACACGTTCCACAGCCTGCGCTGCGACTGCGGCCCGCAGCTCGACACGGCGCTCCGGGCCATCGCCCTCGAGGGGCGCGGGGTCCTTTTATACCTGCGGCAGGAGGGGCGCGGCATCGGCCTGGTGAACAAAATCCGGGCCTACGCCCTCCAGGACCAGGGGCGCGACACCGTGGAGGCCAACCTGGAGCTCGGCTTCCCCGCCGACCTGCGCGATTACGGCATCGGGGCCCAGATTCTCTACGACCTCGGCGCCCGCAAGCTCCGGCTCATGACCAACAACCCGCGCAAAATCGTCGCCCTGGAGGGGTACGGTCTGGAGGTGGTCGAGCGCGTGCCCGTGGAGGTGGACCCCACCGACGAGAACCTGCACTACCTGTTGACCAAGCAGGAGAAGATGGGGCACCTCTTCAGCAACCTGCCGGAGGGTGTGAAGTCGCACCACCACCAGCACGAGGTGGAGTCGGACTTCGGCGGTCCGGCCGACAAGTAGGGGCCGACCTGAAGGTCGGCCCGCGGGCGGGGACGGAGCCCCGCCCCTACGTCATCGCGGT